>NZ_FTPR01000003.1 GCF_900156505.1 Yoonia rosea | reverse complement strand
ATCGCAGCGGTCAGGGTGGTCTTGCCGTGGTCAACGTGGCCGATTGTGCCAATGTTTACGTGCGGCTTATTACGTTCAAACTTTGCCTTTGCCATTTTGCAGGGCCCTTAATTCTGAGGGGCCACAAGCGGCCCGGTCCAACATCGCGGGCGATGTATTTGGAAATGGATGGGAAATCAAGTGGCGCATTTGCGATAACGGAAACGAAATGCACATCCTTTAATGTGGTTGATCCGCATTTGCACGATGGCGCTGGGTTCAGACTGGCCTAATTGATCCCGTTCTCAACCTGTAGGGCGCGGATATAGGAAACAATCGTCGCCACGTCAGCGCGCGTTAGCCCCTCAATAGCCGCCATATTCCCGAACGGCCAATGGTGCGCCTGCACGCCAAGTGCGACAGCCCGCTGAAATGCCTCATCACCGTGATGCGACGGTTCATAAATCTTGTGAACCAAGGGCGGGCCCACGCCATCACGCCCCGCCGCATTGACGCCGTGACACACGACACAATTGGCTTCGAACGCAATCTGGCCCATTGCCTGCTGCTCGGTGAAGCGCGCTGGAATTATGACATCAACCAACGGGCCAGCCTCGGCTTCAGGTTTTGTATCAGCGACGTTGGGCGCATCAGCCGCACCTGTCATCACGTAAACCCCAGCGCCTACCAGCGCTGCAAATACACCGATTGCAACTTTGTTCATTCTCAGCACCATTCATCCGCTATTCCATTTGGGAACAGGCTAGGTGCTTCCCGCACTGGAAGGTCAAACGATTAAATGAACCGGTTGTTTTTGGGGAAACCGTGTGGCGGGCGCTTGCCGACACCGGCCCGCGCGCCTTTCCACTCTGTCATGTCCGGCTCGGTTCGCGTTTTACCGCCGCCCATCTGCCAGGACAGCCCGTCTTCCCAAGCGAATGTCGTGATGTCCGACAACCCGCCATCCAACTCAAGCATACCCTGCCGCCCGGCCGCCTTTTTGTATTTCTGGATGCGCACGCCTTTGCCACGGCCCATTTCAGGCAATTCACCCACTTCAAAGACCAAAAGCTTCGCGTTCTCGGACACCACCGCCACATGGTCGCCCGCCACGCGGCGGCAGACCTTCGCGACAGTATCCTTGACGTTCAGCACCTGCTTGCCGGTCCGCGTCTGCGCCAGAACCTCTTCTTCGGGCACGATAAAACCGTTGCCCTCAGCCGAGGCGACCAGCAGCTTTTCGCCCGGTTTGTGGATCAGGAAATCGATGATCTCGACGTCATTGGGCAGATCAATCATCAAACGCAACGGCTCGCCCATACCGCGCCCGCCAGGCAGATTGGCGGCGCCGACTGTATAAAAACGGCCGTTTGCGCCAAAGACCAGCAATTTATCGGTGGTTTCCGCGTGGAAAATAAAGCGCGGGCCATCGCCGTCCTTGAATTTCAACTCGCGGGTCAGATCAATATGGCCGGTCATTGCGCGGACCCAGCCCATTTGCGAACAAACAACCGTAATCGGCTCGCGCTCGATCATTGCCTCAAGCGGCACATCCACAACCTCGGTGGCTTCGGCAAACTGCGTGCGCCGCGCCCCGCCTGCGCTATCGCGGCCAAAGACCTTTCGGGTTTCGCGCAATTGCTCGGCAATGCGACTCCATTGCAGGTCGTCGCTTTCAAGCAAATCCTCGATCCCTGCGCGCTCTTCCATCAATGCGTCACGCTCGGCGATCAGTTCCAACTCTTCCAGACGTCGCAAACTGCGCAGGCGCATGTTCAGGATCGCTTCGGCCTGCACTTCTGTGAGCGAGATTTCAGGATCTGCCCCCGGCACGATCGGCGAGCGATAATCAACTTCGGAGGTGGCGCGGATATGGTCGCGGCCCCAGTCCTCGACCATCAACGCCTTTTTGGGATCGTCGTCATAGCGGATGATATCAATCACGCGATCAAGATTAAGGAAGGCGATGATAAAGCCTTCAAGCACCTCGAGCCGATGGTCGATCTTTTCCAAGCGGTATTTGCTCCGCCGGATCAGGACATCGCGGCGATGGTCAAGGAAGGCGCGCAGCACTTCCTTGAGGGAACACACTTTGGGCGTCAGCCCGTCGATCAACACATTCATATTCAGGCTGAACCGCGTTTCCAGATCCGAATTGCGGAACAGCATGCCCATCATGACCTCGGGGTCGACGGTCTTTGCGCGCGGTTCCAGCACCACGCGGATATCCTCGGCGCTTTCGTCGCGCACATCGGCCAGCAGTGGCACTTTCTTAAGCTGGATCACCTCGGCCAGCTTTTCGATCAGTTTCGATTTCTGCACCTGATAGGGGATTTCAGTGACCACAATCTGCCACTGCCCACGGCCCAGATCCTCGACTTCCCATTTGGCGCGCAAACGGAAAGACCCACGTCCTGTGCGATAGGCCTCGGCAATATTGGCGGGGGGTTCGACAATCACACCACCTGTGGGGAAATCAGGGCCGGGGATGTAATTTAGCAAAGTGTCGTCGCGGGCATCGGGGGTTTTGATCAGATGCAGGCAAGCGTCGATCAGTTCATGCAGGTTATGCGGCGGGATATTCGTTGCCATCCCTACGGCAATGCCACTTGACCCGTTGGCAAGAAGGTTGGGGAATGTGGCTGGCAAGACTGCCGGCTCGGTCAGCCGCCCGTCATAGTTGTCGCGAAAGTCCACACTGTCTTCGGACAAACCTTCCAGCAACGCCTCGGCGGCGGCGGTCATACGCGCTTCGGTGTAACGCGAAGCGGCAGGGTTATCGCCATCGATATTGCCAAAGTTCCCCTGACCATCCACCAGCGGATAGCGCACATTAAAATCCTGCGCCAAACGCGCCATGGCATCATAAATCGCGGCATCACCGTGCGGGTGAAAATCGCCCATCGTATCGCCGCTGATCTTTGCAGATTTCAAAAATCCGCCCGTGGGCGACAGGCGCAACCGTGACATAGCGTAAAGGATGCGCCGGTGTACCGGCTTCAGCCCGTCACGCGCATCAGGCAGCGCACGGTGCATAATTGTCGAGAGCGCATAGGTCAGATACCTGTCACCAATCGCACGGCGCAGACTTTCAGTGACGTCATTGGGCCCAAGGCCGGTCTCTGTTTCATCATTCATAGTGTCTGGTTTAGCGGGCCAAGATTCTGGCGTAAAGCGCCGAAATTTGCGCGCCCTTTCGCCAGTCACAAAGACCGAGGCTTGCCAGAACGTTTCGCACAGGTCAAAGAACCGAAATGACAGAAAAATCCATTCTCATCACCGGATCATCCTCGGGCATCGGCTATGATGCGGCATATGGCCTGCGGGCGGCCGGTTGGCGCGTTTTTGCCAGTTGCCGCAAGCAAGAAGACTGCGACCGGATGCGCAGCGAAGGCTTTGAAAGCCCCCGCATTGATTATACCGACGCCGACAGCATCGTGACCGGCCTTGCCGAAACGCTGGAAGCAACGGGGGGTACGTTGGACGCGCTTTACAACAACGGCGCCTATGCCTGCCCCGGTGCGGTCGAGGATTTGCCCGTCGGCGCGCTACGCGCGATTTTTGAAACCAACGTCTTTGGCTGGCATGAACTCACACGGCTGGTCATCCCTGTCATGCGGGCGCAAGGGCATGGGCGCATTATCAATTGCTCATCCGTTTTGGGCTTTGTGGGGCTGCGCTGGCGCGGGGCCTATGTCGCAACCAAACATGCGCTCGAGGGCCTGACAGATGTCTTGCGCATCGAAATGAGCGACACGCCGATCAAGGTGATCCTGATCGAACCCGGCCCGATCACTGCCAAGATCCGCGAAAATGCGATCCCGCACTTCGAGAAATGGATTGACTGGGAAGGATCGGCGCGGGCCGGCCAATATGCACAGTTGCGATCACGGCTCTATGACGACAACGGACCGGACCGTTTCGAGTTGCCCCCCTCGGCGGTGACCAGAAAAATCCTGCACGCCCTGACATCTGCACGCCCGAAACCGCGCTACTATGTCACGACCCCCACCTATCTGATGGGTTTTTTGCGGCGCGTGTTGCCAACGCGGCTTCTTGATGCGGTCATTTTGCGCGGCTGAGGGTTTTCTTTCCGGCGCGCCCTGCTACATGCGAGAGGAATTAAGGAAGGATCGAACCAATGGCCAATGACCCGCTTTTTTGGGCAATGTCTGTGTCAGTGCTGGTTGTGCTCGTCATTTTGATGTGGGGTATCGGCAGCTTTGGCAAGGGCGGTGAGTATAACCGCAAACACGCAAACAAGATCATGCGCTGGCGCATTGGTGCACAATTCCTTGCGGTCGTGATGATCCTGATTTTTGTCTATTTGCGCGGTGGAGGAAACTAACCGATGGTCGTTCTCAACAAGATCTACACAAAAACCGGAGACTCCGGCGAAACGGCCCTTGGTAACGGCAGCCGCGTTGCCAAACACTCGATGCGGGTGACATCCTACGGCACGGTCGATGAAACGAATGCAACCGTCGGTCTGGCGCGCCTGCATGCCACCGGCGAGATGGATGCCCAGCTTGCCATGATCCAGAATGATCTTTTTGATCTCGGTGCGGACCTTTGCCGCCCTGATATGGAGAAAGACGGCGAAGCAGAATACCCGGTGCTGCGCATGACCGATGCGCAAGTTGCGCGTCTGGAAAGCCAGATTGATACAATGACCAAAGAGGTCGAGCCCCTGCGCAGTTTCATTTTGCCTGGTGGGTCCGCACTCGCGGCACATCTGCATCTTTGCCGTACCGTGTCGCGCCGTGCCGAACGGTTGACCGTCGAATTAGCCACGTACGAGTCGGTCAATCCCGCGGCGGTCAAATACCTGAACCGTTTGTCTGACTGGTTTTTCCAAGCCTCTCGCATAGCCAATAACAACGGCAATGATGATGTGCTTTGGGTCCCTGGCGCGAACCGCGGTTAATCTGCCGATAAAGCACACAGCAAACCCCGCCATCGGGGTTTGACCTTACGTTCACGTCAAGAACGTGGCGTCGGTGACTTCTTCCGCGTCGATTTTGCACTGTTTTCACACGCCAGCGCAGGCTAACAACGGTGCGAGACGTAAACTAATCAGATTCTTGGGAGAGAAACGCAAATGAAGGTCCTCGTACCCGTCAAGCGCGTGATTGACTACAACGTGAAGGTTCGTGTGAAAGCGGACGGCTCCGGTGTTGATCTCGCGAACGTCAAAATGTCGATGAACCCGTTCGATGAAATCGCTGTGGAAGAGGCGATCCGTCTGCGCGAAGCGGGCAAAGTTGAAGAAATCGTCGCCGTCTCGATTGGCGTCAAGCAGAGCCAGGAAACACTGCGCACCGCGCTTGCAATGGGTGCCGACCGTGCCATCCTTGTTGTTGCTGCTGACGATGTGCACACCGACATTGAACCGCTCGCTGTTGCGAAAATCCTTGCCGCGATCGTCAAGGAAGAAGAGCCGGGTCTGGTGCTGTGCGGTAAGCAAGCAATCGACAATGACATGAATGCCACTGGCCAGATGTTGTCGGCCCTGCTGGGCTGGTCACAGGCGACCTTCGCCTCTGAAGTTGATGTTGATGGCGACAGTGCGACCGTGACCCGCGAAGTGGATGGCGGCCTGCAGACGATCAAGGTGAAAATGCCAGCAATTGTGACTGTGGACCTGCGCCTGAACGAGCCGCGCTATGCGTCGCTTCCCAACATCATGAAGGCCAAGAAAAAGCCTTTGGATGAAAAAACACCTGCCGATTACGGCGTTGACGTCGCGCCGCGCCTCAGCATCGTGAGCACCACAGAGCCAGAGGCCCGCAAGGCCGGTATCATTGTGGGGTCGGTTGATGAACTTGTCGAGAAACTCAAAGAAGCGGGGGCTGTATAATGGCTGTACTTCTGATTGGTGAAGTCACTGACGGCGCATTGGCCGTTGATGCGACAGCAAAGGCCGTCTCTGCGGTCAAGTCTTTGGGCGATGTGACCGTGCTTTGCGCGGGTGCTTCCGCGCAAGCGGCTGCTGACGAGGCTGCAAAGATTGAAGGCGTCTCCAAAGTGCTCTGCGCGGAAGATCCGGCCCTTGGTCACCGCCTCGCCGAGCCTACCGCCGCTTTGATTGTGTCACTTGCAGGCGATTACACGCATATCGCCGCCCCCGGCACCACGGACGCGAAAAACGTCATGCCACGGGTGGCTGCACTCTTGGACGCGATGATCATCTCTGAAGTAACTGCCGTGGTTGACGCGGACACATTCGAGCGTCCGATCTATGCGGGCAACGCGATCCAGACAGTCAAATCTTCTGACGCCACCAAAGTCATGACTATTCGTACTGCCGGCTTTGATGCCGCGGCGATGGGTGGTTCTGCCTCGGTCGAAAGCATCGGTGCCGCCGGCGACCCAGGCCTGTCTGAATGGGTCGAAGACAAAGTCGCAGCTTCTGATCGCCCCGAACTCACATCTGCGGGTGTCGTTGTGTCCGGTGGTCGTGGTGTCGGGTCGGAAGAGGACTTTGCGCTGATCGAAAAGCTGGCAGATAAGCTGAACGCTGCTGTCGGCGCGTCCCGCGCTGCGGTGGATAGTGGTTATGCCCCAAATGACTGGCAGGTCGGGCAGACCGGCAAGGTCGTAGCGCCCGAACTCTATGTGGCCGTTGGCATCTCGGGTGCAATCCAGCACCTTGCGGGCATGAAAGACAGCAAGATCATCGTGGCGATCAACAAGGATGAGGAAGCACCAATTTTTCAGGTGGCTGACTTTGGCTTGGTGGCAGACCTCTTTGATGCTGTGCCGGAACTGACTGGCAAGCTCTAAAAGCTAACACATTTGAAAAGAAAGGGCCCCAGCCACGCTGGGGCCTTTTTTATAGGGCGTAGAGCTGGTTTCTGATGGATTGAATCAGGGCTGCGCTCGCCTCAACATGGCAATCTACCCCCAGCATTTCAGAAGCGGCTTTGGCCTGGCTTGTTGGAAAGAACATGCCGCGTGATCCGCGCGACAAGGCACGCTGTGTCGGGTTTACGACGACAACGTCTTTGACCAGCGGTCGCAGCTCATCAATCATCGACGCCGTGATAAACAGGGGATCGACCTGCAACTGACCCGGACGGTCGGCCCAATGCTTATCCGTCATGGCATCCTCGGAAAACCACAGAAGGATGCTCCGTCGCCCGATCTGACCCAGCATATTGCGCATCCGCGCCAGCCATGCCGCGCGCAACTCAATCACGACGGTTTCAAAACGTTCCAGAGATGTGGCGTGCAGCGTATTCAACATATGCCTTGTGAAGGAAAACTCTGAAAAATCGATCTCTTGATAGATCGCCTGCAAGACGGTTGAGGCGCGCAGGAACCGGTCGTTCCGCCGCGGATGGACCGAATAGAACCGGTTTGACAGGTAATTTGCCCCCATCACCTGCACCACGGTCAAATCGGCCTCAGCGCAGATATCCATGATCGTCGGATCATTTACAAAGGCATCAATCCCGCCGTTGACACACCCAAAGTTCACGCAGGTCTGGCGCATGGCCTTTTCAACAAGGGTTGGAAACGGCTTTTCAATGAACTTGCCATAGGTTTCGGTCCCGCCGATAAACGCAAGATACGGCAGATCAAGCCGTTTGCGGGGCCCACGAAACAGCATTCGTGAATTCCCGTACCGGCAGGGCGAATAAGAAAGCTCGCCTGTTTCAATCGTCTCGTGTCGCATGGCTGGCACCCCGTATAGTCATCACCCGAGCGACAGATTCGCCCAATTCATTTGCGAATTTGCTAATGACGGCATTTGATAAGAATTTTACCTAAACGCCTGACTTGAAGGTGCCCCCCCCAGAGGCCTATGGTGCGGTCAACCGTTAAAGGAATGATCATGACAATTGAAAAGGTAGGCATCGTTGGCGCAGGTCAGATGGGCAACGGCATTGCCCATGTCTTTGCCCTTGCGGAATATGAAGTGCTGATGACAGATATCAGCCAGGACGCGTTGAACGCCGCCGTTGCGCTGATCGAGCGTAATCTGGATCGCCAGGTCAGCAAAGAACTGATCACCCAAGCGCAAAAGACCGACGCGATGAAGCGGATTACAACGACGCCGACCCTGACCGATCTGGGCAAGACCGACCTGATCATCGAAGCCGCGACTGAGCGCGAGACGATCAAGACCGCGATTTTCGAAGATCTTGTGCCGCACCTGAAGCCGGACACGATCCTGACGTCCAACACCTCGTCAATCTCGATTACGCGACTGGCATCACGGACAGACCGTCCCGAAAAGTTCATGGGGTTTCATTTTATGAACCCTGTTCCGATCATGCAGCTGGTTGAACTGATCCGCGGCATCGCCACTGACGAACCTACGTTCAAGGCCTGCCACGCAGTGGTAGAGCGATTGGGAAAAACATCCGCGACGGCGGAAGATTTTCCAGCCTTCATCGTCAACCGCATCCTGATGCCGATGATCAACGAGGCAATCTATACGCTTTATGAAGGCGTGGGGTCGGTGCAATCCATTGATACTTCGCTCAAGCTGGGTGCGAACCACCCGATGGGGCCGCTGGAACTGGCTGACTTCATCGGACTGGATACCTGTCTGGCGATTATGAACGTGCTGCATGATGGTTTGGCCGATACCAAGTATCGCCCCTGCCCTTTGCTCACCAAATATGTCGAAGCAGGCTGGCTGGGTCGGAAATCGGAACGCGGATTCTATGACTACCGCAGCGGCACGCCTGTCCCCACGCGCTAGTCTTTCAGGCGCAGTGTTTCTTGGCGCATCCAGTCCATGCAGGCGCGTTGGTCACTCAAGCGTGCCCTGACTTCGTCCGCATCAAACGGATGGCCGACCACAGGCTTTTGCGGTTTGCCGCAAGCCCTGACAATTTCATAGATCAACAGGCTCTGGCGCAGGGTCGGCGATATGCGGTTGGCCATTTGATACCAGCGCGAATTCGCCCCCGGAAAGAAGAGCGGTACAACCCGCGCGCCTGACATCCGGATCATCTTGGCTGTAAAAAGGTTCCATTCCCGCTCAATCATGGGACCAAACAGCGTGTCAGACGATGCGACGACCCCGGAAGGAAAGACGGCAACGACGCCACCGGCATTCAAATGCGCCATGGCTTGCTTGCGCATCTCAACCATCTTGGCCTGTGCGCCCTCTTCATGCGGAAACGGGACAGGGATGAGAAACTTACCGGCACCTTCATCAATATCGGTCAGGAAAGCGCGTGTCAGGATACGGTAGTCGCTGCGCACACGCCCGATTAATTCGGCAAAGATCATGCCATCAACCAGCCCGTGCGGATGGTTTGCGACAACAACGACTGGCCCGGTCTTGGGAATGCGCGCCAACTGCTCGTCCGGCGTTGTCACATCAATCCCCATGACATCCAACGCATTACGCCAGAACGCCTGATCTTCGAACCTGCCGCGCTTTTCGAATGCGCGGACCATCCGGATAATCTTGATTTTCCCCGTAAGCCATTCAATCGTCTTGATCACCGTGCGCCGCACGGGGTGATCAAACGTTTCCGAATAGGTCAGCGCCCGCCGGTTATAGACGTGCGGGACAGGCTTTGAGGCGGAGGTCTGTGCGGGGGCCTTGGGGGTCGTGTCGGTCAATGCACTTGTCCTATCCGATCCTGACATTCATCAGTCGCCCTCACCGAATTTATCGGCAACAAGGTTTTCTATTGCCGCAGCAAGCTCTTTTTCCTGCGGCCCGCGGGTTTCCACGTCAATAAAGGTTCCGATGGAGGCTGCCAACATCAAAAGCCCCATGATGCTGTCGCCGCTGGTGCGTTCACCATCCTTGCTGACTATGGCCTCGGCATCAAAGCTTTCGACAACCTCGACCAGTTTGGCGGACGCGCGCGCGTGCAGACCTTTGATATTCTCGATCTTCAAACGCATCTGGGTCATTGGGGAAGCCCCCCGTTGTGACTATTGATGTATTTGTGCGCCGCAGCAATGGCCGCTTCGACAGCATCCGGCACGCTGGCCTTGCGGGATTTGGCAAGTTTGATGAGCATCGGCAGGTTTGCTCCATAAAGGATACGGCGGTTTTCCGGGCTACAGGCCTTGAGCGAAAGGTTGGTCGGCGAACCACCAAACATATCCGTGACGATGACTACACCGTCACCGGTATCGACATCATCTGCAGCCTGGCAGATTTCGGTCTGTTTCGCCGCGCGGTCATCTTCGGGGCCAATCGCAATACTGACCATGCCGGGCTGCGGTCCAACGACATGCTCGACCGCGGCGTGATACTCCTGCGCCAACCCCCCATGCGCCACGATGACGATACCAATCAAACCACGTCTTCCCTTTTCCTTTGCGCATCGCGCCGCTCTAATTCGCGATGTCGTTTAGACACATGCCACCCGTCTTGTGCAAGGGCCTCTGCAAGCCGTTCTGTCATTGCAACCGAGCGGTGTTTGCCCCCTGTACAGCCAAAGGCGATTGAGAGGTGCGCTTTGCCCTCGTCCTTATGCGCAGGAAGAAGCAAATCCACGAGGCCCTTCACCTGTGCGAAAAATGGCGGAAAGCGCGGATCAGCCGCGACATAGGCCGCCACGGCAGAATCACGGCCGTCGAGGACGCGCAGGTTTTCCTCCCAATGGGGATTTTGCAGAAAACGGCAATCAATCACGATGTCCATGCCGCGCGGCAGACCGCGTTTGTAAGAAAAAGAATGCAATGTGACGCCGAGTTTGGCACCGCCCTCGCCCGTTCTGAACCATCGCTCAACTTCCGCCTTGGCCTCGTGCGGCGACATGCCTGTCGTATCAATCAGCACATCGGCGCGCGCACGGATAGGGATCAAGAGTTCGCGCTCGGCCTGAATGCCGGCAAGTGGCGGACCACCCGGGGCCAAAGGATGCCGCCGCCGCGTCTCGGAATAGCGGCGCACAAGTTCTTCCTCGTTGGCATCCATATAGAGAACCTGCGCCGGAAACTGCCCCTTGCCTGTCAGCCGGTCAATCGTGTCAATCAACGCACTGATGCTGAAATCACGGTTACGCACGTCAATGCCCAAAGCCAGCGGACGCACCGGCGGCGGACCCTCGAGCAGGCGCGGCAAGAGCGACAACGGCAGGTTGTCGATGACCTCATATCCCAAGTCCTCAAGCGCCCTGATAGCCGTTGAGCGCCCAGCTCCGGACGGGCCGGTGACCAAGACCACGCTAGGGGCCTGATCCTGCGGGGCTTCACCCGTCTTGGTCATCGATCACTCCAACCGGATTTGAGAATTTGTAAAATTGCTGCGGCAAAGTGTGGCGCGTCCACACGGTAGATCAAGGGGAGATTATGTCCCAGTACTTCAAAAGATCGCGCCTCGGGCAGGCGCGTCTGCTCAGATTGATCAAGGTTTACGACCAAAACAGCCCTCGCACGGCGCTGCACCTGTGCATTCAGGATACCGATTCCGCGTGCTTCGATCAGCCCTTTGATGGTGTCCGGTGCTTGCGCGACCACATTGTCGTTGTCCAACGTAAGGCGCACACCATCATCCGCAACCAATTTGCAGCCGAGTGCAATAAGTTGCAGCCCCAAGGCAGATTTACCCGAGCCAGACTTTCCCGTGATGATGACGGCGCGATTGTCCCATGCCACAGAGGTCGCGTGCAGAGTATGGGATGCGGCCATGATGGATGCCCCTAGATTGGCAGGCCAACAACAAAACGGGCACCCAGTGGCTCTGACGTAGGGTCGGCATCGGTTGGTCGGATATTCTCGGCCCAAATTGCGCCGCCATGGGCTTCGACGATCTGCTTGGAGATCGCCAGACCAAGGCCGGAGTTGTTGCCGAACTGTCCTTCGGGGCGCTCGGAATAGAAGCGTTGGAAAATCTTGGTCAGCGCATCATCAGGAATACCGGGGCCTGTGTCTTCGACCACGACCAGCACCCGGTTCTGACGGGTGCGCGCCCAGATGCGGATCGCATCGCCTTTGTCACAGAAGGAAATCGCATTTGTGATCAGATTGACAAAGACCTGCGCCATGCGCCCTTCGAGGCCCTGGACCATAAGCGTACCTTCGGGCAGGTCAGTCACGAAATCGACGCCGCGAAGCTGGGCGTCCTTGCCAAGGAATTCACCGATATTCCCCAACATCTTGATCAGGTCAAAGGACTCTTCCTCTTCCTTCACAAGTTCACTGTCGAGGCGTGACGCGTTCGAGATGTCACTGACAAGCCTGTCCAAACGCTTCACATCGTGTTCGATTACTTCCAGCAGACGCTCGCGCTGGTCGTCGCGTTTGGCCACGCGCATCGTCCCCACGGCTGAGCGCAGCGAGGCCAAAGGGTTCTTGATTTCATGCGCCACATCTGCGGCGAATTGTTCGTTCCCTTCGATCCGTTCATACAGCGCCGACACCATGCTGCGCAGGGCGGCGGACAAACGGCCAATTTCATCGGGGCGCCCGCTCAGATCAGGGATACGGACACGGCCAGGGGACATCTTGCGCGCATTCTTTTCCTGACTGGCCTCTGCGGCAGTGGCCAATTGTGCCAGCGGATTGGCGATCGTCGAGGCAAGTACCAGACTGAGACCGACACTCACCAGAATACCCACAAAGAACAGGCGCAGGAATTGCTCGCGCTCACGGCGGACAAGGCTGTCAACCTCACCAGCGGCAGTCGTGACGGCAATGACCCCAACGGCCACATCATTACGCATGATGGGCGTTGTGACGATAAAGGTTGTCGCCCCGTTGATTTCCGTTGCTTCCAATTGAGTGCCGTTCAGGATCGCGTCGCGCACATTCTCTTGAGACAGCCGCACAAGCGCGTCCTGCTCACTGGTGTCTCCCTGCCCGAACGAGCCAAGGCTGATCAGCCCGTCCCAAACCGAAACAAGAAAATCGAGGATGAACGTGCCGCCAGTCTGCGCTTCAAGCTCGGCAATCTGTTCTTGGTTAAGGCTGCCGCTGGCGCGGGCCACCAGAGTGGTATCTGGTGCAAAAACAGAAACCTCGACGCCGCCTCGCAGGTTCAACCCCTCCAAAGTGGCTGTCGGATTGATCCCGTCTGCCGTGACAAGGTTTACCGGCGCAATTCTGGGCAGCTGCCCTTCAAAAACATCGGCAATCAGCTGCGCCTCGTTGACCAATCCGTTGGCACGCTGAAATGCAAGGCTGTCACGCGAGGGGCTGAGATAGAGCACGCCGGAAATCAGCATGATCAAAGCGATCAGGTTAAAGGTGATAATCTTGCGTGCAATTGGCGACCGCCGCAGCGCGAACAAACGCCCGCCCGGAATCTCGTCAACTTCGATCTCTTCGGTGACAAAGTCCGGATCAACCCAATCATCACCGAGCACAAGATCAGGCGTACGCGCCGCTGCGCGCACGGACTTGAGGTCGCGTACGTCAATTTTGGGCGAAGCCGTCATGGCTTACTCTTCGTTGTAGCGGTACCCGATCCCGTAAAGGGTCTCGATCGCAGAGAACTCGTCATCTGTGTTACGCATCTTTTTCCGCAGCCGCTTGATGTGGCTGTCGATCGTCCGATCGTCCACGTAAACTTGGTCGTCATAGGCCACATCCATCAGCTGATCGCGGCTTTTTACAAAGCCGGGCCGCTGGGCCAGCGCCTGCAACAACAAAAATTCCGTCACCGTTAGGGATACGTCTCTCCCTTTCCATTTCACTGCGTGACGGAGCGGATCCATCACCAACTCACCTCGGACCATCACTTTGGTGTCTTCGGTTTCCTCAATCTCTTCGCCCGCAATCGCATCTTGCCTGCGCAAGAGCGCACGGATTCGTTCAACAAGTAAACGCTGCGAAAATGGCTTTTTTACGTAGTCGTCAGCCCCCATGCGCAAACCAAGCACTTCGTCGATCTCATCGTCCTTGGAAGTCAGGAAAATAACGGGCATGGAGGTCTTTTGCCGCAATCTTTGCAACAAATCCATTCCGTCCATCCGTGGCATTTTGATGTCCAAGACAGCCATGTCAGGCATCCGTTTGTTGAAAGCCTCGAGCGCGGAGAGACCGTCATTATAGGTCTCAACCTCGAAACCCTCCGCCTCTAGCGTCATGGCAACGGACGTGAGGATGTTCCTGTCATCGTCTACAAGTGCAATTCTCGACATGGTGGAAATCCTTCTTTCGATATGCTCGGCGCTCTTCGAGGCGCTGCCTGAGACTTTTCAACGTTTTACCTAAGCGAATCAATACTTAACTCATCCTACGCCACGAAAACGCCATATTTGCGGTACTTTTGCCGAAAAACGCAAAATTCCCCAGTATGATTTTGGTCGCACCCCGCCCACCACCAAAAATGGTTGCGCTAACATCAGATTGGTTGCGCTAACGATGCGAAACGAGGGTAGCTGCCCTTGAAAACTTGGTGCTATGGATGAACATCGCTAGCCGCTTTGGCTTTTTCATAAAGGAGCGAACCCATGGACCAAGGTACGGTCAACCCATCGATGAAACTTGAAGATCAAGGCATCACAGGGCTGGGTTATGTTTATTACAACCGCTCTGAAACCGAACTGCACGAAGCGGCCGTTGCCGCCGGTGAGGGTGTGACGGGCAAAGGCGGAACATTCCTTGTCACCACCGGGAAGCACACAGGCCGTTCGCCCAAAGACAAATTCGTCGTCAAAACCGAAGGCGTTGTTGATACGATCTGGTGGGAAAACAATCCGCCCATGGACCCAGCTAAATTTGACGCGCTTTATGCTGATATGCTGGCACATATGAAGGGTGGCACCTACAACGTGCAGGATCTTTTTGGGGGCGCTGACCCCGCACATCGGCTTGATGTGCGTGTGGTAACCGAACTGGCATGGCATGGCCTGTTCATCCGTCACCTGCTGCGTCGCCCGGACGCCGCAGAGCTTGAAAGCTTCGTGCCGGACTTCACTATCATCAACTGCCCGACCTTCAAGGCAGATCCCGAAAAACACGGGTGCCGGTCCGAGACTGTGATCGCACTGAACTTTGAGGCAAAGCTGATCCTGATTGGCGGCACCGAATATGCTGGCGAAAACAAGAAATCGGTTTTCACACTGCTCAACTACCTGCTGCCCGAAAAAGGCATTATGCCGATGCACTGCTCGGCCAACCACGCGCCAGGCAATCCGGTCGACACAGCCGTATTCTTCGGCTTGTCAGGGACAGGTAAAACAACGCTTTCCGCAGATCCAACCCGGGTTCTGATCGGTGACGATGAACATGGCTGGTCCGAGCGCGGCACGTTCAACTTCGAAGGTGGCTGCTACGCCAAGACAATCGGCCTCGACCCCGAAGCAGAGCCGGAAATCTACGCCACCTGCTCTATGCCGCATACTGTGATCGAAAACATGGTTTTCGATCCCGAGACGCTGGAACTCGACTTTGACGACGACAGCCTGACCGCAAACATGCGCTGCGCCTACCCTTTGAATTACATCTCCAACGCGTCTGAAACCGCACTGGGCGGCCACCCCAAGAATATCATCATGTTGACCTGCGATGCTTTCGGTGTGCTGCCTCCCATCGCACGACTGACGCCAGCGCAGGCGATGTATCACTTCCTGTCCGGTTTCACGTCCAAGGTTGCCGGCACAGAGCGCGGCGTCACCGAACCAGAGCCCACATTCAGCACCTGCTTTGGCGCCCCCTTCATGCCGCGCCGCCCAGAGGTCTACGGCAACCTGTTGCGCTCGAAAATCGCAAGCCATGGTGCAACCTGCTGGCTGGTGAACACCGGCTGGACAGGCGGTGCATACGGAACGGGATCGCGGATGCCGATCAAGGCGACACGCGCGCTGTTGTCAGCGGCGCTCGATGGGACATTGATTGAAAGCACCTTCCGCAAGGACGCCTATTTCGGCTTTGAAGTCCCGGTATCTGTGGAAGGTGTCGACGATAAGCTGCTGAACCCGCGTGACACATGGGCAGACAAAGAAGCCTATGACACACAGGCGGCCAAACTGGTCACGATGTTCAGCGACAACTTTGAAAAATACGTCCCTTTCATTGATGACGACGTCAAGGCCGCTGCGATCGGGTAAAACAGCGTAAGGTGGATCTCGATCCACCTTACCCCTTCCCTACCCCATAAGGCCGCGCCGGATCAGATTAACGCCTGCGATGACCAGAACCCAAAGCGTGACACGCCGGAATCGTTCTTGGTCAAATCGGTCACCCAGACGAAACCCGAGCCACATTCCAACCAGCGCAGGCACGACAAGGGCTGCGGAGAACCCCCATGTCTGGGCATTCAAGATGCCCGACTGCAAATGCCCGAGCAAAAGCATCACCGACCCGAGCCCGTAAATTACCCCCTGCACAGACATCTGGCTGGTACGCGGTGTGTTTAATGCAAGCAGATACAGAACTGTGGGCGGGCCCCACGTTCCTGCCAATCCCCCCAGCGTTCCTGCCAATGCGCCTGCAACCCATTCAAAAGGCCGCCGCCATCGCGGTGTGATCTGAGGGCGCCACCCGATCAGTTGAATAATACACAGACCCACAACCGGCACACCCAACACGATAAACATGACATTGCCAGGGATGCTCCGTACGAACTGCGCGGCCACAAGGATCATCACACAAACCACCAGCACATAGCGCCAGTGTTCTTTGAGCGCCGCCTGCGCATTGCCAAACCCCGAACGCGCGACTTGCAAAGCATTGCTGATCACAATCGGAAAAACGATACCTGCAATCACCAGCTCGGGCGGGATCAGAATGCCCATGCCGGAAATCATGATCAGCGGCATCGCGAACCCAACGGCACCTTTGACAAATCCACCCAGCAGCGTAACTGCAAATGCAAAGAGAAAAATCGTAGGGGTGAGAAGAGGCGAAAATTCTGGCATGTCGTCTCTTACGACATTGGGTGCCGCATGCCAGCAGGATTTTCACTGCGACACTTTTGTTCGTTTTGTGATATCTTTGTGAATATTTATTGCGCTGCAACTGCATTATGATTATCTCTGCACCTGCAAATTGAACGGAGTCGCAAAATGCCGCATGATGGTCAGGATATGACGTTGAACCAAAGCCCCCTTCTGGGCGATCTTTTGGCGCTCACCGCTGCCACCATTCCTGCGGTCGAAGACGTGCTTGGACGCGCCAAGGAAGCTGTGCGCGCGATTGTCACCGATGGCGGGCGAATTTCGGGTGCGCTGATCGAAGAGAACCAGACTGCGGCACATGGTCTGGCATGGCTGGCGACATACGCACAGTCTTTGCAGCAAATGCAGAAGTGGGCCGAACGTCTGCAAGCCGAGGGCAAATTTGGCGAAGTTGAACAGTTGCTGCACCAGATCGCCTTTGGTGAATACCTTTGGCAAATCTACGGCGGCATCCCGATGAGCCAAGGCGAAATCCTGCGATTGCAAGATATCGGGCTAAACCAGGATGACATGCGCGCCCTGATGGAACCCGCCGTCATGACGTTGACGCAGTCCGGCAACACGCAGGCTGCGCGCATGCGACTTGTTGCGCTGATGGAAGAGCAATCCGCAAACATCACTGTTGGCGCCTCAGGTCTTGATGACGAGCTTGAGATGATCCGCGAGCAGTTCCGGCGTTTCAGCATCGACCGCATCGAACCCCACGCCCATGACTGGCACCTCAAGGACGAATTGATCCCGCTCGAAATCATCGACGAAATGGCCGAAATGGGCGTCTTTGGCCTTACCATTCCGGAAGAATACGGCGGTTTCGGCCTGTCCAAAGCATCTATGTGTGTGGTGTCAGAAGAATTGTCGCGCGGTTATATCGGGGTCGGTTCACTCGGAACACGGTCCGAGATCGCAGCAGAGCTGATTCTTTGCGGCGGCACCGAAGAGCAAAAGCAAAAATGGCTTCCCGGCCTTGCCTCTGCAGAAATTCTTCCGACAGCCGTTTTCACAGAGCCCAACACAGGCTCCGACCTCGGCAACCTGCGCACCCGCGCCGTCAAGAAGGGCGACGATTGGGAAGTGACCGGCAACAAGACGTGGATCACCCACGCCTCGCGCACACATGTGATGACCTTGCTGGCGCGCACCGACCCCGACACGAGTGATTATCGTGGCCTATCCATGTTCCTTGCGGAAAAAACGCCCGGTACGGACGAACACCCCTTCCCGACCCCCGGCATGACCGGCGGTGAGATCGAGGTGCTGGGCTATCGCGGCATGAAGGAATACGAATTGGCCTTTGACGGCTTTGCAGTGAAGGGTGAAAACCTGCTTGGCGGCGAAACCGGCAAAGGGTTCAAGCAACTGATGCAGACCTTCGAGAGCGCGCGCATCCAGACCGCTGCCCGTGCCGTCGGCGTGGCCCAATCCGCACTGGATGTAGGGATGCAATACGCCCAGGACCGCAAGCAATTCGGCAAATCCCTGATCAATTTCCCCCGTGTCGCGGGCAAACTCGCCATGATGGCGGTGGAGATCATGGTCGCGCGGCAACTGACCTATTTCAGCGCGCATGAGAAAGACAACGACCGCCGCTGCGACCTCGAAGCAGGCATGGCGAAACTCTTGAGTGCGCGCATTGCGTGGGCCTGCGCTGACAATGCGCTGCAAATCCACGGCGGCAACGGTTTCGCGCTGGAATACAAGGTCAGCCGCATTCTTTGCGACGCGCGCATCCTGAATATCTTTGAAGGGGCAGCCGAAATCCAAGCCCAAGTGATCGCACGTCGCTTGCTCGACTAGGTTGATTTCGGCACAGGGACGCCTAACTGATTCAGGTCTGATAAAGGAACCTGTCTCGTGCCAAGAACCGTCCTGCTGACCGGTGCATCCGGTTATATCGCCAAACATATCGCGCTGCAGCTCCTCGAAGCGGGCTATCATGTGCGCGGCACTGTCCGCAGCCTTGAACGTTGCGCGGAAGTGACTGACGCTGTGCGCCCGCACCTGAGCGATCCTGCCACGCTTGATGACCGGCTGTCCTTCGTCGCCTTGGACCTGACAGCGGATGACGGCTGGGAACGCGCAATGGACGGGGTTGACGTGCTGATGCATACCGCCTCACCCTTCCCAATGACCCAACCCAAGAACGAAGACGACCTGATCCGGCCTGCCGTCGATGGTGCTCTGCGTGCACTGCGTGCGGCCCATAACGCCGGTATTTCGCGTGTGATCCTGACTTCCTCCACCGCTGCAATTAGCGGCTCTGCCTTGCCCCCGGGGGATACATCCTTTGATGAAACCAACTGGACTGACCCCACCGATCCGGACACATCTGCCTATACGCGATCAAAAACACTGGCCGAGCAAGCGGCATGGGATTTTGTGCGCGACACTGCGCCCGACCTACATTTGACAACCATCAACCCCGGCTTTGTGATTGGCGCACCACTCGACCATAAATTCGGCACATCCGTTTCAGTGATCGAACGGATATTGCGCGCCAAAGACCCGATGTTGCCGAATTTCGGTTTCGCCACCGTCGACGTCCGTGATGTGGCCGAAATGCATGTGGTCGCAATCGACAAGCCGCAAACATACGGCCAACGGATCATGACGGTCGATCGCTTCATGAAATTCGTGGATTTGGCAAAAGCGATCAAGACAGCCTACCCTGACCGCAAGATCGTCACCCGTGTCGCACCTGATTTCGTCGTGCGGTTTCTGGCGATGTTCGATCCAGCGATCAAATCAATCACCCCGGTTCTGGGGCGTGTGGATAAGCTGGATAACGCACGCGCAATTGCCACCTTGGGGCGCGGGATGCGGCAAGCGCATAAGTCTGCCGTTGAGACAGCGGCCTATCTGATCGACAACAAACCGGCCTAGGCCCGCATGATCGCATCAACTAGCCGCGCGCGCGCGCCCGGCATAGGGTGATCACCCAAGCTTTTGATCAAGCGATGTTCGATGAAATAGCCTGTGGTCCCCAGCGCTCTGGCGATCTCGCTGTTAGACGCATCTCCCTTGCCTGCCAGTACAGGCGGCAAGGGCAGCATGCGGTCGGCCCATTCACCTGCTGCCTCGCGACTGACAGCACGGCCCGATTTCGGAGACACATAGACGAGGTCTTCGTTCACGCCGCGCACGGCACAGGCCGAAAGGTCGAGCCCGAATCCCATTTCCTCCAAAAGCGCCTGTTCCCAACGCAGATAGGCCAGTGGCCAAACCTCGGACTGCCCTAAAAGGTCAAGTAGCCCGATCGTACGGTCATAGAGCGGGCCATGCGCCTCGCGTTCCGGCAGAACCATGCTCAAGAGGCTACACACCGCATTCAGCCCCGCCAGGGCGAGCCTGTCACCCATCGCTGCCGCTGCACGGCTTCGGATGGGCTCAACCGTAAAGCTCCCAAGATGGCTATCCAGCCGCGCCCTCCAGGCCACTGCAACTTGCGCACCCGGTTGCAGGATTGGTGCCAGCTTGCGACTGCTCCCACCCCTCACGACACCTGCATGACGGCCATGTGCCGCGCTGAACACCTCGATGATCACAGCAGTCTCACCAAAGGGGCGCGACGACAGAAGTGCGGCTTCATCTCGCCATTCGATCATAGGGAAAACGTCCGTTTCATTTGCGCATAACAGACCGGGTGTCGCGCAGTTGCAAGCACTGCGTTGCCTGTACGGGCAGAACGCCTCCGGCGGGGGAGTATTTAGGGCAAGATGATAACGACCATCTTGCCCCAGAGACGAACCAAAGCTCATCACCTTGCGTGGCCATCGGCTCTCCAGCCTGTGCCATAAGAGCAGTAAGGGGTGACTTGGTTAATTATGCCTTATCATCTTGCCAAAAATACTCCCGCCGGAGGCATAAAAGTCAGTCTAACCCCGGTTCATCCAGCAGGTGACGTCCCTGGCGGTCTTCAACCTCGATCACCCACAGATCAGGATCAAAGCCACGCTGCTTGACGATCGAGGCATCAACTTCGGCCTCGTCGCCCGCGACCAGAACCATCCATTTGCGTTCGCCGGTCATCAGATCAAAGCTGCGCTGATAACAGCACGCCTTACCATCCAGCGTATTCAGCTTGACCAACACGGCACCTGCGGTGCTGTCCCCGCGCTGAACCACAAAGGCGGGTATCTCAGTCAGGCGCAACCGCGTCAGATACGCCGAAACCCAGATATCCGCAGTCAGCTTCAAGCGTTGCCGTCTTTGAAATCAAGCCCCATCTCGGAATACCGCTCGGCATCTTCCAACCAGTTGGGGCGAACCTTGACCTTCACGAACAAATGCACACGGCGACCAAGGAACTCTTCAAGCTCTATCCGCGCAGCCTGACTGATTGCCTTGACGGTCTCGCCGCCTTTGCCCAGCACAATGCCTTTATGCCCGTCGCGCGCGACATAAATCAGCTGGTCGATACGGGCCGATCCATCCGGGCGTTCTTCCCAGTTTTCGGTTTCAACCGTCAGCTCGTATGGCAGCTCCTGATGCAAACGCAAAGTGAGCTTTTCACGGGTCATCTCGGCGGCGATCATGCGCATTGGCAGATCGGCAATCTGGTCTTCGGGGTAAAGATACGGGCCCTCGGGCACCTGTGTAACCAGCCAGTCGCGCAGCGCGTTACATCCATGGCCCCGCTCGGCCGAGATCATAAAAGTCTCAGCGAAAGGAAACGCCTCATTCATCTCTTTGGTCAGCGCAAGCAACACTTCGGATTTCACTTTGTCGATTTTGTTGATCGCGAGGGCGACTGGCGATTTACCTGACCGCTCAGACAAGGTTTCCAGAATTGCCTTCACACCAGAGGTGACGCCGCGATGCGCCTCGATCATCAAGACCACAACATCGGCATCGGCAGCACCGCCCCAAGCGGCCGCCACCATCGCCCGATCAAGGCGGCGGCGCGGTTTGAACAAGCCGGGTGTATCAATGAAGATCAACTGTGCGTTCTCCGCCATCGCCACACCGCGAATACGCGCACGGGTCGTTTGCACCTTATGGGTCACGATGGACACTTTCGCGCCGACCATGCGGTTCAAAAGCGTCGACTTTCCGGCATTGGGTTCGCCGATCAGGGCGACAAATCCGGCTTTGGTTGGGGCGTCCGTCATTGATCGACTTTCTTTAAAAGAGCGCTTGCCGCCGCTTGTTCAGCATGGCGTTTTGATCCGGCTGTGGCCTGCTCGGACGGGCCAGACGCCAAGCGCACCTCAATGGTAAACACAGGCTGGTGGTCAGGTCCAGTGCGCGCCACTTCGATGTACTGCGGTGGAACCTCGCCGCGGGCCTGCGCCCATTCCTGCAGGGCGGTTTTTGCATCACGCGCATCGTCTGCAACGTTGTTGATCCGCGCGCCCCACAGCTTCAGAATAGCGGCACGTGCGGCATCAAATCCGCCGTCCTGATAAATTGCTGCGATGACGGCTTCCATCGCATCGGCAAGCAGCGCCTCTTTCCGGCGACCGCCCGATTTCATTTCAGAGCGCCCCAGTTTCAGCACCGCCCCCAGATCAATCTGGCGCGCCACATCGGCGCAGGCTTCGCGGCGTACCAACGCATTATAGCGCGGCGCGAGCAGGCCTTCGGGCGCAGAAGGGTCAGCCGCAAGCAGTGCCTCGGCCATCACAAGCCCCAAGACACGGTCGCCCAAGAACTCGAGCCGCTGGTTGTCATCCCGATGCGGGCTGACGATGGAAGAATGGGTCACCGCACGGATCAGTAACTCGGGCGTCTGAAAACTGTACCCTAGCCTTTTCGAAAAGGCAGAAAGTTCGGCTGAGAGCTTCAATCGAGAGCCTTGAAGAAACGGTCAGAACGCCATGTCCAGAATGCGAACATCGAACGTCCCGCGGAAGAGAACATGACGCGATCAGCGCGCCCCACGATATCCTTACGCGCGACAAACCCTACACCGTTTGCCGCCGGAGACACGCGGCTATCGGTTGAATTGTCGCGGTTGTCGCCCATGAAAAAGAATTGCCCCTCTGGCACCGTAAAGACGCCAGTGTTGTCCGTCGGACGCCGTCCAATGTCCAAAATCGCGTGGCTGACGCCATTTGGCAGCGTCTCGATTGCGCGGTTCTTTTCACATACAGCGCCGGAACCGACCGGACCGTTCGCACACTGCGGGCGCAAACCCAGCGGGCCCTGAGGTGCCATAATTTCGGTAAATACACCTGCTGGTTCAACCTGAACCGGAACATCATTGATCTGCAGCACACCGTTGATCATCTGGATACGGTCGCCCGGCAGACCGATCAGGCGCTTGATGAAATCACGGCCGTCGACAGGGTGACGAAAGACCACGATGTCTCCCCGCTCGGGGTCCGCGCCGAATATACGATCTTCACGGTCCTCGATAAACCCGCAGAAATCATCCGCACCAATATCAATGCCCAGCCCCTGAATGCGGATCGAAGGACAGGATGCATAGGAATAGCCATAAGCCATCTTGTTGACGAAAAGGAAGTCACCAATCAGCAGCGTGTCCTTCATTGATCCCGAGGGAATCCAGAACGGCTGAAAAAAGAGGGTGCGAAAAATGCCGGCAATGACCAGTGCCCAAAATACGGTTTTCACTGTATCAATTAGCCAGGCGATAAATCCTGTTTTTTCGGCCATTTTTTGATCCTTGCAATAGGTTTGTGGCTACATGAGCCTGTGGGACTGCCCTGTCAAGCGATGGGGCGCGCCTCGATCACGACAAAGGCCTGAGCCCAAGGGTGATCATCGGTCAGTGTCACGTGAATGATGGCCTCATGGCCTTCCGGGGTCATCTGGTCGAGACGCTCTTTGGCCCAGCCAGTGACATCCATGACCGGCTGGCCCGTCCGCAGATTGGACACCGCCATGTCCTTCCAGGAAATGCCCATGCGCAATCCCGTGCCCAAAGCCTTCGAACACGCTTCTTTCGCCGCCCAGCGCTTAGCGTAGGTGCCAGCGACATCCTTGCGGCGCTCGGCTTTGTGTTGTTCGACCTCAGTGAACACGCGGTCGCGGAAACGGTCGCCAAAGCGATCCAGCGTTCGAGCGATCCTTTCAATGTTGGCCAAATCCGTACCGATCCCGAGGATCATTGCACCTCCTCCATGTCCACGACGCACAGGCCTGAAAGACCCCCGTTGCAAATTGCAATCAGACGTCTGCCAAGTGCCTGATGTTTCTGGTCAGCCAAATAGCGCTGCAAACCGGCTTCATCCGCGAAGCTGCAGGTGAAAACATAGCTGCAATCCGGCGACAGTTTCTCAAAGTCACGGTTCGGGCCATGTGCGAAGCGCTCAAAACCCTCCAGATCAAACCGGAGCGCATCAAGCCCTTGCATGATCGCGGCGCGTTCCTCGTGATCATGGCTGGCGTGTAGATCAAGCATAACAATATGATGGATCATCCGTCAGCCTTCGCCGCATAGATATGCGCAACGCGGTCTTCCTGCACACCGCCCAGATAGTCGAAACCCCCGTCACAAGCCGCATGAAAATCCGAAATCTCAAGCCCCGGAAACCGGAAATAGGTATCGGCAATATTGGCCTTCTGCGCTGCGAAAATCACACGTTCGATACCGGCCCAGCGCATTGTAGCAAGACACATTTCGCAGGGCTGGCAGGATGCAAGAAGCGTTGCCCCCGACAAATCCCGATCACCGGCGGCTTTGGCGGCCTGGGCAATCGCCACAACCTCGGCATGCCGGCTGGGGTCGTCACTGTCGCCCACTTCGTTGCGGGCTGTTGCGATAACTTGGCCGTCCAGAACGACGGCGGCAGTAAAAACGATGTCGCGGCCCGCCGCATGCAGTGCGCAGGCATGATCCGTCACAGCCCGCATCGCGTCCTGTTCCACTTCAGTGATGGTCATCCGCCTGGCTGTCACGCCCGCGCCTCATCCATGATCCGGCGCATCTCGGCGATGGCAGGGCCAAGGCCGCGAAAGATTGCTTCACCGATAATGAAATGCCCGATGTTCAGTTCCATCACCTGCGGCAAGGCAGCGATTGGGCTGACGCAGTCATACGTCAGACCGTGGCCTGCGTGGACCTCAAGCCCCAGATCATGGGCGAAAGCGGCCATATCCGTCAGCTTGCGCAGCTCATCATCGCGCACATCAAAGCGACCTTCGGCGTGGGCATCACAATAAGCACCGGTATGCAGTTCGATCACTTCGGCACCAATCCGGTGTGCCGCTTCGATCTGGCGCTTGTCGGCGGCGATAAAGATCGACACACGGCATCCGGCGTCGCGTATCGGGGCGATATAATGGGCCAGCGCGTTTTCCTCACGGGCGACCTCCAGCCCGCCTTCGGTTGTGCGCTCTTCACGCTTCTCAGGCACAATGCAGACAGCATGGGGTTTATGGCGCAAGGCAATCGCCTGCATTTCTGCTGTGGCGGCCATTTCGAAATTCAGCGGCCCGTTAAGAGCGGCCATCAAGCCTTCGATATCGGAGTCCGTGATGTGGCGACGGTCCTCGCGCAAATGTGCGGTGATCCCGTCTGCCCCAGCCGCTTCCGCCATGATCGCTGCGCGCACAGGATCGGGGGCGGCACCGCCACGCGCGTTGCGAACGGTGGCGACGTGGTCAATATTCACTCCAAGGCGCAAAGTATTTGTCATCGTTTTTCGTCCTTCCGTTGGGTCAGGCTATTGGCCGGATCCCTGTTCAGGTGATGTCTTTTTCTTCAACTGGTCAAGCTTCGCCAGCAGCGCTTTCTTACGGCGGGTCTGATAGGCACCAATCACCGGAACAGCGAGGTAATAGGCGATCGTCGCGGTGATCAGCCCCGGCAAAATCCCACCCACCAGATAGGGAAAGAAAACATCGTCATAAAAGACCTGCAGACCGCGCCAGTTGATCGGGTCAGGCGTAAAGACCGCGATGACGTTGTTCCAAAGATCATAGCTCGCATCGGCAAATTTCTGACCAAGATGGTCATTGCGGCCGGGTGGCAGCCCCAAAAGCCATGAGCCCAGACTGATCGACAAGAACCCAATGGGCGGAAAAGTCAGCGGGTTGCCAAAAAACGTCGCCATCAGGGCCGCAAAGATATTGCCGCGCATTGCCCGTGCGATAATCGCGGCAAAGACAAAGTGCAGACCGAAGAGCGGCGTAAAGCACACAAACACACCGGCCCAGATACCACGGCTGATTTTCTGCGGGGTATCCGGCAAGCGGCGGACACGATGTTTGACGTACTCAAAGGCACGGGTCCAACCACCACGAGGATAGAAGAAATCCAGCACGATCTGCCAGATCGCCCGTCTATCCCTACGTTTGAACACCAATACTCGTCATCCTTCCCTGCGCGGTGTACCCGCTCCCAAGAGTGCTAGTCCTGGGTCCTTGTGTCGCCTGATTGACGACACATTGCTTTCCGCTTCAAGCGCTGTTTGAACGCGGTGCAAATGCTCTGCGTCGCGCAGATCAACATCAATCAATAACCTAAAATAGTCTGGCTTGCGGTCAATGAACTTGAGGTCAGAGATATTGGCGTTCTGTTCGCCAATCAATGTGCAAATACGTCCCAGCACGCCCGAGTCGTTCGCGATCGTTGCATCGAATGTCACGGTGTTGACCGCGCCATGTGTGCCCTCTTGCCAATGCAGGTCGATCCAGCGCTCTGGCTGATCCTCGTAGTCCACCAAAGCCGCGCAATCAATCGCGTGCACGACCACCCCGTGACCACGAAACGTGATGCCCACAATACGCTCGCCCGGCACCGGCTGACAGCAGGCGCCACGCTGCTGGATCTGATCCGGTGCAAGTCCGACAACGGCCCGCCCTTGATCGATCTCTTCGCCCTGCGCATTCTCAAGCTCGGGATAGATCGCGGTGACCACCTTGCGTCCGGTGATTTCGGCACTGCCCAAGCGGGCCAGCAATTCGTCAACGCCATCAATGGCCAGCGCCTTGGCTGCCGTCTTGAGCGCCTTTTCGGTGCTTTTCTTGCCCACATTTTCAAAGGCCACGCGCGCGAGTTCGCGCCCCAGCCGCACAAAGCGTTCGCGGTCTTCTTCACGAAGCGAGCGGCGAATAGCAGTCTTGGCGCGGCCCGTAACCGCGATATCAATCCAAGTGGCCTGCGGCGTTTGCCCTTCGGCCGTGATGACTTCAACCGACTGTCCGTTCTTCAGACGCGTCCAAAGCGGCACGCGCAACCCGTCCACCTTGGCGCCCACGCAGGCCGAGCCGATCCGCGTGTGGATCGCATAGGCAAAGTCAATCGGCGTCGCCCCGCGCGGCAGCTTGATCACATCGCCCTTGGGCGTAAAGCAGAACACCTGGTCCTGATACATCTCGAGCTTGACGGCTTCGAGGAATTCGTCGTGGTCCTGATCTTCGTCCAGACGTTCCGTCAGCGACGAAATCCAGCGCACAGGATCAACGGCAAAGCGGTTTTCAACCCGCTCACCGTTCTTATAGGACCAATGCGCAGCAACGCCTGTTTCGGCAACTTCATGCATCTCGCGGGTACGGATCTGCACCTCGACCTGCTTGCCGTCACGCCCTGACACGGTGGTATGGATCGAACGATAGCCGTTGGATTTCGGCTGACTGATATAGTCCTTGAACCGCCCCGGCACAGCACGCCAGCGCTGATGGATGACGCCCAGAACGCGGTAACAATCCGCCTCGGTCGCCACGATCACGCGGAAACCGTAGATATCGGACAGGCGGCTGAACCCCTGTTCTTTCTCCTGCATCTTGCGCCAGATCGAATAAGGCTTTTTCGCGCGGCCCGCCACGTCGGCCACGATGTTGGCCTTTTCCATTTCGACGCGCATGTCGGCAGTGATCTTCTGAATCACATCGCCGGTTTCGCGTTGCAGCGTGATAAAGCGGCGGATGATCGAATTGCGGCCTTCCGGGTTGAGAACGCGGAAAGACAGATCCTCGAGCTCTTCGCGCATCCATTGCATACCCATGCGGCCCGCGAGCGGCGCAAAGATATCCATCGTCTCACGCGCTTTTTGCGCCTGCTTTTCAGGGCGCATGGATTTGATCGTGCGCATGTTGTGCAACCGGTCGGCCAGTTTGACCAATGTCACCCGCAGATCGCGCGACGTCGCCATAAAGAGCTTACGGAAATTCTCGGCTTGTTTGGTCTGGGTCGAGGTGAGTTGCAGATTGGTCAGCTTGGTGACACCGTCTACAAGCTCTGCAATCTCGCGGCCGAACCGTTTCTCGACATCGGCGAACGAGGCTTTGGTGTCCTCGATCGTATCGTGAAGCAATGCGGTAACGATGGTGGCATCATCCATCTGCTGTTCGGCCAGAATACCGGCGACCGCAACAGGATGCGTGAAATAGGGCTCACCCGAATGCCGGAATTGGCCCTCGTGCATCTCTTCACCGAAGGCAAAGGCATCGCGCAGCAGCGCGTGATTCGAATTTGGGTTGTAAGTGCGGACCAGCGCGATCAGATCATCAGCAGTCGTCATCTGGTCGCGCGCCTATCTATGTCAGGCCGGCGAGGCGACCCTAACGCTGTCCTTGCGCATCCATCAACGCGCGCAGCAATTTCTCTTCCGACATATCGTCATCAGCGGGTTTATCGGTTTCAGCGCCCATCAAAAGAGACATGCTGTCTTCTTCTGGCTCGTCGACTTCAATCTGGGACTGGTTGGCTTCGATCATACGCTCGCGCAGGTCGTCGGCTTGCTGGGTTTCATCCGCAATTTCACGCAAAGAAACGACAGGATTCTTGTCGTTGTCGCGGTTCACCGTAATCGGTGCGCCAGCGGAAATTTCACGCGCACGATGTGCCGCAAGCATCACAAGCTCAAAACGGTTTGGAACTTTATCGACGCAATCTTCTACGGTGACGCGGGCCATGGGACGTACTCCAGTCGGGCAATAAGGACTTTGGAAGCCGCCTACTTAGAACCTTCCACCCAGATTGACAAGGCCCTGCGCGGCCTTTGCACGTTGTTTTCTATGGTGCGTCCGGGGCAGCCAGGGGAGTGACCTCGGCTCGGGCGGCCAAAGGCAGGTCCGCACAGATTTCCGCAACCGAACGCCTCAGCAAAGGATGCCGCCACTCCGGTGCCACATCGCACAACGGAACCAGCACGAAAGCACGGTCCTGCATGCGCGGATGCGGCAGGACAAGCTGCTCAGGCGTTTCGATAAGCTGATCCTGTAACGGTAAATCGCGCCAATAGGCATAGGTGTCATGATCGGGCATGACCATGTCCCCGACCGCAATCAAATCAAGATCAAGCGTGCGTTGCCCCCACCGCTTGGTCCGTTCGCGCCCCGCTGCCGCCTCGATCCGGTGCAGGTGTTCCAGCAAATCCGCGGGCGCAAGTGTCGTAAAGATGGCCATTGCAGCATTCACAAAATCCGGTCCAGCCCCCTCTGGAAAGGCCGGTGTCGCATAGAGAGCACTGGATTGCGTCGGCTTTTCTGAAAGACCGGCCACCATATGAATCGCTTTTCGCACAGTCGCCAAGGCACCACCCCAAGCAGATTCCTCGTTGCTACCAAGGCAAATAAGCGCAATTCGGCATTCTGGGTTGGTCATTTGCGGTTGTTTCACCTGCTCAATATATTAACTATGTGAAATACTTGCGCTAACCTAGCAACACTCACGGAAATACAATAGCGCAAGGTTCGCATTTGGAAGGACAACTTATGTTTTATCGGGACGAGCGTTTAGCGCTCTTCATCGATGGTTCAAACTTGTATGCCGCAGCGAAATCGCTCGGTTTTGACATCGACTACAAACTCTTGCGGCAGGAATTCATGCGCCGCGGGAAAATGCTTCGGGCATTTTACTACACCGCCTTGTTGGAAAACGATGAATATTCACCGATCCGCCCACTCGTGGATTGGCTGAATTACAACGGCTTCACCATGGTGACAAAACCGGCCAAGGAATACACGGATAGTATGGGCCGCAGGAAAGTGAAGGGGAACATGGATATCGAACTCACCGTCGATGCCATGGAACTTGCCCCCCATGTCGATCACGTCGTGTTGTTTTCGGGCGATGGCGATTTTCGTCCGCTGGTCGAGGCGCTGCAACGCAAAGGCGTGCGTGTCTCGGTGGTCTCTACGATCCGGAGCCAGCCGCCGATGATCGCGGATGAACTGCGCCGTCAGGCCGACAACTTTATCGAACTCGACGAATTGCGCGATGTCGTTGGCCGTCCGACACGTGAACCACGCAGCGATGCGCCGGACGGAGACGGCACTGACGAAGACTGATGCGTTCGCATTGAGGCGCGTCCACCCCGCGCCTCAATGCGTCGCAGCATCTGATACTGGACCTGCCCGCGTCAAACCCTTACCTCTGGTGATGAAACCGGAGATCAAGATGACCAAACCACCCCTTACACTCTATCTTGCCGCCCCGCGCGGGTTCTGTGCTGGCGTTGATCGCGCCATCAAGATTGTCGAGATGGCGTTGGAAAAATGGGGCGCGCCCGTCTATGTGCGCCACGAGATTGTGCATAACAAATTCGTGGTTGATGCGCTGCGCGACAAGGGCGCGGTCTTTGTTGAAGAGTTGGACGAATGTCCTGATGACCGCCCCGTGATCTTTTCAGCCCACGGCGTACCCAAAGCAGTCCCTGCCGCCGCCGCCCAGCGCGAGATGGTCTATGTGGACGCGACCTGCCCGCTTGTCAGCAAAGTGCATATCGAGGCCCAGCGCCATGCGGACAACGGCCTGCAAATGATCATGATCGGCCATAAGGGCCATCCTGAAACAGTCGGCACAATGGGCCAACTGCCCGAGGGCGAAGTACTTTTGGTCGAGACCGTTGCAGACGTCGCCACCGTTGAGGTGCGCGATCCTTCACGTCTGGCCTTTGTCACACAAACCACCCTTTCTGTGGATGACACCGCAGATATCGTCGCGGCCCTTCACGCCCGTTTCCCCGGCATCGTCGGACCGCACAAGGAAGATATCTGCTACGCCACCACCAACCGGCAGGAAGCGGTCAAAGCGATGGCGCCAAAATGCGATGCGATGCTGGTCGTCGGCGCGCCGAATTCCTCAAATTCCAAACGATTGGTCGAAGTGGGTACGCGGGCGGGATGCAACTATGCGCAACTGGTGCAGCGGGCCACCGATATTGACTGGCGGGCGCTTGAAGGGATCACGTCAATGGGGATCACGGCGGGGGCATCGGCCCCCGAGGTGCTCATCACCGAAGTCATCGACGCCTTCAAAGACCGCTATGACACCACCGTCGAAATGGTCGTGACTGCCGAAGAGAACGTCGAATTCAAAGTGCCGCGCGTGCTGCGCGAACCCGCTTAGATACCATGAACACGATCCCGCGCTCCGCACTTCTTCTTGGCCTCGCAGGGCTGCTTCCGTTTCTTTGGGGCGCAGCGACAGTGTTGCTGCCTGATCTTGCATTCTGGGGACAGATGACGCTCGGCGGCCGTTTTATCGGCCCCTATGTCCAGCTTTTCTACGGCGCGATTATCCTTTCGTTTATGTCAGGCGTCCTTTGGGGCTTTGCGACGAAAGCCACAGGGCAGATGGCCACCGCCAGCTATATCCTCTCAGTGATCCCCGCGCTTTGGGCGTTCTTTATGACAGGCGGCGGGCCGACAACGGCGGCGGTTAACCTCATTGTCGGTTTTCTGGGCCTGCTTTTGCTGGACTGGCATTTCTGGCGCTTGGGTCTGGCACCTGCATGGTGGATGCATCTCCGCGGATTGCTGACAGCGATCGTGATTATCTCGTTCCTGCCACTCGTTTTCTGATGGCGGACGCACGCACCATTGCGACCTATGATGCCAAGGCAGCAGATTATGCGCAGATGGTCACCAGCGACACACCGGACGCGTCGCTGCAAGCGTTCATCGATCTGATCCCGCAATGGGGGCATGTGCTTGATCTGGGCTGCGGTCCGGGAACTGCATCGGCGCATATGCGCGCGGCAGGGCTTTTGCCGGATCCGGTGGACGCATCCCAAGGCATGATCGAGATTGCCCGGAACACATTCGGGCTTCCGGCGCGGCTGGGTGAATTCGACGAGATCGACGGCGATGAAATCTATGACGGTATCTGGGCTAATTTCAGCCTGCTACACGCAGCACCGGATGATCTGCCGCGCCATTTCAAGACGCTCTTCAAGGCAACCAAAGCGGGCGGCGTTATTCATGTGGGTATGAAAACCGGCACAGGTATCGCGCGCGACAGAATGAACAGACTCTACACGTACGTCACGGTGGATGCGCTTATGGCGCTCCTGACATCAGCAGGCTATCAGGTGAACTATATCAAAGAGGGGACGGAAGCGGGCCTTGCTGGCACCCTTGATCCCTTCGTCATTATGCGCGGACAAAAGACCTGATCATGCCGAAACTCTATGCTTACACAGATGGTGCCTGCTCGGGCAATCCGGGCCCCGGTGGATGGGGTGCGCTGCTGATCGCGCGCGACGGTAATACCGTTGTGAAACAGCGCGAGCTTTCGGGCGGTGAGGCGGAAACGACCAACAACCGGATGGAATTACTGGCTGCGATAACGGCGCTTGAAACGCTTGAACGCGATACGGCGCTGACCATCATCACCGATAGCGTTTACGTCAAAGACGGGATCACCAAATGGATTCACGGCTGGAAGGCGCGCGGATGGAAAACCGCCGCCAAGAAGCCCGTCAAGAACGAAGATCTTTGGCGGCGGCTGGATGAAGCGACCAAGCGCCATGACGTCACATGGGAGTGGGTCAAGGGCCACGCAGGCCACCCCGAAAACGAAAAGGCCGATGAGTTGGCCCGCACCGGCATGGCACCGTTTAAGCCTTCAAAGTAACAACCGAACAGGGACGAATATGCCAAAGATCATTCCATCAATTGTCGTCCTAACCGCGCTAGCAGCTTGCTCCACATCAATTTCTGAAAGATTGGAAAGGTCTCGCCTCGAAATCGTCGATCCAACCCCCGATGGGGATTCTACCGATGCGTATTTCCGTGATATCTTGACAGGCGAGACGTGCAAGCGCAGGCCAATCGAGGGGATTGGCTGCTAAGAGCGCTCAGAGCACGTTGGCTTATTGAAATTCCGTCACTACCCGACTTTCAGGACGATCTTGCCGATATGCGCGCTACTCTCCATGCGTGCATGGGCGGCAGCGGCGTCTTCCAGCTGAAATTCCTGATCCATCACTGGGGCCACCTTGCCCGCCGCAAGCAGCGGCCAGACATGCGCGCGCAATTGATCCGCGATGCGCGCCTTTGCGAGATCAGACTGCGGCCGCAGGGTTGATCCGGTCAACGTCAGGCGGCGCGTCATCAGCTGCACAAGGTTCAGTTCGGCCTTTGGCCCTTGCAGAAATGCAATCTGCACCAGTGTGCCGTCATCAGCCAAAGCCTTCAGGTTGCGCTGAATATAAGGGCCGCCGACCATATCAAGGATCAGGTCAGCACCGCCGAGCGCTTGTACTTTTTCAACAAAATCATCTTCGCGGTAGTTAAAGGCAGCCTCTGCGCCCAAGGCCACGCAAGCCGCGCATTTATCGTCCGATCCCGCCGTGGCGAACACACGCGCACCGAATGCCTTGCCCAGCTGGATAGCCGTCGTACCGATCCCGGAACTGCCACCGTGGACCAAGAAGCGCTGTCCCGCCTGTAAACCACCACGCATGAAAACATTGGACCAGACAGTAAAGAAGGTTTCGGGCAGGCAAGCCGCTTGTTTCAGGGTCAGCCCTTCAGGAACTGGCAGGCAGTGGGCTGCGGGTGTCGCCACATATTCGGCATAGCCACCGCCCGGCAAAAGCGCACAAACCTGATCACCGACCCGCAAGCCGGTCACCCCTGCCCCGCATGAGATAACCTCCCCCGCTGCTTCCAGACCGGGCAAATCACTGGCACCTTTGGGCGGATTATAAAGCCCTGCGCGTTGCAACGCGTCCGGCCGGTTCACACCTGCGTAGGCCACTTTGATCACCACCTGATCATGGGCAGGTTCCGGCACGGGGCGCTCGATGAGTGTCAGAACCTCGGGCCCGCCCGGCTTGGAAATCTCGATAGCCTTCATGAATTCTTGTCCTTACTGCGGATCATGCCAGACACCTGGTAAATCAGGGTCGGTTTGGGTTGCGGGTGCTTTGATGCCGCTCATCATGCGTTCCAGCGTGCTGGCAAAAGGTTTGAACAAGGGGTTGGCCTTGGCCTGTGCCTTGAATTTTTCGAACTGCATCACGTTGTCGATGCGGCGGTCGATGAAATCGTCAGTTGCCTGCATGTTGAGACTGTCATCACCCAGCCAAAAGAGAATCACCGCGCTATAAACCGCAGAAAGCGTCATCCGTTTGGTGTACCAATTGGCATCGCGCGATGTGTCACCCAGCGTCGTCCAGATCGCATCGGCCGTGCCCCAAACCAGTTTCGCCCCGTCCGCCGCCATATGTGGCAGTGCAAAAAGGGTCGTGCCACGGCGCACAGCTTCCTTATCGTCGATCACCTGCAGGCGCAGGCGGATCGCATGGGCCACCTTGTCGCGAAAGCGCATATCGCACAGATCGGCGGTCCTGAGCGCCGCAATCATGGCGGCATCACCCCTTTTGTGATAGGCAATCGCCAGACCAACGGCACCGCGTGGGCAAATTGCTTTGACCACTGCGGGATCAACCCCGGCGTCACGTGTGGCGGCGGCAAACGTTTCGGGTGACCAACCGTCAAAGGCCACGTGGGGCAGTGCCGCATCCAGAAGTTGCTCCAAGATCGGGTCAACGTCGGGCTTTGTCATGATGATCTCCTGCTGTTTGTGCACACTAGACAAACTAGCCCACCTTTGCTATCTGCCCACTTCCTGCAATTTTTGCAAATTTAACTTAGAGAGGTGGTGAAAACCACATGCAGGTTAGTGTTCGTGATAACAACGTCGATCAGGCGTTGCGTGCTCTGAAGAAGAAACTTCAGCGTGAGGGCGTCTTTCGTGAAATGAAGCTCAAGCAGCATTTCGAGAAGCCTTCGATCCGCAAAGCGCGTGAGAAAGCAGAAGCGATCCGCCGTCAGCGTAAGCTGGCGCGCAAGAAGCTCCAGCGCGAAGGTATGCTCTAAGCATCCTTTCGACGTTACGACAAAGAGCCCCCGGCTGAGCAATCAGGCGGGGGTTTTCTTATGCGGGATCACCCAGACGGTTCAGGATCGGACAGTCCGGGCGATCATCGCCGGCACAATCCCGCACCAGCGTTTTCAACGTATCGCGCATGTCCTCAAGATCGGCGATCTTTGTTTCGATCCGCGCAAGGTGTTCCTGCGCGATCTGGCGCACATCGGAACTGGCCCGCGAATTATCTTCCCAAAGCGCAAGAAGATCGCGGCAATCCTCGATCGAAAACCCCAATGCACGGGCGCGCGCAAGAAAGGTCAGCTTGTGGATATCGGTCTGCACAAACGCGCGGTACCCGTTCGCGTCACGTCGCGGTTTGACCAGCCCGATATCTTCATAATAGCGGATTGTTTTGGCAGGCAGCCCTGCCTTTGCTGCGGCGTCCCCGATATTCATGACACAGCCCCCTTTGCCACCGGTGCGACCCGACGCAGGCGCAAGGCATTCGACAGCACAAACACGCTCGAGAGCGCCATCGCGCCTGCCGCCAGCATCGGCGACAAAAGCGGCCCGCCAAAGATATAAAGGCCCCCTGCCGCGACAGGGATCAGCGCAGAGTTATAGGCAAAGGCCCAGAACAGGTTCTCGCGGATATTGCGCATGGTGTGGCGGCTGATCTCGAACGCGTTGGACACACCGTTGATATCGCCGGACATGAGCACCACATCAGCGCTTTCAATTGCAACATCAGTACCCGTGCCAATGGCGATCCCAACGTCCGCTGCGGCCAGCGCGGGCGCGTCATTGATCCCGTCACCTACGAACGCAATCTTGGCACCGTCTTTGGCCAGATCCCGCAGGGCGGCGACCTTGCCATCCGGCAACACCTCGGCGATGACCGTGTCAATCCCGAGCTCTGCGGCAATGGCATTGGCTGTTTTTGTGTTATCGCCGGTGATCAACGCGACCTTCAGCCCCATCTCCTGAAGCTTTTTGATCGCCGCTGGTGTCTCTGGCTTGATCGGATCCGAAATCCCGATCAGCCCCACCAGCGCGCCATCAATGGCTGCATAAAACGGCGTTTGGCCCTGTGCTGCGATCTGCGCGAATTGGTCTGCGAAGGCCTCAATCGCAATGCCTGCGCGTTCCATCATGCGGTCTGCCCCTACCATGACGGTCTGGCCATCAACCATTGCCGTGACACCAAAACCCGCTTCGGCGCGGAAGTCTGATGCGGCGGCGATCCGATATCCTTTCTCCTGCGCCATCCGAACGATGGCTTCGGCGATTGGGTGCTCTGACAACGCCTCGACACTTGCAACGCCCCCCATGACTTCAGCTTCATCAAAGCCCGCATTCAGGAACACCGACGTCACCTCTGGCCGCCCCCGTGTCAGCGTTCCGGTTTTGTCAAAGGCCACGATTTGCGCGGAACGCAGGGCCTGCAACGCATCGCCTTTGCGAAACAACACACCCAGTTCTGCCGCGCGGCCCGTGCCCACCATGATCGAGGTTGGCGTGGCCAATCCCATCGCACATGGACACGCGACGATCAGGACCGAGACACCCGCGACCAAAGCAAAGCTGAGTGCAGGATCAGGGCCAAAGATCAGCCAGCCAATTACTGTCAAAACGGCCAGCACCAACACAACCGGCACGAACCATAGCGTCACGCGGTTCACAAGGTCCTGAATAGGCAGCTTGGCCCCCTGTGCATCTTCCACCATGCGGATGACGTGCGCCAACATCGTATCCGCACCCACCTGTGTCACACGGAAGGTAAACACACCTGTCCCGTTCACCGTACCGCCCGTGACGCGATCATTGCTTCCCTTCTCAACGGGTATCGGCTCACCGGTGATCATGCTTTCATCGACAAAGGAACTGCCCTCGATCACGACACCATCAACCGCAATCCGCTCGCCGGGACGGACGCGCAGAATATCTCCGACGACAATATCGGCGATCGGGACTTCAACCGCTGCGCCGTCTTGCATCTGGAAAGCGGTTTTGGGCTGCAGGCCAACAAGCCTGCGGATCGCCGCACCCGTCTTGCCCTTTGCGCGTGCTTCAAGGAAACGACCGAGCAAAATGAGCGTGATAATGACCGCTGCTGCCTCGAAATAGACCGCACGCGTCCCTGCGGGAAGGACGGCCGGAAAGAACGTCGCGACTGTGGAAAACGCCCATGCCGCACCCGTGCCGATGGCAACCAAAGCGTTCATATCCGGCGCACCTTTGAAAAGCGCGGGCAGGCCTTGGGTGAAAAAGAACCGCCCCGGCCAGATGAGAACGAGCGTGACAAGCACAAACTGCAACACCCAACTGGTTTGCATCCCGATCGTGCGGTTGATGAACTCATGGACGCCCGGGATAAAGTGGCCACCCATTTCCACCACGAAAACTGGCGCGGTAAGAACAGCCGCGATCATCAAGTGACGACGCAACGCCGCCATCTCGGCGGCTTTGTGATCGACCTTGGGCGCGGAAAGGTCATGCACATGCGCGGGGTAGCCTGCATCGGTTGATGCCTTTGCCACCGCCTGCGGTGTCGTGGCACCTGCGAGGAATTTCACCAGCGCCGTCTCGGACGCCAGGTTCACCGATACATCTGTCACCGCTGGGGCGGCAGAAAGCGCCTTTTCCACCCGTGCGGCACATGACCCGCAGGTCATGCCGCTGATGTCCAGCGTCACCTGCTCGGCGATAGCGGGATAGCCTGCAGCCGCAAGTGCCTCCGTAACTCTGGCTGGGGTCGCAGGACTGTCGAACCCGACCACAGCGCTTTCCGAAGCGAGGTTCACCACAACCTCGTTCACGCCCTCAACGGCGCGCAACGCGTTTTCGGCCCGCGCAACGCAGGATCCGCAGGACAATTTCGAAATTTGGAGTGTCAGAGAGCTTTGTGTCATAGCGTGCTACCTTTGGTACACGCTCTACATAGGGCTTCCACTCACTGGAAGGTCAAGGGGCAATCAGGTTATTCTGCGGACCGTGCCTGTGCGATGTATTGCTGTAGTTCCGCCAGCGGGATCGCGCCGGGCACCAAAGCATCGCCAATCACGAACGCCGGTGTGCCCGTAAACCCAAGGTTTTGCGCCAACTGCTCAGAGGCGGCAATGTGGCTATTGACGTCATCGCTTTGCATATCTTCGCGCAGTTGGTCGACATCCAGACCAATGGACCGCGCCAAGGCAAGGATAGACGCCTCTTCAGCGCGCCCGCGCATTTCCATCAAACCCCAGTGCATTTCTTCGTATTTGCCCTGATTGCGCGCGGCCAGCGCCGCCCGTGAGGCAAGAACAGAGCCTTCACCCAAGATGGGCCATTCACGGTAAACCACACGCAGATCGTCATCCGCTGCAAGGAGCGCCTTCACATCACCGGCAGCACGTTTGCAGTAAGGACAGTTGTAATCAAAGAACTCGACAATCACGGTGCCTGCGTCGGGATTGCCGACAAAGGGCGCGTTTGGATCGTTTTCAAGAAACGCACGCTGGCGGAGCAAAGTTTCGGCCTGAGCGGCGGCCTGTGCGGCGTTGCGCTGTTCTTCGATAAGCGCGATCGCCTCCATGATGATTTGCGGGTTTTCGCGGATCGCCTCAAGCGCCAGCGCTTTGATGTCTTCATCAGAAACGGTCTGCGCGACCGCCCCGAAAGGCAGCAGGGTCATCAGGGAGGCGGCCAGCAGTTTGCGCATGTCAGGTCCATTCCATCGGAAAAATCGCGTTATCCAGATCATACAATCATCTTGCACCACAGTTGGCCACCTACATCTATGTGATTTCTGCGACCGAACGACACAGCATGCCACCACCGGTCACACGATTGCGCAGCGATGGCGCGCCCCTATCGCTTGCCCCTCTGCCCTGCTTTCGTTTAGGTGCAGGCTATGGAACAACCGCACGCAAACAAGCCGTCACGCAGGCCCGCCCTGACGCCTTTTTTCAAGGGCATTGCCGTCCTTGTGACACTTGTGTGTGTCGTACCCTATGTCGGTGTTCTGGCGGCAGCACTGACCGGATCTTCCGATACACTCACCAATTTGGCGCAGACGGTGCTTGCGCGCTACACGGTGACCACATTGGTCCTTGTCGCGCTGGTCATGGCCGGGGCTGCATTCATCGGCGCAGGTGCCGCTTGGCTTGTCACCATGACCGATTTCCCCGGGCGACGCTGGATGGAGATCGCGCTGGCGCTGCCGCTGGCCTTTCCCGCCTATGTGCTGGCCTACGGTTATACGCATGTGCTCGACCATCCCGGGATCGTGCAAACCTTGCTGCGCGATCTGACAGGGTGGGGACCACGGGATTATTGGTTTCCCGAAATCCGCTCGCTGGGTGGGGCGGCGATGATGCTGACGCTGGTGCTATATCCTTACGTCTATCTCTTGGCGCGGGCCGCATTTGCGGCACAAGGATCAAGCACATTTCTGGCGGCACGGGTTCTGGGCAGGTCACCCTTCTCGGCGTTCATGCATGTATCGCTGCCCATGGCACGACCGGCGATTGCCTCGGGCGTGATGCTTGTCGCGATGGAGACAATCGCGGATTTTGGCACGGTGGCCTACTTTGGTGTGCAAACCTTCGCTGTGGGCATTTACACGAGTTGGTTTTCTCTGGCGGATCGCGCCGCGGCAGCGCAACTGGCCTTGGGGCTGCTCAGCTTTGCACTGCTCCTTGTGATGCTGGAACGGACGAGCCGCGGTAACGCAAAATACACCAGCGGCAGGCGTAATGCACCTTTGCAGCGGCTGCCACTGAGCAAGGGGCAAAAGCTCGGCGCGTTTCTTTTCTGCCTGACGCCAGTTTTACTTGGCGTTGTCCTGCCTGTCATCGCGCTGAGCGTTATGGCCGTCGGATCGCAGCAGGATCTGCTCAGCCCGCGCTATCTGGGCTTTATCCGCAATTCGCTGACCCTTGCCGGCATTGCTGCGGTTTTGACGGTGCTTGCCGCCCTGATCCTCGGCACCCTGCACCGTGTCAGCACAAGCCGCCTGACCGGCACGTCTCTTTATCTGGCACGGATCGGCTATGCTGTGCCGGGCGGGGTTATCGCCGTTGGGCTCTTGGTGCCGTTTGCGGCCTTTGACAACGCGCTTGATAGCTGGATGCGCGCCACCTTTGACATCTCGACAGGGCTTTTGTTTACAGGCTCGATCTGGCTGTTGATATCGGCCTATCTGATCCGGTTCCTTGCCGCAGCGATTGGCGCCTATGAGGGCGGGATCGCCTCGGTCGCACCCAATATGGACGCAGCCGCGCGGACCTTGGGCCAAGACATTCCCGGTCTGGTCAGACGGGTCCATATGCCCCTTTTGCGCACCAGCCTTTTGACCGCAGGCTTGATTGTCTTCGTGGATGTGATGAAAGAATTACCCGCAACCCTGATCATGCGGCCATTCAACTACGACACACTTGCGGTGCAGGCGTATCGGCTGGCGTCAGATGAACGGCTTGAGGGTGCCGCTGTGCCCAGCCTTGTCATTGCGGCAATCGGGTTGATTCCTGTGATCCTGCTATGTCGCAAGATCGGCACGGGTCGCGCTTGAACCCTATTGTTCTGCACGCCGCTTCCACTGCTGATAGGCCAAGAACACATGTACTGCGGTCAACAGGCCGAATATGCCAGTCGTCGCAGGATTACCTTCCTGCGCGTAGATGACGGTCACAAAACCCAGCAAACTCGCCGAAAACACAAACCACCATGGGCTTTGTGTCTTGGCACGGGCGCGCCGCAAATCACCGTTCCGACGGTTCTGTGCCTCTTTGCGATTGGCCTGTTGAACGTAAACATGGGCGGGATCATTGTTGTCGATTGGCATCTGCGCGGCTCCTTTTGCCCGCAGAAAAGCAAGCCTGCATATTGCAAGTCAAGTGACGGAGCGCATTACACCAAACACAAAAAAGGCGCCTCTTGCGAGGCGCCCTTTAAGCCGTGAGTGATACGATTTATTCCCAACCGACCTGATTAAAGATCTGCTGTGCCGCAGGCAGGTTTTCCGCAACTGCGCTCAGATCAACCGCGTCAGGACGGAAAAGACCCATCGCTGCAACGGAAGGTGACAGCCCAACACCTGGTACCGCAGGATACTCGTCGTTGCCTGCGCTGAAGTACTGCTGCGCACGATCAGAGGCCAGATACTCGAGGAACTTGATCGCGTTGTCGCGGTTCGGCGCGTTCACAGCGACACCTGCACCTGACAGGTTCATATGCGCGCCTTCAGCGTTTTGCGCAGGGAAGACCCAGCCGATATTTGCAATGGCGTCCGCGTCCAGACCATCAACGTCGGTGCGCAGGGCGCGGGCAAAGTAGTAGGTGTTTGAGATAGCAATGTCGCATTCACCTGACACCAGACCACGCAGTTGGTCGGTATCGCCACCCTGCGGATCGCGGGCAAAGTTGTTGACGAAACCTTGTGCCCACTCCGTCGCGGCCTCTTCACCGTGGTTTTCGATCACCGCCGACAGCAGTGTCTGGGAATAGACGTTGGTCGAAGACCGGTGACAGACCATCCCCTCGTACGCGGGATCGGCAAGCGATACGTAGTCCTGCGGCGGGTTCGCGACGCGGTTTTTATCATAGAAGATGATGCGCGCACGTTGGCTGAAGCCGAACCACTGGTTATCTGCATCCTGCAAATATCCGGGAATGCGCGTCTCGAGGACATCGCTCTCAATCGATTGCAAGAGCCCGGCTTGTTTGGCCCGCGCAAGTCGCGATGTATCAACCGTCACAAGAATATCGGCAGGCGAGTTCGCGCCTTCTGCCTGCATCCGCGCGATCAATTCGTCGGCGTTTGCCTCAATCCGGTTCACGGTGATCCCTGTCAGATCGGTGAAATCTGAATAGAGCCGCTCGTCCGTGTCGTAGTGACGTGAAGAATAGAGGTTCACTTCACCTGCGTCGCTTTGGGCGAAGACGGAGGTCGCCGAGATTGTCAGGGCGGCCGTCAGGAAGAGTGAATTTCTCAATGGTGTGCGCATAATCGTCATCCTTGCGGGAGTTTGAGTTGATGCGCGGAAACTGACAAAAATGATCAGGATATGCAATATATCCTGATCATTTTTGTCAGAGAAAATTTAAGATATTGATTTATATGAATATTCTATCGCCCTTTCCAAACCGGATCACGCTTTTCGGCGAATGCGCGCGCGCCTTCCCGCTGATCCTCCGAGGTGTAGAGGGTCTCCACCGCAGCAAACTGGCTCTTGGTGATCCGATTCATTGCATCCTGAAACTTCATATCTTCCGCCTCACGCACCACTTCCTTGAGCGCAGCATAAACAAGCGGCGGACCCGACGCGATAAGCGCGGCCATCTTGCGCGCCTCACTCATCAACTGATCCGCAGGAACCACGCGGTTGATCAGCCCCCAGCGGGCGGCCTCCTCGGCGTCGATCCAGCGCCCTGTCAAAAGCATTTCCATCGCGATGTGATAGGGTATCCGTTTAGGCAACTTGCAGGACGCTGCATCAGCGACAGTGCCGGAGCGGATTTCAGGCAAGGCGAAAGTCGCATGTTCAGCCGCCAAGAGAATATCGCCTGACAACGCCAGTTCCAGCCCGCCACCGCAGCAAATCCCATTGATCGCCATGATGACCGGTTTATTCATACGCGGCAATTCCTGCAGCCCGCCAAAGCCGCCCTTGCCATAGTCGCCATCGACAGCATCACCCTCAGCGGCCGCCTTCAGATCCCAACCGGGGCAAAAGAACTTCTCGCCCGCGCCAGTGACAATCACCACGCGCAGGTCAGGGTCATCGCGGAAATCGGCAAAGACCTCGCCCATGATCCGGCTGGTCGCCAGATCAATCGCGTTCGCTTTGGGGCGGTCCAGCGTCACCTCGAGGATATGCCCGTCGCGGGTGGTCTTGATGGGGCCGTCAGTCATGGCGTTCTCCTGTTGTGATCAACGCGTCCGCCGCGACGGCCCCTTTTGGGCCACACATTAGCGGGTTGATTTCTATCTCTATTGGCGTCTGTGCCATGACATAGGACTGTACCGCCAGCACCGCGTCAATGATCGCTTGGATATCGACAGCAGACGCGCCGCGATAGCCGTTCAGGACAGGTGCGATCCGCAATTCACCAAGCGCCTGTTTAATGCCACCGGCATCAACGGGCAGGATCAGGCTCGTACTGTCCTCCAGAATTTCCGCCCAGGTCCCGCCCGCCGCAAGTGTCAGCACATAGCCATGCGCCGGATCAAGCACGACACCAACAAGAAGCTCGACGATCACATCGGTGATCATCTGTTCGACCAGAAATGTTTCCGTCGGCATTGTCTTGGCGGCACGCAGCAAAGCCGCCTGATCAGCGATTCCGACGACTACGGCACCCGCTTCGGTCTTATGGGCGACACCGGCACCTTTCAGAACGACAGGAAAACCAACCGTCCGCCCCGCATCCGCAAGATCGTTGATATCAGAAATATATGCAGACCGCGGGACCGGTAGGCCATACCCCTGCAAAACCTGCTTGGCTTCTGCTTCACTCAGGGGCTTTGCAGGCCGCACCACAGGCGGGACAAACAGTCCTTCCCCTTTCGGTTTCCCGACACGCGCCGCGACCGCGATCGCCTCAACCGCCTCAGCCATGCCGCAAAGCGGCAGGATGCCCCGCGCCACAAGATCAATGGCAACATCCTCGGGCAGATTTTCGACCAGCGAACTCAGCACCGCAATAGGGCGGCCTGTCTGCGCCTGCGCGCGTTCTACGGCATTCAGCACCAAGCCCCACGCAGGGGCTGTGCAGCGGTCAGGGCGCGGGAAATCAAGGATCACGACGCCCAGCGCCATGTCCGGCGACATCATGGCGGAAAATGTGGCAGCCATCGCGTCTTCGTTGCCCCAGATAAAGGTGTGGTAGTCCAATGGATTGGCCAGCGCCACGATAGGCCCAAGCGTATTTCGCAAATCGGACTGTTGCGACGCCGAAAGCGGCGGAAACGAGATCGACCGCCCCTGCGCCATATCGGCCATCAGACTTGCCTCGCCACCGGAACACGACATCGAGGCGACCGTGGCTTCGCCCAAGGGCCCCACAACATGCAAAAGTTTGAGTGTCTCGAGAAAGGCCGACAGTGATGACACCCGCCCGATCCCCAGACGATCAAAAAGCGCATCAGCACCCGCGTCGCTGCCCGCAAGCGAGGCGGTGTGCGAAATCGCGGCCCTTTGCGCTTGTTCGGATTTGCCAGTTTTCAGCGCGACAATCGGCTTGCCCAAACGCCGTGCTGCCGCCGCCAGTTCCACAAAACCCGTGAGGTCATCTATGCCCTCCAGATAGAGCCCCAGCGCCGTGACTTTAGGGTTCGAAAGCAAGGTTTTACCAATCTCCGACAGGCCGGTTTGCGCTTGGTTTCCGACGGTCGCGACATAGGCAAGCGGCAAGCCACGGGTCTGCATCGTCAGATTGATCGCCACATTCGAGGATTGCGCGATCAGGGCCACCCCACTGTCCACGCGGAGGCCACCATGCTGATCGGGCCAAAGGGTGACCCCATCGAGATAATTCAGGAACCCATAGCAGTTGGGGCCGATCACGGGCATATTTCCTGCCGCCACCAGAAGCGCCTGTTGAAGGTCATGCCCGTCCGCGACCTCATGTGCCGCCTCGCTAAAACCCGAGGCAAAGCAGATGGCGCCACCCGCACCAATTGCTGCCAGTGATTGAACCGCCGCGACCGTCGCGTGCCTGTTGACCCCAATAAAGACGGCATCGGGCGGCGCGGGCAGGTCCGCAATTGCGCGATAAGGCACATGGCCTGCCACGTCATCTTTGGTGGGATGCACCACCCAGATATCGCCCGCAAAACCGATTTTCTGGCATTGGCGGATCACTTCAGCACCCCACGCGCCGCCACCAATCACAGCGATAGAGCGGGGGTTAAAAAGCCGCGTCAGCCGGTCCATCAGGCCCCCAGAGGGCGCAGCAGTTCGCGGCTGATAATGTGGCGCTGGATCTCCGATGTGCCGTCCCAGATCCGCTCGACCCGGGCGTCACGCCAGAACCGTTCAATCGGGAAATCGCTCATCAATCCCATGCCGCCGTAAATTTGCAGGGTCGCGTCGGTAACACGGGCCAGCATTTCGGTGGCATAGACCTTGGCCGAGGCGATTTCGCGGTTTGCCGGCAGCCCTTGATCCAGACGCCACGCGGCAGAGAGCGTTAGCATATCTGCGGCGTCGATTTCGGTGATCATATCGGCGATCTGGAAACTGACGCCCTGGAACTTGCCGATGGGCTGGCCGAATTGTTTGCGCTCTGCGGCGTAATTCAGGGCATAATCAAAACACCGCCGCGCCCGCCCAACCGACATGGTGGCCACGGTAATCCGTGTGGCGTAGAGCCACTCATTCATCACCGCAAAACCGCCATCAACTTCACCCAGAACCTGCGCATCGGGCAGGCGGCAATTATCAAAATCCAGAATACAGTTCTTATATCCACGGTGGCTGACCGATTGGTAACCATCCCGCACCTCAAAACCCGGCGTCCCGCGATCAACCAGAAATGTGGTGATGCGCTTCTTCGGCCCGCGCGGCGTGTCATCGACGCCTGTTGCCACGAATACAATAAAGAAATCCGCGTGATCCGCACCCGAGATGAAATGCTTGGACCCGTTGAGCACCCAATCGCCGCCATCGCGTACCGCAGAACATTTCATCCCCCGCACGTCCGATCCTGCATCAGGTTCCGTCATTGCCAGCGCATCCATCCGTTCGCCGCGCACCGCCGGCCGCAGATACCGCTCAACCTGATCTCCCTGACAGGCCATCAGGATATTCTGCGGGCGCCCGAAGAAGTGGTTCAGCGCCATCGACCCGCGCCCCAATTCCCGCTCGACCAGCGCAAACTCAACGTGGCTCAAGCCTGCGCCACCAACCTCTTGCGGAAAGTTGCAGGCATAAAACCCCAGTTCAATCGTCTTGCGTTTGATCTCATCAGCGATTTCTTTTGGAACTTCCCCACTCCGTTCGACCGCATCTTCATGGGGATAGATTTCGCGTTCCACAAAAGACCGTACGGTATCCACGATCATTTGTTGTTCATCGGTCAGGCCAAAATGCATGGTTGGCTCCGTTTTGGTGCTTCACCGCAAACCGTAAGAAGCCGCCTTGGAAAAGTCATGCAGAATTGCAGGCGCTGACAAGAAAACGCACAGAGCGGCAGTGTTTGCTGTTTTGATCCACGCGGACTAGTCTGGCCGTATTCAGCCAACGGGGACCTTATGCTCACCACCTGCACTGAAACAGTCAGTATCCTTTATGCCATCGCCTTTGGCGCAGGTGATGCCTGCATCGACGTCAGCGCAGGGTCGATCCTGACCGCTTTTGGCGCGTTTATGGTGCTTGTGGTCATTGCCCAGTTTCTTGCACGCAAGCTCTGGGCAAAGCTGACACAGTCACAACCCCATGCTGCACCTGAACCTACGATGCCAGATCATGACCACCCGTTCAGCGACGATCCGAATTATCGCGACAGCGCCATCCGGTCCAGCAAACGCTAGCTTGCCGGCCGGTTGTTTCCGCCAATCGCGCGGGTCAGGCGCGCTGCGGCTTCCATGACATCTTCGGCCAAGGCCGCGATCCTGTCATCGGTGATCCGTGACGTCGGACCCGAGACTGAAATTCCCGCCACCGCCTCGCCAAAGACATTATAGACAGGGGCTGCGATACACCGCATGCCGATGTTGCGTTCTTCGCCGTCAAAAGCATAGCCGCGCGCCTTGGTGGTGTGCAGATCGGCAATCATCGCTTCGGGATCGGTCAGCGTATGCGGTGTAAACTGTTCAAGCTTGCCGGCGGCCAGCACTGCACGTTGGCGTTTGTCGTCCATGCGTGACAGCAAGGCTTTGCCAATGCCCGATGAATGCATCGCTGATGCGGTACCGGGCGGAAAGAAAGCGCGGATTGTTGCGTGCGTCTCAACCTGCCCCAAAAAGAGCACCTGACCATCCCGTTCGATCCCAAGGTTCGCAGTCTCGCCCGTCGCCTCCATCAGATCACGCATGATGGGCCGTGCGCGTTCGACCAGCGACGTGCGGCGTAAGAACATTGATCCGGTCAGGAATGCAGCGGGGCCAATGCTCCAGACCTGGCTTTGCGGATCAAAGTCGGCAAAGCCGCGACCCTGAAATGTGGTCAGAACACGGTAAACGGTTGCGGGGGATTGCCCAAGGGCGCCAGCGATTTCGGACAGGGTGCTGCCCTGCATTTCACCCAGCTGGACCAGAACCTCTAACGCGCGATCAAGCGATTTAATCGTATTCTGCGCCCCCTTGTCGTCCCATGCCTTCGGGCGACCACGGCCACGCTTTACCTCTTCTTCCATGATTTTTCTCGTATCTGAAATTACATTTCACATTATGAAAAATACAAAGCACTGACAACAAACATTTTTCTCATGTAGTCACTTTCTGAAAAATAATTTCAAAAAAATATGCAGACAGGGTCTGTTCTGGCAAAACACGCTCAACCCAATGGAGGATTGGACGATGAGCTTTCAGAACCCCGTATTTATTCCCGGCCCGACGAATATGCCCGAGGCTATTCGCAAGGCCTGCGACATGCCGACGATTGACCACCGGTCACCGCTTTTCGGGCAAATCCTGCACCCGGCGCGTGCGGGCGTACAAAAGATCCTCAAGTCCGACACGGCTGAAGTCTTTATCTTTCCGTCTACCGGTACCGGCGGCTGGGAGACAGCACTCACAAATACCCTGTCTCCCGGCGATACGGTTCTGGCGGCGCGCAACGGGATGTTCAGCCACCGCTGGATTGACATGTGCCAGCGTCATGGGCTGGATATGCAGATCGTTGAGACCCCATGGGGCCAAGGTATTCCTGCGGACCGTTACGCAGAAATCCTGAAAGCGGATACCGCGCATAAGATCAAAGTAGTGCTGGCGACACACAACGAGACCGCAACCGGCGTGAAATCAGACATCGCTGCCGTCCGCAAAGCGCTGGATGCCGCAGGTCACCCAGCGATGCTTTTTGTGGATGGCGTCAGCTCGATCGGGTCTATGGATTTCCGCTTTGATGAATGGGGCGTTGATGTTGCCGTGACGGGTTCGCAGAAAGGCTTTATGCTGCCTGCGGGTCTGGCAATTGTTGGCTTCAGCCAAAAGGCGTTGGCGGCCAGCAAGACAGCCAAGCTACCGCGCACCTTCTTTGACATCGCCGATATGACCAAGGGCTATGCGGCGAATGCTTACCCCTACACCCCTGCGGTTGGCCTGATGAACGGTTTGCTTCTTGCGACTGAAATGTTGCTCAAAGAAGGCCTCGAAAACGTCTTTACGCGTCACAACCGGATTGCATCTGGTGTACGTGCCGCCGTGGATGCCTGGGGGCTGGAGCTTTGCGCTGAAACCCCGGACCTCTATTCCGACACGGTGAGTGCTGTTAAAACACCTGACGGTTTCAACGCGACCGATATCGTCACCCTTGCCGCCGAAAAATATGGCGTCGCATTCGGTGTCGGGCTTGGTGAAGTGGCTGGCAAAGTCTTCCGCATCGGCCACCTTGGCAGCATGACAGATGTCATGGCGCTGTCCGGCATTGCCACGGCCGAGATGTGCATGGTCGACCTTGGTCTTGATATCCAACTCGGCTCTGGTGTGGCGGCGGCACAGGAATACTATCGCGGGTCCACAGGCCTGAAAATGCGGGATGCAGCGTAATGAAAGATCACACAGACATGTATATTCCGACCTATCAGGACATGCTCGATGCGCATGAGCGCATCAAGCCGCATATCAACCGGACCCCTATTCGCACCTCGGACTACCTCAATGAACTGACCGGCGCGCAACTGTTTTTCAAATGCGAGAACTTTCAGGAACCGGGGGCCTTCAAGGTACGCGGTGCGGCAAATGCCGTCTTTGGCCTGACGGATGAGCAGGCGAAGAACGGTGTCGCCACCCACTCTTCGGGTAACCATGCATCCTGCCTCAGCTATGCCGCGATGCGCCGGGGCATTCCCTGCAACGTGGTCATGCCGCGCACGGCCCCGCAGGCCAAGAAAGACACTGTGCGCCGCTATGGCGGGGTGATCACCGAATGTGATCCGTCGACCACATCGCGCGAAGAAACCTTTGCCCGTGTGCAGGCCGAAACAGGGGGCGATTTCGTCCACCCTTACAACGATCCACGCGTTATTGCAGGACAGGGCACGTGTTCCAAGGAATTCATGGAGCAGGTGGACGGACTCGAAATGATGGTCGCACCCATTGGTGGCGGCGGGATGATCTCGGGCACCTGCCTGACATTGTCCACACTCGCGCCTGAGGTGCAGATCATCGCATCAGAACCAGAACAGGCGGATGATGCCTATCGGAGCTTCAAGGCAGGCCATATCATCGCCGATGATGCGCCAAAAACCATCGCCGACGGCCTGCTTGTCCCGCTGAAAGAACGGACATGGCATTTCGTGTCCAACTACGTGACCGATATTTACACCGCGTCAGAGGAAGAGATCATCGACGCGATGAAGATCACGTGGAAACATCTGCGGATCGTGATGGAGGCCAGCTGCGCTGTCCCGCTCGCGACGATCCTGAAGAACAAAGACAAGTTCGCCGGCAAGCGTGTCGGTGTGATCATCACCGGCGGCAACGTCGACCTCGATAAACTGCCTTGGATGCAAGGTTAAAGGGAGAAGACCCATGAACGATATGAGCAACCTGAAGAACCTAGAGGTCGGCTACGACGTCCCCGCCCTGCCCGGCATGGACGAGGCCAATATCCAGACGCCTTGCCTTGTTCTTGATCTGGATGCGTTGGAGCGCAACATCAAAAAGATGGGTGATTTTGCAAAATCGCACGGTATGCGCCACCGCGTGCATGGCAAGATGCATAAATCCGTTGATGTGGCGCTGCTGCAGGAACGCCTCGGCGGGTCTGTCGGCGTATGCTGTCAGAAGGTGTCAGAGGCAGAAGTGTTCGCACGCGGCGGGATCAAGGACGTGCTGGTGTCCAACCAGGTGCGACAACCTGAAAAGATCGACCGCCTTGCACGTATGCCGAAACTAGGTGCGCGCACGATCTGCTGCGTGGATGACATCGACAACGTGGCGGACCTCTCTGCCGCAGCGATGAAGCACGGCACACAGATCGAATGCCTCGTTGAAATCGACGTAGGCGCGGGCCGCTGTGGCGTGCAATACGGCCAGCCTGTTGTTGATCTGGCCAAGGCGATCGACGCGGCACCGGGCCTGAAATACGCAGGCATTCAGGCCTATCAGGGCGCAATGCAGCACCTTGATTCCTACGAGGAGCGTCAGGGCAAAACCCAGATCGCGATTGATCAGGTGCGCGAAACGTTGGAAATGCTGAAGGCCGAAGGCATTGAGAGTGACATCGTCGGCGGCGGCGGCACAGGCTCTTACTACTTCGAGAGCGCCTCTGGTGTGTTCAACGAATTACAATGCGGATCTTACGCTTTCATGGACGCGGACTATGGCCGCATCCTCGACAAGGACGGCAAGCGCATTGACCAGGGCGAATGGGAAAACGCGCTGTTCATCCTGACCTCGGTGATGAGCCACGCGAAAGCCGACAAAGCTATCGTGGATGCGGGCCTGAAGGCGCAGTCGGTGGATAGTGGCTTGCCTACGATCTTTGGCCGCACGGACGTGCAATACGTCAAATGTTCAGACGAACATGGTGTGGTTGCCGATCCTGACGGCGTTTTGAAGGTGAACGACAAGCTCAAGCTGGTGCCGGGCCACTGTGATCCGACCTGCAACGTGCATGACTGGTACGTCGGTGTGCGCAACGGCAAAGTAGAAACGCTGTGGCCTGTGTCCGCACGCGGCAAAGCCTACTAAGCACTCTTCCCTCCCTAACGGTCGCTCATCGCGAAAACAGCTCGGACGAGCTGGATGAGCGGCCGGAAAAGAAAGACCAAGACCATGATTATCGTACCTGAAAAAGAAATCGCGGGGCTGCTGACCCGTGCCGATGCATTTGAGGCTGTCGAAAAAGTCTTTGCCTCGATGTCCAAAGGCAGCGCCTACAACTTTCCCGTGATCCGCGAAGCGATTGGCTATGAAGATGCGCTTTACGGCTTTAAAGGCGGTTTCGATAAAGCAGGCATGGCGCTTGGCCTAAAGGCGGGCGGCTATTGGCCGAACAACCTTGAAAAGCACGGCGAGATCAATCACCAGTCCACCGTCTTTCTGTTTGATCCTGATACCGGCAAGGTAAAGGCGATGGTCGGCGGGAACCTTCTGACTGCGCTCCGCACCGCGGCAGCCTCTTCTGTCTCGATCAAGCATCTGGCCCGCAAGGATGCAAAAGTGATGGGCATGGTCGGTGCGGGGCATCAGGCCACGTTCCAACTGCGCGCGGCACTCGAACAGCGCGATTTTGAGAAAGTCATCGGCTGGAACTACCACCCCGAGATGCTGCCCAATATCGAAAGGGTCGCCAATGAAGCCGGTCTGCCGTTTGAGGCAGTGCCGCTCGAGGGTCTGGCCGAAGCCGATGTGGTGATTTCAATCACTTCGACATTTGCGCCCACAATCATGGCCGATCACATCGCACCCGGCACGCATATCGCCTGCATGGGCACCGACACCAAAGGCAAACAAGAGGTCGAGGCAAGCCTTCTGGCCCGCGCCACCGTCTTTACCGACGAGGTCGCGCAATCCATCAGCATCGGTGAGGCGCAACATGCCATCGCCAGCGGTCTGATCGAACAAAGCGATGTGCATGAACTTGGCGCTGTGATCAACGGCACCCACCCAGGCCGTACGAGCGCAGATGAAATCACGCTGTTCGATGGCACCGGCGTGGGCCTTCAGGATTTGGCCGTTGCATCCTCAATCGTTGACTTGGCGGTTGAAAAAGGCGTTGCAACAATCGTCGATTTCTAAGGCGCGTTTGGCGCCTTTTCTACCGGTCAAAGCTGATCTGAAACACCGCACCCGGCGCATCAAGCAGCCGGATGCTGGCCCCCTGCGCCTCAAGCATCTGTCGCACAATCGGCAGGCCCATGCCCGTGCCGCCTGCGTCCCGCCTTGTGGTAAAGAACGGATCAAAAATACGGTCGCGGTTACCTGGACTGATCCCCGCGCCATCGTCCTGCACTAAAAGATGCGTACCTTGATGGTCAAAGCTGATCGTCTTGGCCCCGTGCGCCAAAGCATTCCCGACCAGATGCGTGGCGACCACATCCATGACGTCCCTTGGCAGGGGCACCAACCCGTCGGTCAACACGACTGCCGGTAAAATGTCTTTGACCACATCGCTCAAAAGACATTCCCCCGGCGCAATCACATCTTGCGCCTGCGCCAGCGCGCGCTGACCATCAAGCAGCGCCTCCATACGCGCGGTATTGTCGCGAATACCACGCAGCAGTTGCGCGCGATCAGCATGGTCCAGATCAGGGTCTTCCAGCAGTTCGGCAGCGCCCTGAATAACCGTCAGCGGGGATTTGAGTTCGTGGGTCACGTGATCCGCATAACTACGCAAAACAGCCTCGCGGCCACGCAACGCCGCGGTCATTTCAAGCACAGCCTCGCCCAGTTGCGAAAACTCCGGCGTGCCGAAATGCGTGGGGGCATCACTGGCACCCTCATTGCGGGCATAGGCCGTCAGGGCGCGCACCGGCTGCAAAACCAACCGCCACAGCAGCACCCCAAGGATCGCCGTCGCAACAAAGGCCATCAAGCCGATCATCCATGAGGTCTCACCCCAGCCAAGAATACCACCCGCAACACGGAAATAGCCGATCCCGATCAGCGGCAGACAGAACACCGCCGCCAACGTCCCCCCCAGCACAAAGGCCAACGGAGGCCGCCATTTGCGGATCACGCGCCGCGGCATGCACCCATCCTGATGCCAACGCCATGCACGGTCTCGATTGCATCAGGGCAACCGGCCTGCCCCAATTTGCTGCGCAGATTACGCAAATGGCTGTCCATCGTCCGATCGCTGACATGCACGTTGGTGCCGTAGATCGCATCGACCAGTTGTGGCCGCGACATCACATGATCAGGACGTGCAATCAAACGTTCCAACAGGTCCATTTCCCGCGCAGTCAGCAGAACCGTATCATCGCCCACATGGCACAAATGCCGCGCGGGATCGACACTCAGGATACCGCGCCGCAAAACGGTTTGCGCGACAACCTCGCCCTGCGTGCGCTTGAGGATCGCGCGTACCCGCGCGACCAGTTCACGGGGCGAAAACGGCTTAGCAACATAATCATCCGCCCCCAGTTCAAGCCCGACAACGCGGTCGATCTCATCTGCATGTGCGGTCAGAAACAGGATCGGCACCTCAGACGTCCTGCGCAACGTGCGGCACACTTCCAGCCCGTCCATCTCAGGCATTCCGATATCAAGTATAATCAGATCGGGGCGCAGGCTCTCGGCCTTTTCAAGCGCTGCCCGACCATCTGGCGCCTCAGCCACGCCAAAGCCCGCTTGGGTCAGGGCAATCCGCACGACATCGCGGATTTGGGTATCATCATCGGCCACAAGGATCATTGCTCTCTCTCCATCACGGCCAAACTACGGTGCAGACGCGCGTTGCGGTAGCCCCATTCGCGCCAATCCTTGCGCTGGGAGAGCTGAACGCGATAGGGATCGCAAATCTCATAACCTACAGCAACTTGGTGGGCGCGGATGGCAGGGGTCGCACCTTCACCTAACCCGCAAAGGTAGTAGTCATTGTCGCGGTCATCAGCCAGGTTGTGGCGCGCGATGTACCCGTCAATATTCACCAGATTGCAAAGGTAAATGGCCAGCAAACCCAAACCAAAAGCCCTTTGCAAGAACCACCCAACCGATTTCCGGCCGACCAGCTGCATCATGATCAAAACCAACCCCAAGGCCACAACGACCATCCAGACGAATGCGGCAAAGCGCAGGCGCGTCAGCCCGTAGACATCCACATAAAGGTCAAGGCGCAGGATGGATGAGATCACCAAGATAACGTTCTGCGCGATCCAAAGATAAAGCAGCCGCCTCACGCCCGAGCCCGTGCCAAGGTATGGCTGTGCCAGCAGCGCAAACACACCGGCGAGCAAGGCTGTTGCGAGTAATGGGTAGGCCCCGCGATGCGCATATTCGGCGTAGGTCATCCCATCTGGCAGCGCCACACCACCCCAAAGGTAGCCAAGGTCGAGCGTCGTCTGCATCAGAAAGATCACGTTGAAGACAACCAGCGCACGGCTGACTGAACGTTCGTTTAGGAAACCTGACCGGAAACCGCGCAGACGGCTGGGTTTAACCTGGGTTAGGGCGGGCATCATCACCGTTAGGCGCAGCAATGGCCAAACCGCGATTGCCATGATGGTCCAGAAAATCACACGTTCTAATCGTGGCAAAAAGTTGGGCTCCAGATGGGCAAATCGCTGCACCCACTGGTCCAGCAGTGGATTAGCCGCAAAGAACAAAATCAGGAAGACGCCGCCAATGGCGACAGGCAAGGCCCAATCGAAGAACAGGCCACGAAAGCTGCCTGTGGATGGGACAGAGACACGCAAGGCGAATGTATCGCGGACCGTTTGCACGATTCCATAGCCCGGAAGCCGCGCAATCGCACGCCAAAGCGGGGCACCGGCCCCCTGCTGCGCGGTAATCATGACGCCGAATGTATAGAGCCCCAGCAAAGCCACCATGAAGGTGCCGAATTGCGCCACTTCGACCAACGGAAGCACCGCGAATAGCAGCACCAGGCTGGCCTTCAAGGCGCGCGCAAAATCCAGCCTGTTTGCCACACTCAACGCAATCGCGCCGCCCATCGCAAAGAACCAAAGCGCCAGGCCCAATCCGGGCCGATACCCCCAAAGCAGCACATCCGTCAGGAACAAGGCCGCAATCAATACGGGGGCCGCCCGCAATCCCTTGGGTGGATCAGCATCATCCAACCACCATGCATCTTTCGCAATCCGATGCGGTACACCGCGCACAACCATATCTGTCCCTTTCTGCTCTTGTTGGGGACATGGCTAAGGGTGCGCCGTGCAAGGGAACGGGGGTAAACGTGCAGGTTTTGTGCAGGGGGACGTCAAGCGCCGAATGTTGTGCATATCGTAACCTTTTGCGGCTAGCACCGTGATCAAGTTTGTTGAAAAGGTTGCTCGCATGCCTGCCAGACATCCGTCTTATCCCTATGTTGAACCAGTTTCAGCCTGCCCGACACCTCTGGAAATTGAAGTGCTTGCTGACGGCTGCGCGCACGAATGGGGCTGTCGACGTGGTATATCGCTGGATGAAATTTGTACGAATGCTGGCGTCGATATCGAATATTCGCACTATCCCAATGAAATCATGTTGGAAATCCCGCTGGAAGCACAGCCCGTTATCTGGTTGCCACGCCCAAGTCGTAAACGTGATGACCGCGTGATTGTCGCAACGGCACTTGGTCACTGGGCATTGCATCTCGAAAAAACGCGGCAAGCGAACCTGGGTTGCGGTATCCAAGCGCTCTATAAGCCAACCTCAAATCAAGCGCGCGAAGAGGCAAGGGCGTTCGGAGCAGCCTTCCTTATGCCCAAAGACACCTTCTTCACTTTCTGGTCTGAGGGCCGGTCTCAGGCCGTTTCCGATCACTTTGATGTACCAACCGAATTTGTGTACTTGCGCGCTGCCAGTCTTGAGCTGCGCGATACCGGCTAGGGTCAGGGCAATCTCACGCCGTCATTGCTGCCGCACGTATCGCACGGATATTCTCACCATAGGGCGCGGGATTACTTACAGACCCACCACGGAACACGGCAGAGCCCGCGACAAGCACGTCGGCACCGGCCGCTGCAACCAAAGGTGCCGTTGTCGGATCAACGCCGCCATCAATCTCGATATGGATCGGGCGGTCACCGATCATGGCACGCAGGTCGCGCACTTTTTCGACCTGAGAATGAATAAACTTCTGCCCGCCAAAACCGGGGTTCACCGTCATCACGCAAACCAGATCAACCATGTCGAGCAGCATCTCGACCGAAGACGCGGGCGTGCCCGGGTTCAGCGCCACGCCGGCCTTTGCCCCTGCGCCACGGATAGCCTGCAAGGTACGGTGAATATGCGGGCCAGCCTCGACATGGGCGGTGATCACATCGGCGCCGGCATTGGCAAATGCTTCGATGTAGGGATCAACCGGCGCAATCATCAAATGCACGTCCATGACACCTTTGATGTGTGGACGGATCGCCGCACAGGTTGCAGGGCCGAAAGTGATGTTGGGCACAAAATGCCCGTCCATGACATCCACATGCACCCAATCGGCACCCTGCGCTTCAATTGCCTCACACTCCGCGCCAAAATTGGCGAAATCAGCCGAGAGAATGGACGGGGCGATCTTGATTGTGCGGTCAAAGCTCATGGGGCACCTTGTTTGGTTGGGTTGGCCACGCCATAGCGTGGCAATGACGGTTTGTCACGCCAATCACGTGCGATTCGCTCTGGCTTTTGCAGGCATGGAAGGGCCACGACACAGCGACTGTGGGAAACTCCCGGAATCCCTTGATTATTTCGCCTAAAACCACGCGTCTTTTCATGCGGCACCGCAGCAATGACTGTGCTAATTTGATTTCATGACCCAAACACTCCTTCATGCTGACGTCCTCGCCACCGGCACGCAAATCCGCCTGACACGGGCGACGTTGGCGCCGACACGCCCCAGAACACTGCATAATCACGACTTTTATGAACTGTTCTGGGTGCAAAACGGCATGGTCCGCCATCATCTCGCCGGTGGCGCCGAAACGCTTGGCGAAGGTGACCTTGTCTTTATTCGACCGGGACAGCCCCACGCACTGCAAGGGCGCGGCGAACATGCGCTTGTGGTGTCGCTCAGCATCCATCCCGATACCATCAAGGCGCTGGTTGCGCGGCACCCCAGCGTCGATGGACATTTGTTCTGGGCCCCCCAAGGCCCTGTGCAAACGCACCGTGATATCCGGCAACTGGCGGCACTCAACCATGCCGCCGTGCAGTTGGAAAATAGCCCTTGCGACACGCTCGCGGCCGAAGCGTTCTTGCTGCCGCTCTGTGCCGATCTGACCGCAAACATCTTTGACACGCAGATCCCCGACTGGCTGGCAACCGCATGCAACGCCGCCAAATCGCCAGAGGTCTTTCGCGACGGATCCGCGGGATTGGTCGCGATTACAGGCAAAGCACACCCGCATGTCAGCCGCATGATGCGCAAATATCTGGGGCAGACACCGTCCGACTACATCAATCGTATCCGCATGGAACATGCCGCCCGCGCCCTGACCACCGACAGCGAAGCGATCAGCGACATCGCTGCGGATTGCGGCATCCCCAACATGTCGCATTTTCACAAACTGTTCCGCGCAGCCTACGGGCTGACCCCTTTGCAGTATCGGCAAAAATACCAAAAACAGGTCGTACAACCGGCCTAGGCCGCCGCGACGTCAGGTCAGACAACATAATATTTGACCAAGCGGTCAAACCTTGCCAAGACAGTGCCAAAGTGCCACCTTCACGAGGCACCGCAGGAGGCCACCTTGCAAACCACCCACTCCCCCACGCTTGCGACATCGCAACTGCCGCAAGTCCATGAACCCCGCAACGACGGCATGCCGCTTGATCTCGATTGGGTCATGGCGGTGCAGGCCAATACTTCGGCTATCGAACGGCGCGCGGCAACGCTGCCAGGGCGGCGCAGCGTCAAAAAGGATTATCAGGCGGCGTGGCTGTGCAAAGCGATCAGCCTGATGGACCTGACCACACTGTCCGGCGATGACAGCGAAGGCCGCGTGCGTCGCCTGTGCGCCAAAGCCCGCCAGCCTGTTGCGCAACCCATCCTTGAGGCCTTGGGCATGGAAGGTCTGACCACAGGTGCGGTTTGCGTCTACCACGATATGGTCGCAACGGCAGTCGATGCGTTGCAAGGCACGAATATTCCAGTCGCGGCGGTCTCGACCGGCTTTCCGGCCGGCCTATCGCCCTTCCATTTGCGCATTGCCGAGATCGGCGAAAGCGTTGCCGCGGGCGCGCAGGAAATCGACATCGTGATCAGCCGCCGCCATGTGCTGACAGGCAACTGGCAAGCGCTTTATGATGAAATGAAGGAAATGCGCGCTGCCTGTGGCGACGCGCATGTCAAAGCGATCTTGGCCACAGGCGAACTTGGCACCCTGCGCAACGTCGCCCGTGCCAGCCTTGTATGCATGATGGCGGGCGCCGATTTCATCAAGACATCGACCGGCAAAGAGCCGGTGAATGCCACTCTCCCTGTTACACTTACCATGATCCGCGCGATCCGCGATTATCAGGATCGTACCGGCATCAAAGTCGGCTATAAACCTGCCGGCGGGATCAGTAAGGCCAAGGATGCCCTTGTCTATCTGAGCATGATCAAGGACGAACTGGGTGACCGCTGGCTGCAACCCGACCTTTTCCGCTTTGGCGCCTCAAGCCTTCTGGGCGACATCGAACGGCAACTCGAACATCACGTCACCGGCGCCTATTCCGCCCAGTGGCGGCACGCGATTGGATAGGCCATGACCATCAAGGAAATCTTCGACACTATGGATTACGGCCCCGCCCCAGAAAGCAGCGCAGAGGCGCTGAAATGGCTGGCCGATCGTGGCGGCATCGCAGGCCATTATATCAACGGCAAATGGGGGCCGTTGCGCGATGATTTCGCATCCTACAATCCGGCAACAGGTGAAAAGCTGGCAGGTGTGACCAAAGGCACCGCCGCGGAAATCGAGACCGCCGTCGCTGCGGCCCGGAAAGCGCAGCCAGCGTGGGCCAAGTCCGGCCACAAACGCGCCCGTGTCCTTTATGCCATCGCGCGGCTTATGCAAAAACATGCCCGCCTGCTGGCGGTCATGGAAACGCTCGACAATGGCAAACCCATCCGCGAAAGCCGCGACATCGACGTGCCGCTGGCCATCCGGCATTTCTATCATCATGCGGGTTTTGCCCAATTGATGAAATCCGAACTTCCCAACCAAGAGGCCTTGGGCGTTTGTGGCCAGATCATTCCGTGGAACTTTCCGTTGCTCATGCTGGCATGGAAAATCGCGCCCGCATTGGCGATGGGCAACACGGTCGTGTTGAAACCCGCCGAATACACCCCCCTCACTGCGATGGTTTTCGCCGACATTTGCACGCAAGCAGGTGTGCCGCCGGGTGTCGTGAACATCGTCACCGGTGACGGCGAAACCGGGGCGGCGCTGGTCGCCGCCGAGGTCGATAAAATCGCTTTCACCGGATCAACCGAAGTCGGCCGCAAAATTCGCGAGGCGACCGCCGGATCAGGCAAGGCGCTCAGCCTCGAACTGGGTGGCAAATCCCCTTACATCGTATTTGAGGATGCCGACATTGACTCAGCTGTTGAGGGCCTCGTCGATGCGATCTGGTTCAATCAGGGCCAAGTGTGCTGCGCAGGTTCGCGGCTTCTGGTGCAAGAGGGCATTGCGGAGCGCTTCTACACAAAACTCAAGGCCCGCATGGACGGGCTGCGCATAGGCGATCCACTGGACAAGTGCATCGACGTGGGCGCAATCGTGGACCCTGGGCAACTCGACCAGATCACAAAAATGGTCAGCGCCAATACAGAAGGTGAAACCTATCAGGTCAAAGCACCCGAAGGCTGCTTTTATCCGCCAACGCTGATCACCGGCCTGTCGCCAGCTTCAACGCTGATGCAGGAAGAAATCTTTGGCCCTGTTTTGGCCGCGACAACCTTCCGCACCCCGTCCGAAGCAGTCGAGATCGCCAATAACACGCGCTACGGTCTGGCCGCGTCAGTCTGGTCTGAAAACATCAACCTTGCCCTTGATATCGCGCCCAAACTGGCCGCAGGGATCGTCTGGGTCAACGGCACTAATATGATGGACGCCGCTGCCGGTTTCGGTGGTGTGCGCGAAAGCGGCTTCGGGCGCGAAGGCGGATGGGAGGGGCTGGCCGGTTATACCAAACCTTCAGGCACGGCCAAAGCACTGAAGCAGATCGCAGCCTTCACAACCGAAGACGGCCACCCCGCCGATCCGCTTGATCGCACGGCCAAGCTTTATATCGGCGGCAAACAGGCGCGGCCCGATGGCGGCTATTCTACCCCCGTTTATAGCCCCCGTGGTAAATTGCTCGGCCATGCATCGCTGGCCAATCGCAAGGATATCCGCAACGCGGTTGAGGCCTGCAACGCCGCCAAAGGCTGGTCCAAGACTTCAGGGCACCTGCGCGCGCAGATCCTCTATTATGTCGCCGAAAACCTCTCGGCCCGTGCAGAGGAGTTCGCCACGCGGATCAACCAGATGACAGGCGGGCGTGGCGGCGCGGAAGAAGTCGAAGGTGCGATCCGCACGCTCTTTACCTATGCCGCGTGGGCCGACAAGTATGACGGCCAGGTGCATGGGGTCCCGATCCGCGGCGTCGCTCTGGCGATGAAAGAACCGGTTGGCAACATCGGGGTCCTCTGCGACGACGCAGCACCGCTTGGCGGGTTAATCAGCGCGATGGCGCCTGCGATCGCGATGGGCAACCGCGTGATCATGGCGGCAAGCGAACCTTACCCACTGGCCGCGACAGACTTCTATCAGGTGCTGGAAACCTCTGATGTCCCTGCAGGCGTGGTCAATATTCTCACCGGAAGCCACGCCGAACTTGCCCCGACACTGGCCAAACATCTGGACATTGACGCGGTCTGGTCATTCTCAAGCAGCGACCTGAGCGCTGTGATCGAGCAGGCCAGCGCAGGCAACCTCAAACGCACATGGGTGAACTACGGCAAGGCGCTAACGCCATCGGCCCGCGACTATCTTGCCGCCAGCACCGAGGTGAAGAACATCTGGATCCCTTACGGGGAATAGAGACTTCGGCCATTATTGGCCCGAAAATATCCTGGGGGAGACGCGGTACGCGGCGGGGGCAAAGCCCCCTACAACGTCTACTTCACAGGGCGATTTTTGTTCTTGTCGCGCCAGCTATCCAGCCATTTGGTGAAACGTCCGCGACGCTGAGCAACCTCGGCCTGCACCTCATCGAACTGGTGTTCCGCTGCATCCAGCAACGGATCAACCGAACGTTCTCGGAACTGTCGCCACATGGCGCGGATGAACAAGAGGGCGGCCATCAATGCGATAAAGAAGAAGATGTTGAACCACGGAATGATCGTGACATTCGGATTGCCGATGGGCCGGATCGCCACGGCATTGGGAAAGGCCGAAAAATACTCGTTGCGCCAGCCATAGTGGGTCATCACGGCCCATTGCGGGTTTTGCGCCGTCGAGCTGAGATCATCTGCCTCGGTTTGCAGGTTCGCCGTGTCGAATTTGAAATAGAACGGCCAGCCCCAGCCGGTATCCTCGTTGCGATACACCATCACCTCGGTGGTCTCGCGCTGAACGAACCCCAGCAGCCATGTGCGCATTTTCACAGTCTGGATAAACTGCACATCACGGTTGATCAGTGTTGCCGACTGGTCATCCGGCCTTGCCCAGAAAATGCGGGTCCAGTCGTTCAGATCCTGTCGTTCCTGATACGTGTTCACGATACGCACAACATCATGCTGCGGCAGCGCGTAATGCAACAAGCCAGCGATCAGCAAAAAGACGATAACCCGGAAAGTGATCTTTATCTTGCGCATAACACGTCCTTCAGTTGGCGTTTATCATATAAACGATCGCCCCGATTGCGAGCGTTGGAACCACATAGACAAGCCCAATCAGCTTGGGCCGGATAGACGCATCATAGGCTTTTAGCCCCGCGGTAACAAAAGCATCGCGGGCCTCACGATCTCCATCAGGATTCTCGGCATCGAATTCATCCTCAAGTCGCTCTTTACGAACCGAGCGTGAGTAGAGCGAGACTGAGAAATAGATCACCGTCAGCCCAATGAAACCGAAAACGACCAGTTTAATGAATCCCATTACCCTCTCCCTCGCGTGATCGCGCCCCACGGACCGACCCGCGCCATCAAATCAGACCGCGAAACATGCGGCAACTCAGGCGCCGGATCGACATGGCCGTACAGTGCTGCGCGCGCGCCCGCCTTATCGACTTGGTATTCATGGTCAAGAAAATCAACGACATAGGCCTGCTTTTCCTCGGGCCAGCGGGCATAGGCGTCATAGAACGCCTCTTTATGGCAAATAAACAACTGACGGATATCCAGCGGCGTGAGCTCGGCCAAGAGCCTGTTCACCAGATCTGCATCGACGTGCGACTTGGCACGCAGCGTGTAGAAATAGGCTGGATGGTCAGAAGTGATCGTCGGCCACGGCCCGTCTTCTTCGGCCCAGCGCAAAAGTGCCGCAAGCCCCTGCCATTCCGGCGGCAGTTGCGCGGCATAGTGCCGGCCCAAACGGCGCAGGTCTTGGCGCGTGGCCCCTGTCAGGTCTTCTTTCATTTGAGCCGCTACAGAGGCCACGATGAAATCCATTTTCTGATGCAGGATCGCGGCCGCATCAATGCCGCGTGCTTTGATGATTGGCTCGACCAGATCGTTAAGCGACAGAAACTTGGCAATGGCAGAGCGATCCCGAAGATCGAAGGTGTAGGGGATCGGCAGATCGCCCACCGCGTCTTTTGGGCCGGCCACGATCGCCGCAGGATGCTCTACATCGCGAAAGATATAAATCCCGCCAAAATGCGCCGTCCAGAAATTCTCTTGCCCGAACGACATCTTGCGCAGCGACACAGGGTTGCGCAACACGTCGCCGGTTTTCTTTGCCATGCCGATCATGTCGGCGATAAGCACGTCATCATACCAGCCATCAGGTGCGGTCTTGAAACGGTCAATCATCGCGCCAAGCTTGGCAGCGGCCGCGACGGTGCCGCTGGTGGTGTCGGCCTCAATTGTGATTTTGCGGATATCAAAAAGCTTGGCAGGCGTATCCGCCATATAGACCGAATTCACCAATTCCCCTGCCACCGCGTCACGTGCCGTCAGCGCAAATAGCTCGGCGCGGTTTTCTTCGATGAACTGCCGCAAGATACCGCGTGAGGTCGAGAGTTTCGCATTCAAGAGCGGTGCTGTCGCCTGTTCAGTCGTCAGCAAAATGAACTGGCGATTGACACCTTTGTGGTTGAGGTAAAGGTCATCGCCAAACTCATCACCAATCTCTGGCGAGTATCCGGAAATATCAATATGAAACACGTTTTGTTCTGTTTCGCGGCCTGTCAGATGCTTCAGCGCACGATTGTAGCGTTCGACTAGTACGGGTGAGTCGACGCGGATCAGGTTGCCGAACATCAGGCCCTTTTCGATCAGAAGCTCCATGCTACCACGTCTCCTTGACCCATTTGCGCGGCAGGCCCGCGACCGACAAAATCATGATCGGCGCCCAAATGATCGCAGCCATCAGGCCCAGCCGGCCAAAGAACCCAACGCTCGCCCAAAGCCCTGCATCTGCAAGCTGTGCCAATGGCACCCCCTGCCAAAGATAGAGCAGCGCAAAGACTGCCGCAGACAGCGCAAAAAGCACCAATGTTGAAAGCAAGGCATTCATCATCAGGGGCACGACACCTTCGGGCAACACGAACGCGAGCAAACGCGGCACTGCGAATGCGGCCCCCGCAATCACCACAACCGGCAGGAAGAGCCCCTCTGACAGAAGTTCAGCCATATTTCCCCACCGCAGTCCCCGGTCTCATGATCCCTTCCCTTCCAGGTACCGCTTCTTGGCAATCTCCTGCCGCCCGAAGTCACGTACCATCGCATCAATCGCAACCTCATCCGATTTATCAGCATAGCGGAATTCACTATCGGCATAGCGGTTGATCTCCTGAATCACCATCTCGACGGTGATCGGCTGGCGCAATTCCGAAATCATGGATTTCTTCGTGTCATAGTCTTTGAACAGGAACAGATCCGGCTCTTCCATCCATTCATCAGGCAATTCGAAATCCATGGCGCGGACCTTTACAGCATCCGTAATGTTTTTGATCGCGCGCCCTGTGAATCGTTCATCCGCCTCTTGTATGCCCTTCAGATAGGTCCCCAATTTGGCAATCGTATCCAGATCGCCAACCTGCGCATGGACCTGTTCAAAGACCCGTTGCAGCCCTTCTTCATGCGGGCGGGCATGGCTTTCAAAACTGGCCGCAACGGCCTTTTTGATCTCTTGCGCGCTGAACACCTCATGCGCGCCAACGGGGATATCGTGGTTCTTGCCCATCAGCAGATAAAGAATATCGATATAGTCTTCGCGCGTTTGCGGCCCATCGACCAGAAACCGCGCACCGGCACGCTGACGCAATGCGTCATCCACGTTTTCGGGATAGTTCGAGAACATCCCGAAGGTGCAGTTGCCCCGCACGACTGTATTGGCACCCGCAAAGCTCTCCATCAAAACGGCCGTAATTTCCAGCTGCCCCGCCGAGGATTGCCGATCGCCGCGTTTTCCCGCCAGTTGGTCGATATCATCAATCGTCCCGAAACCAATCACGCCGGGATCAAGGACATTATTGATAAACGCTTTGGCATTCTGGCCCGATTTCCCCTGATAACTGTCGATATTATCGGTGCTCAGGTTCTGATAGCGAAACGGATAGCCTGCGTTCTGGCAATACTCATGCATCAACCCCGCCATCATCTGGATCAGCGTCGTTTTACCCGTACCGGGCTTCCCGTCACCCATGAAGGTAAAGATGAACCCGCCGAGTTCAGCGAAGGGGTTCAGCCTGCGATCAAAATCATAGGCCATCAGCATCTTGGACAGCTTCATCGCCTGATATTTGGCAATGTGATTACCCACGACCTCATTCGGCTTCTTAAAGGTCATCGTCAGGGTGGACCCCTTGGCTTTGCGCGCGGGGGTAAAGCCCTGCACCACAAAATCATCCGCCTCGACCCGCCATGACGCCGCATTGAAAGACGCCAGGCGCCCCGCAGTGGAGGCCCGCAGCGCGACCTTCTCCATCAGCTGCTCGGCATAGGCCAGCATGGTGGCAATCAGCGTCGCCTCATCCTTGGCAAACTGGCCCAGCTTCTGATCCAGCTCCCAAATCGCCCCATGCAATGCCAATGGCGCGTTATCCGTTAGAATTTCATCTACCGAACCCACATCGACACTTTGCTCGCTCGCTTGCGCGGCCAAGAGAAACGAGGTCGCGTTGGCAAAGGTGTAAAGCGCAATCAGCGATTCCGCTGTCAGGTACTCGGTAAATTCAACAGACCTTTCCTGCGGCATGCGCCCCTCAAGGTTAATGCGCTTCAATTCGGTCAGTGCAGTCTGATCCGAAAAGGCATCCGCAACAGTGAATGCAATCGAAAGCGCACGGCGTAGTGCATGGGCCACCGCCGCCTGCGCGGGCGAGGTCAGCGGGTCATCGTCATCGCTTTCGGCAATCCGGTCCAACAGACGCACCCCGCCCGAAGGCGCAGATGTGCGCGACAGCAATCCCGGTGTTGTTGACCGGAACCGACGCCGGGTTGCGGCAACGTCGGGTGACTTTTCAGGTGCCTCAAGCGACAGGCGCGCCTTGGCCAATCGCGGTGCATGATCGAGATGCATCAGCATTTCCGCAGCGGGGATATAATGCTTGCGGATATCGTCTTCGCGCAGCTCCATTTGATCACTTGATTGGCTCATCTTTTCCTCTTTGTTTTATTCGGCACGTCCTGCGCCGCGTCGTAAGGTGGGTCTTGACCCACCCTATCTGTAACTCAACACCCGTCCCGTATCGCTGACAACGAACTTGCGCACGTCGCGAAACCCTGCAGGGTTGCGCTCTGCCAAAGCCTGATAGGGCCGTTCCGGCATGATCAAAGACCGCTCCATCCGGCTCGCCCCCGTTTCCGCGCCACCACCTTCAAAAGGATCAAGGGCAAAAATCTGCCTCTCGACAGAGCCGAACCACCCCGATTTCACATTCTCGACACGGTCCGACAGCAGTTCTTCTTCGGTCCAGACCAAGGCCCAATCTTCGCCAGCGGGCGCGTTGGCGTCGCGCAAGACGTCGCGCAAAGGGCCCGATTGGCGCGTAAACGCATTGCTGTACATCGGCCCAATGTGGAACCGGCGCAAACGCGTCGGATGCAGGTCATCGAAATCTTCATCAAACCCTTTGGCAATCGTCAGCAGCTTAAGATGCGCCAAGGACTGCGCCATCAGATGCGCCTGTGCTTCAGGCCAGCGATGCTGATCCTTTGGCAAGCCCACGCGCCCTGTATCTTCCAACTCCATCAGGTAGATCGTGGGCAGGTTCACCTGACTGTCGTAAACCGCCCAGTGCACAAGAAACCGCCGCCGGTCACCCTGATTTCCCAGCCAGAGACACTGCGGATCATTGCGCGCCCAAAACTGATCGCCACGCGATAGCTCTTCATAATATAGCCTTTGCGACAAAGCATATTGCAGCTTTGTGGGGATTTGCTGCTCACTCAGAATGACCCGCACCATCTGGTCTTTCAGATCACCAACACTCGGCTGTGTGTTCAGATGACGGTCTGCCTGCTGGGCGTCATTCGCCATCTCCAGCAGCTCTTGATAGACTGGAAAACCACTTTCATGCCGGTCAAAGGTCAGCTTGCCCGAATGCGCAAACCGCCCGGCGAAATGATACTTGTGCGCCAGCGCTGTGAAGGTCCAATTCAGGCCGACCAGATAGCGGGCCATCACCTCGATCTCTTTGCGATCAAAGCGCCCTTCGGCCTCCATGGTCGCCGCAACTTTGGTCAGATGGCTGGTGATCTTGGCGAATTTATCGAAATACCGGCGCGTGACGCGGGTATCTTCCAACTTCATGTGGTCGGCTTGAAGGTCCGGGGCGGTCATATCAGAACGCGTGGGTGTCACCCACCCTACGCCCCATACTGGTTGCTATCGTGCTTCTTCACAATCTCCTGAAACCGGCGCACGAAACGCTCGTCCGCTTTCGCCTTGGCCTCCAGCACCTCGCGGGCAAAGACCATGTGGTCTTCATGCGCTTCCAGCATATCCGCCATCCGCGCATTCGTGGCCGACCCGATGGCAGCCATTGCTGACTGCGCCTCCTGGTCCGTCTTCACGCCGATTTCGTTGATCTTATGGGCCACATCCTGCTGCTGCGCTGTTTTCAACGACTTCGACAAGGCATCATAAAGCACAACACGCTGCTTGGTATCTGTCTGGAGCTTGTTGATCAGCACCATCTGCGTGGCCGCCTGGTTCTGCAGACTGTCGATCCAGGTTTTGCCCTTTTCAATATAACGCTCAAGCGTCTGGCTTTTGGCCAGTTGCACCTGCTCGTTCTGCACCATCTCGTTGTATTTCCCGTTCAGCGCAGCCAACTCTGTCTCAAGCTTGGTGCGCGCCGCAGCATCCTGTTCAACCGATATCTTGTTTTCCAGTTCGATAATCTTGGGATCGACCGCAAGGATTTCGGCCCGCAGCGCTTCGAGTTCGCCAACGGTGACCTCGCGCTCTTCCAGCGTCCCGCCAAGGTTCTTTTCGACGCTGACTTTCTGCTCGTTGAGCACCGCCAACTGGCCTTCCAGAAGCTTCATGATCACGTCGGACTTGCTGATCAAATCCTGCAATTTGTCATCAATCGAGGCCGTGCGCATCCGTTCCTGCCGCATGCTGTCCGCTTTGGCCTTGCTGAAAATGCCAATGAAGCTTTCCATGCCGGTCTTGGACCGCATCTCGTCGAAATCTTTAGAAAAAGCCGTCGTGACGTCATCAAGGCCCATGATCAGCTCAGCGATGTTAGCATTCATCAGCTCGGTATGGGCATGCACGTCTTCAAGACTGGCATTCTCAATATCGACCGAAATATCGGTGCCTTCCGCCATCTTGTTGCGCGCAATCTCGATCCGGCTGGTCAGTTCGGAAATTTTGCTTTGCGCCTCGGCAACCTGTGCCTGAGATTCCTGGATTTGCGTCTCAAAATTGGCCATAAAACGTCCCTCATTTATTCTTTTATAACAGGGACATAAGCATTCCGGCCCCTGCGTTCAATAGAGTGCCGCGCGCAAGCGCGGCACGTTCAGCACGAGTTTGGACTTCAATGACCATAAAGAAAAGGGGTTATGCGTCGTCCAGAACTGGTGGACGATCATTCGCAACAGCCTCTTCCCCCAGCAGTTCTTCCGCAGAAATAATCTTTGGCGGCAGTTCAATACCACGATCGAAATTCTCTGGGTCAACACGCTGCGATTCCTCCGGAGAGCGGATCAGCACCTTCATCGGGGCCTCGATCTGGTCATAAAGATGGATCACATCCTGATTGAACATGCGGATACAACCCGCAGACCCGGAATTTCCGATAGATTCCAGATCGTTCGTGCCATGAATACGGTAGTGGGTATCGCGGCCACCACGGAATAGATAAAGCGCCCGCGCGCCGAGCGGGCTGCGCAGACCACCCGGAATGCCGGCAGCAAAATCACCGTATACCTCCGGTTCGGTGCGCAACATGTTTTGGGTGGGGGTCCAACTCGGCCACTTACGCATGAATTGCATCGTCGCCGAGCCGCGAATTGATCGCCCCGCGCGACCGACACCGACAGGATAGCGCGTCGCTGTACCATCCTCACGGACATGGTAAAGGAACTTTGCATAGGGATCGACATCCAGCGTGTTTGGTCCCGCCTCACCATTATACAAGCCGGTCATGCGGCGGTTCACGCCCTGAAGGTATTCAGACGGAATACCGGGCAAAATATATCCTGAATCCTCGATCGGGCCGTAGCCCTCAACAAATGACACCGGTGCCACCGGTTCGATTTCCATCTCAGGAACGCGCGGCGCACAGGCTGCTGCCGTGCTCGCCATTGCCATCGCCGCAAACGAGCGGCGGGTAATTTTCGTCACTAATGTCATTGTTTTACCCAGAAATTTCCGAATCCCCTGATAGCACTCTCCGGCATGATGACAAAACCGACCTCAGGCGATAAATCGCACATCTTTGTAAAAACGTGAAATTTGACACGCTCGCGGTGCGGTTCTTACACCATTCTTGAGAAAATGGCGCACTAGCTGACACGATCCCCAAGCGCCAAGCCCTTCAATATTTCATCTGCAGGCATCGCTTTCTTGCCCGCTCTCTGGGCCGCGGTCACTTCGATCGCACCGCTCCCGCAGGCAATCCGAAAGCCGCCTAGCACCTGCCCGGGCGCACCCCCACCGTCAGCAAGCCGCGCACCGAGCAATTTGATACGTTCACCTTCCACTTCGCACCACGCGCCCGGAAAGGGGGACAACCCACGGATCAGCCGGTCAATTTGCACCGCGGGCTGCGCCCAGTCCACCCGTGCCTCTGCCTTGTCGATCTTCGCAGCATAGGTCACGCCCGCTTCAGGCTGGGCCTGCGGGGTCAACTGATCCAGTTGCGCGAGCGCCTGAACAATCAGCGCCGCACCCATTTGCGACAGCCTGTCATGCAACGCACCTGTTGTCTCCTCGACACCGATCGCGGTTTCATCGCGCAGCAAAACCGGGCCAGTATCAAGACCGGCCTCCATCTGCATAATGCAAACGCCCGTCTTGACATCACCCGCCATGATCGCACGATGAACGGGCGCAGCCCCCCGCCAGCGCGGCAAAAGCGAGGCGTGGATATTCAGACAACCTGCCTTGGGGGCGTCCAAAATCACCTGCGGCAAGATCAAACCATAGGCCACGACCACAGCAATATCCGCATCCAGTGCAGCAAACTCGGCCTGCTCGGCTGCACCCTTCAATGACACAGGATAGCGCACCTCCAAACCCAGAGCCTCCGCGCGCAACTGAACCGGCGAGGGACGGTCCTTCTTGCCCCGCCCCGCTGGCCGAGGTGGCTGGCAGTAGACAGCCGCAATCTCGTGACCTGCATCAACAAGTGCATCCAGAACCGGCACCGAGAAATCGGGTGTTCCCATAAAAATTACACGCATGCCCACCGTCTTTCCATGTCCAATCAAACTTCCGCGCGGCGCGCATCCCGACATCAGCGTCGCTGCAATTTCGCTGCTTTCTTTAGCAACATATCCCGCTTTACGCGGGTCAGGTGGTCAAAGAACATCCTACCCGCCAAGTGATCAATCTGGTGTTGTACGGAGGTTGCCCAAAGACCGACAAAGTCCTGTTCGTCCCACCCGCCATCCTTAGTCATGAAACGCACCGTCACGGCGCGCGGGCGCGTCACCTTGGCCCAAACACCAGGCAGGTTAGGCGATCCTTCTTCATGCACGCGCGGTTCAATACTGCTGTACAAGATCGATGGGTTGGCCATGCGAATGGCTTTCCCCCGCCCCTCAGAGGCATCGACGACAGCCAAAGCCATATCAATGCCCAACTGGGGCGCCGCCAATCCCACACCCGGCATGTTATCCATGGCAACAATCATTTCATCCCAGATCGCACGCACCTCATCAGTGATGTCCGCCACAGGTGTGGCGGGGGTACGCAGGGCCGGATGCGGCCACATGACAAAAGGGCGATGTGTCATTGCAGCACACCCGTTTCTGTAACCAATAGGCCGTTCAGATGGTCAAGCTCATGACAAATGCAAATCGCCTGCACAGCCTCAAACCGTCCGTGATGCGCCACGCCATCCAGATCTTGCCAACGTAATTCCACCCAAAGCGGACGACTGACATCAAAACTTTTACCGGGGATCGAAAGGCAGGCCTCGGTCCCGACGGCCTTATCTTCGGACTGATTGGCGATTTCCGGATTAATGAAAATCATTGGCGCAGGGTCTGCATCTTTCCAATCTGTATCGACGACAAAGACCCGTGTGCTGACACCCACCTGCGGCGCGGCCAATCCGCGACCGGGAGCGGCATACATTGTCTCGAACATATCGCGGACCAATCCGGCCAGCTCTTCGTCGAACTGTTGCACGGGCGCTGCCGTTTCCAACAAAACAGGATCACCCTCAAATCGCAGCTCAAGCACCGCCACGCGTCAGCCCCGCGCCATTTCGCGTTTCAGTTTCTGCATCTTGCGCGTGATCATTTGCCGTTTCAGCGGGCGCAGATAATCAATGAATAATTTGCCATCCAAATGGTCGATCTCATGCTGCACGCAGGTCGCCCAGAGCCCATCAAAACGCTCACGCCTTGTCTTACCATCAAGGTCCATCCACGAGACCTCGACCTCGGCAGGGCGTTCAACTTCGGCATATTGCTCGGGGATCGAAAGACAGCCTTCTTCATAGACGTTCCGTTCTTCCGACGTCCAAACCACCTCTGGATTGATCAACACCATAGGCTCTGGCGTTGCATCATCTTCTTTGGCGCAATCCATCACCAACATCCGGTCCATGACCGCAATCTGCGGCGCCGCCAGCCCGATGCCAGGTGCATCATACATGGTTTCCAGCATGTCATCGGCGAGACGACGCATGTCGTCGTTCACCGAAGCAACCGGTTGAGCCACCTTTTTGAGGCGCGGATCAGGATGGATCAGAATTTTTCTCAGTGTCATGGCGGTGATCTAATGCGTCGCGCCGCCCATCGCAAGCATGGCAGGACTTTCGGCTTGCACCCCGTTTCGCAACACCGCAATTTGCCCTTGAAACTTCAGGAGCAGCCTATGTCATTCAACACGCCCGTCGACCGTCGTGGAACCAACAGCAGCAAGTGGGACCTGATGGAAAAGCTCTATGGCGTTTCGCCAAAGGACGGGCTGGCCATGTGGACGGCAGATTCGGACTATCCCACCGCCCCCTGCGTGATAGAGGCGGTGAAGGCAGCCGCTGAACATGGCGTCTTTGGCTATGCATTCGCAAATGACGCCTATTTCAGTGCGATTCAATGGTGGATGCAAACCCGCCACGGCTGGTCCATCGACAAAGACTGGATTCTGACGACCCAAGGCCTCGGCAACGCAATCGCGCTCTGCCTCGATGTCTGGACAGAACCAGGTGACGCCGCCGTCATTTTCAGCCCTGTTTATCATGAGTTCGCACATAAGGTGAACAAGGCCGGCAGGGTCGTTACCGAATGCCCGCTTGTCCGTCAGGGCGATACCTATGTGCTTGATCTCGACGATGCCCAAGCGCGGCTGACTGGGCGCGAAAAAATGCTGATCTGGTGTTCACCACAAAACCCCTCAGGGCGCGTTTGGACCGCAGGTGAACTGCGCGCGGTCTCTGCCTTTGCACGCAAAAACGGGCTGCTTCTGGTTAGTGACGAGATCCATCATGATCTTGTCTACGCAGGACAGAGGTTTGTGCCAACGGCGGTTGCCGCACCAGAAGATACAGACAACACAGTCTATCTGACTGCAGCATCGAAAACGTTCAACATTGCAGGTCAGCGGACAGGCAATATGATCATTCCCGATCCAACATTGCGTAGTGCCATGCAAAAGCGCCTTGCGATGCTCGACTACAACCCGTCCGCACTTGGCGTGGCGATGATCACCGCCGCATATTCTGAGGAAGGTGCAGCATGGGCGAATGCGCAGATCGACCATTTGCAAAAAAACCGCGAGATTTTCGACGCAGGTATCAACGCAATTCCGGGGGTCTGGTCGATGCCGCTGCAATCCACCTATCTGGGGTGGGTCAATTTTGAAGACACCGGCATGAGCCATGAAGAAGTTTCAGCGCGTATCAGGGACACGGCAAAAATAGCCGTTTCCCAAGGGCCTACTTTCGGCACCGGCGGTGAAAGCTTCATGCGCTTCAACCTTGCCACGCAAACGGCCAATGTCGAAGAGGCCGTGCGTCGGATGCAGGCCGCTTTCGCAGACCTGCAATAGCTTTAACGCCCGATCAAACCGGCCGGAACAAAATCCGGGCGCACAAAATCGGCGGCAGGGCCCGAGGCAACGGGTGTGGCCCATTTGAACTCGAACACCCGCTCGTTCTCTTCATCGACAGAAGACACGACCAGACAGGTGTAAAGGTGCTTTGGTCCGTCATAGATATCGACATGACCGCGCAACCGCTCGGACCCTTCAAGATCTAACGCAAAGCCACCATCCCAGAACCTACGGATCCGATAGCTGTCATCGCCATCCTGCACGGACAAACGATCCTTGCGCTTCAATGCAGCTTTGCGCGCCTCTTCCAGACCCTGACGAACCGCGTCAGGCAAAAACGTAAACATAACAAGTCCCTCCAGACATGTCAGAAGATGATCCCAGAAAGTTAAAATTCAAATGACAAAATCCGCCGCAGTGCAGAAAGGCCTTAATTTCAGGCCTTCACGCGCGGCCGCAACACATGTGGCTTGGCCGCATCATAGAGCGCAGAGTCCGGAAACCCGTGCGAATCGGACAAGGCGGGCCCCACAAGAATCAGCGCGGTCCGTGTGATCTTGGCTGCGCGCACCTTTTCGCGCACATCTGTCAGCGTGCCGCGAATAATCATCTGATCAGGCCAACCCACACGGTAAATGACCGCCACCGGACAATCCGCACCATAAAATGGCACCAACTGCCTTTCGATTTCGCGCAAGGCGCGAATGCCAAGATGGATCGCGAGCGTCGCACCCGAACGGGCAAAATTCTCAAGCGTTTCTCCTGCGGGCATGCCTGTCGATTTCATCGACATACGCGTCAGGACGATGGACTGGGCCACTTCCGGCACGGTTAACTCGGTACCCAAAGCCGCAGCCGCAGCCGCATAGGCCGGCACGCCGGGGATAATCTGATAATCAATCCCATCTCCCTTTAGCCGACGGATCTGCTCGGCAATCGCGCCGTACAATGACGGGTCCCCCGAATGCACGCGCGCGACATTCTGACCCTTGGCATGCGCTTCCAGGATCACGCCGTGGGTGTCATCCAACGTCATGGGCGCGGTATCCATCACTAAGGCATCAGCAGGCGCACAGGCAACAACCTCAGCAGGCACCAAAGACCCTGCATAAAGACACACAGGGCATTTGCCGATGATCCGTGCCGCCTTCAGTGTCAGCAACTCGGGATCACCCGGACCCGCGCCAATAAAATATACGGTCATTGCAAGACCCTCATCTTTCCATGTCCAATCAAACTTCCGCGCGGCGCGCCACGGGATGGCGGGTGGGGCGCATTTGGCGCCAGCCAAAAAGCGTCATCCCGCCAGATCCCCGTCAATCTTGCGCGCATAGCCGCGCGGCGTATACATCCGTGGCCCTTCGCCAAGAGCCGCCAGCTTTGAATGCGACGAGCCCACCAAAACAACCGTCAACATATCCACCTCATCCACCTGCAACTCATCCAGACGACGATAGCGAATATGTTCCTCTGGCCGCCCCAAGGACGATGCCAACATCACCGGCGTCTCTGGTGGACGATGCTGCAACAAGATATCACGCGCTTCTGCCAACAGCGTGCGCCTGCGCATCGAGACCGGATTATAGAACGCGATCACGAAATCGCCTATCGCTGCAGCATTCAACCGCTTCACAATATCCTCACGCGGCGTCAGCAAATCCGACAATGAAATCGCACAAAAATCATGGCCCAAAGGTGCACCGGCGCGCGCTGCCGCACCTTGCAGCGCACTCACACCGGGCGAACAGACGACCTCGACCCGCCGCGCCGCATCCGACACGCCCATCTGGTCAGGGCCACGATCCAACAGTTCGAACACAAGTGCGGCCATCGCATAAATACCCGCATCGCCAGAGCAGACCAGCGCCACGTTCTTGCCCTGCCCCGCCTGTTCCAGCGCATAGCGGCAGCGGTCCTCTTCCCCACCCAACGGAAAATCTGACCGCGCCTTGCCCACGGCCAAGGCCCCCAACAAATCAATATAGAGCCCGTAGCCCACAAGCTCTTCGGCCTCGGACACCAGTCGCGATACCTCGGGCGTGCGCCATGCTGCCTGACCGGGTCCGATGCCGACGACGGACAAGCGACCCCGCGCACGGCCCGCCAGTTCCACCACAGGCTCCGGCGTCACAACAAGCGCACAGGTCGCATTGGCCGTCTTGCGCTTGGTCACCAAAAATTCGCCCTCCGCGCCGGCTTGCGCCAGTGCGGCGGCTTCGGCCACGCCGTGCGTGCCGACTTCGGCAAATACAACGTCGGACGGGTTCGCCAAACGCGGCGTTTCCGCCTCCAGCGCTTCGGCCTCAAACAACCGCATCGGCACGCCAAGATCACCCGCTAAAGCGATAATCGCAGGCTCATCGCCTTTCAGCGTGATCGTATTGACCGAATGCACCGCCTCGGGCGCAATCCCCGCCTCTTGCAGCACATCCTTGACCAATGCCGCCAGTTCCGCAGGCGGGCAATTGCGGGCACACCCCACGCCCAAAGCCACACGCTGAGGGGCAAACTGCAAATGGTCAGCCCCCAGATCAGTCTGCCGCGGCATCGTGCAAGACAGGCGCAGACCTTCACCTTGTGGCAGACCGGCCAGCCAAGGCGCATCACCGTTCACCTGCGCGCCGCCACCCGCCAGCAAGCCGGCCATCGCCGCTTTGGCATCGATGCGGTTGACCAATCGCCAACCTGCGGGCGGTTCATCCAAGGCAATCCCGAGGGCCACATCCCCCGCCGTTGTCACGGCAGAGACGGCGTTCAGCGCCTGCGCAATTGTCGCCGACAGTTTGTTGGCCCCACGATGCCCGCCCAAAAGCGGCACAACAACCGCGCCATCATCGGACACGGAAATCACCGGCGGTTCAGTGGTCTTATCCGCCAAGAGCGGGGCGACCGCACGGATCAGGATCCCCGAGGCACAGACCCCCACAATCGGCACACCCGCCGCGAACAAATCACGCGCGTGATCCAGCGCATTGGCAAAAAACGCATCCGCTTGATCAACGCGGCCCTCGCGCCCATGGACTTGGGCACCAAGCACGGCGGCGACCTTGTGGGCTGTCGGCTCACCAGAGCGCGAAAGCGCCAATACGACGGATTTCATAGCCACGGATCGGCCCCTTTTGTCAGCAAAATCATTGAAAAATATGGTGCCTTCTCAGGGGCATCCGCCAGCGGCAAGACCACCTCTTCCGGCAGCGTTGCACGCTCGACATAAACCGCACCTTCGGTCAGGCCGAGGGCATCAATCACACCTTTGATCTTGGCCAGATGCCGCCCGACCTTCATGATCACAACGCTTTCCGCACCTTCGATCCGCGCGCGCAATTCGTCCTCTGGCAAAGGGCCAGGCAAAACCGTCAACCGCTCGTTGCGGGCGGCCAGTGGCATCCGCGCACGGGCGGCACAGGCCGTGACAGAGGTCACGCCTGGCACGATCTCAACGCGGTAAGTGCCGGAGAGTCGCGCAAAAAGATACATGAAGGAGCCATAAAAGAAGGGATCGCCCTCACACAAGCAAACAACGTCATGGCCTGCATCGAGAGCCGCCGCAATTTCCGCCGCCCCTTTGTCATAGGCCGCCTGCGCTGGGGCCCGCTCGACCGACATCGGAACATCCATGATAATTTCCTGCGCGTCTGCAGGGATCAAATCCGCTGCTATCGCACGGGCAAAACTCGCAGCGCCTGCAAGCGTGGGATAGGCCACTACACCTGCACCCTCAATCAGCCGTGCAGCGCGCAGTGTCATCAAATCAGGCGCACCCGGCCCGAGCCCCACACCATACAAAACCCCTGTCATCGCTTTACAAGGCTCCACTGGGTGACCGGCATCGACGGACGCCAGCCCGTCAGACGGCCCACAGGCTCTGCGCGGTGAACCTGCAGTTTCACAAGATCGCCGCCGTGTTCTTTGTGCAGCGCAATCAACTCGGCCTCGCTTTCCAGTGTCACTGCGTTGGCCACCAACCGGCCCAAGGGACGCAAGGCCGCCCATGCCGCGTCAAAGGTCTCGCGGCTCAGACCGCCACCGATGAAAATAGCGTCCGGTGCGTCCAGCCCAGTCAGCGCCGCAGGCACCGACCCTTCCACCAAGGCCAGTTTCGGCACGCCCAGCGCCAGCGCATTCGCCGCAGCCATCGCACGACGATCCGCGCGCGGTTCAATCCCGACGGCACGGGCATAGCGTGCCGCGCGCATCCATTCGATTGCCACCGATCCACAGCCTGTGCCGATGTCCCACAAGAGCGCCCCGCGCATCGGCATCAGCTTGGCGACAGTCGCGGCGCGCACCTCTTGCTTGGTCATTGTCCCGTCAGACAGGAACAGATCATCCGCCAGCCCCGGCACACGCGGCAGAAGCGCCGCATCAGGTGCGGCGACGCATTCAACAGCAAGCGTATTGAAAGCAGGCACCGTATGATCCCAGCTTTCGGCCAGCCCATCAAAGCGTGCTTCATCCTTGCCACCCATCGCGGCAAGTACCGTCATGCGGGATTTGCCAAAGCCGCGCTCGGTGAGGAAACGGGCGATCTGGCCGGGGGTTTCGGCCCCTGTCGTCAGCACCAGCAATTGCGCATCAGGCTGGATAAAGGCGATCATCTGCTCGACCGGACGACCATGCACCGTGAGCGTTTCAACATCCGGCAGGGACCAGCCCATGCGCGCCGCCGCCAACTGAAAGGCAGAAAGCTGCGGGTGGTAGACGATCTCGGCCGGATTTATCGCACGTCCGATCCGCGCGCCCACCGAAAACCAGAGCGGATCACCGGTCGCAAGGATCACAACACGCCTGCCGCGCAGGTTTTCAATGGTCGAGATCAGCGCGTCAAAGGGATGCGGCCATGCCAGACGCTCGGCCGTAACCGTTTCCGTCAGTGTATGGTGCCGGTCACCACCAATGATCACCTCGGCGGCCTCGACCACGGCGCGGGTTGCAGGGACAAGCCCCTCCATCCCGTCTTCGCCAATCCCCACGATATGCAGCCAGGGATCAGTCATCGCTTGGCGCCCCCTGTCGGCGGCTTCGCGCGGAGGGCCCACAGGGGCTGACAAGCGCATTGTTATACATCTTCCGGTAGCCCCGCTGCCAAAGCATTCACTGCTGCCGAAGCCATCGCGGAACCACCGCGCCGCCCGCGCAGGGCGACATAGTCACAACCGCGCGGGTTTGCGGCCAGCTCTGCTTTGCTTTCAGCGGCACCGACGAAACCCACAGGAAAACCAAGGATGACCGCAGGTTTCGGCCAGCCCGCATCAAGCAGCTCAAGCAAATGGAAAAGCGCCGTCGGCGCGTTACCGATAGCGACCACTGCACCCGCGATGCGGTCGCGCCACAGCTCCACCGCGGCAGCAGAGCGTGTATTCCCGATATGCTGCGCCAAACCCGGCACCGCGGGATCGTTCAGCGTGACGATCACCTCGTTATTTGCGGGCAGGTAGCGGCGGATGATCCCCGCACCCACCATTTCGCAATCGCAGAGCACCGGCGCACCAGCGGCAAGCGCTGCGCGCCCGGCATCCGCAGCACCTTGCGAAAAAGCCAGCCGATCCGCGACCTCGATCATGCCACAGGCATGGATCAGCCGCGTGATCAGTGGCTGCATCGCAGGCGCGAACCGGTCAAGCCGCGCCTCATCGCGGACCGTTGCAAAGCTTTGCGCGTAGATCGCGGAAGGGTCTTTTTCGTAGGGGCGCAAATTGCTGTCTTTCGCTTGCCGTGAACCTTAGGTTTTGGCTTTGGATTTGCGCGCGCTTTCGGGACCATGCGGATGCTTCGCATGAGGATAAGGCGCATGGTGGTGATCATGATCGTGATCATGGTGGTGGTGGTGACCATGGTCGTGGTCGTGATGATGATGGTGGTGGTGATCATGGTGATGATCCGCAGCCACAAGCCGGCACATGCCGGTGCAGAAGGTGTCACACAGGCTGCAATCGGCCACATTCGAACCGGGTGCGCTGGCGCCTTGGCCTTCGACATGATGGTGGTGACTTTCCTGCACAGCCCCGACCTCGCCCTCAAAGCCCAGAACAGCCGTGCGGTATTTGCACATCACACAGGTGGAGGGCGGCACGGCACCAAAGGCAGGGTGCGCGCGGTCCTCGGCGCTGATCTTGTGGCTCTTGCCCTCTTCGAGCGCCAGCACCTGACTGCGGTAGCCGCAGATGCCGCAGTTCGGTGGCGGCGTCGCACTGACCTGTTCCATAATACGTTCAGCAAAGGTCTCCAGCACTTTCGGGTGATCGCCCAAATAACCCGCTTTGACAAATTGGATGCCGGGGTGTTCCGCGGCAACCTGATCGGTAAAGCCGTAAATCCGGTCGATCAAAATGCCCGAGAACAAGAAATACGGAAACACAATGACGCGCTGATATGGCAGGCGCGCTACATGTTGCAGGCAGGGTTCTACCAGTGGGAAAGTCACGCCGGAATAGCCCACTTCGCACCAGCCAAAGCCGATCCCCTCTTGCAGCATCCGCGCGATCTTGGCCACGTTTCCGTTGGCATCGGGATCGGATGCCCCGCGCCCGATCACCACAAGACAGGTTTCGGTCAGGGGCAGCGCGCCATGGTCCGCGTTGGCTTGATCAACGGCGTCCTGAATACGTCCAGCGGCGGCCGCGATCATCTTGGGATCAACGCCCAATTCACGCCCGTATTGCACCGCAATTCCGTGTTTGGCCGCATAGGTATTCAGAACCGTCGGGATGTCATTCTTGGCGTGCATCGCGGCAAATAGCATGCCGGGCACAGCCAAGATGCGCGCGCACCCGGCCTCGCGCAGCTTGTCCAGACCATCACGGATCACAGGGTTGGCAAATTCCAGATAGCCATACTCGGTCATCCAGTCATCCGGCAGATATGCGGGCAGTTTGTCTGCAAGGGTCGCGAACTCGTCCACGGCGGATTGACTGCGCGATCCGTGGCCGCAGATCATGACGCCGGTTTTCATGCGTTTTCCTCTTCCAGCTCTTCGTCCTCTGGCTCTGCGTCTTCTTTCTTCTTTTTCAACTCGCCCCAAAGGGCCACCAGACCGGCAAGCGCAATCGCCGCACCTGCAACCCAATGACCATGACCCGCAACTTCGGCCCAGTGACCTGGATGCGCAAAGGCCGATGTTCCGGCAAAGAGAAAGAAAAGTATCAGCAGTCCCCGCATGGGCATCCTCCGTTTTTGTCATCACAAGAGGCCCCGACAGGCGGGTCTTGACGATGTGATGTCCAGTCCCCGTTTTGGGTCGACTGCTTCATCTCCAACCTCTCTGGCCGCAGCGCGGCGTCGTCGGGGATGGTATAAACAGAGCGGGACGTATGAGCAAACGCTTAAGCGACGCAATCACGTCTTGCGGCGGCAGACTGAAACGGCGCTCTGTGCACTGGTGCACCAAGCATGCGCCTTCGCAGGCATTTGTTTTATGCTGCGAGCACGTTAGGTCCTGACGCAACAATGGAAGGATGACAAAATGGGCCAGCTTGTAGACGGCGTTTGGCATGACGTCTGGTACGACACCAAGAAATCTGGCGGTGCTTTCGAGCGCAAGGAAGCACAGTTTCGCAACTGGATCACGGCAGACGGATCAGCGGGCCCTTCCGGCGAGGGCGGCTTTGAAGCAAAAAGCGGGCGCTATCATCTTTATGTTTCATACGCCTGCCCCTGGGCGCACCGCACGCTGGTGTTTCGCCAGTTGAAAGACCTGACCGACCATATCAGCATTTCCGCTGTTCACCCTGACATGCTTTCTGATGGCTGGACCTTTGAAACCGATGAGGACGGCGCAACAGGTGATACGCTATATGGTCTGCCTTTTGCGCGCGATATCTATCTGAAGGCGCTGCCCGATATGAACGGCCGCGTCACTGTGCCGATTCTGTGGGACAAAGAACGCGAAACGATTGTTTCAAACGAAAGCTCCGAGATTATCCGGATGCTGAATTCCGCCTTTGACCACATCACGGGCAATACCGATGATTACTGGCCGAAAGAACTGCGCGAGGCCATCGCTCCGGTCAATGACCGGATTTACGACACCCTGAACAACGGCGTTTACAAATCAGGTTTTGCCACCACGCAAGAGGCCTATGACAAGGCTGTCTATCCGCTTTTTGACACGCTCGACTGGCTCGAGGACCGCCTCAGCGAGAACCGCTACCTGATGGGTGACCGCCTGACAGAAGCCGACTGGCGCCTCTGGACCACGCTGGTGCGATTTGATCCGGTCTATCACCTGCATTTCAAATGCAATCGCAAGCGAATCGCGGATTATCCGAACCTGTCAGGATACATGCGCGAGCTATATCAGATGCCGGGCGTCGCCGAGACCGTGAATATGGCGCATATCGTGCGGCACTATCACTATAGTCACGACACCATTAACCCGCACCGTATTCTCCCGATCAATCCTACACTGGATTACGACGCGCCGCATGATCGAGGGCAGTAGTACCATAGTGGTGGACGATCGCCGCGAGGTCCTGCGGCGGCGTTGCGGTCTTTACAAAGGCCCGCGCGTTGGCTGCGTAGTTGAAGATAGAACCATCTGAGAAAAAGGTGGTATCCGTGACAAAGACGATATTTGCGCGCGGTTGCCGAAAACGGACCAGATCGGCGACCGCCAATGCGCCCACCTCCACAGGCATCAGATCAAGGACGATCACGTCAAAGCACTCCACCGCGATCAGGTTCAATGCGCGTTCCGCACTTTGAACAAGGGTAACTTCGACCTCAAGCCGCTCAAGATGCCGCTGCCAAACGCCTCCGAGATTTTCATTTCGTTGGACAATTAGAGCGCGCATAATTACTCCCCGTTCGAGACAGTTTTAGGAATTAAGTTGATGGTTTTTTAACCCTGGTAGGACAGCACTGTGCCCAAAGTGTTAACGAAGTGTTAACGTGAACACGGCACCTATCCTAAAAGGCAGGCTTACGCGCATTCGCTTGAAAGCGAGGCGAAAATCCGCTTGAAGAACCGCAAAAATATTGGGCAGAAAAAGTATGACAACCTGGATCACGATCTGCGACACCTGCAAACAAGAGGGCTGGGACGCGGGCGACATGGCCCAAACCGACGGGGAAGTGCTGGCCGAATTGATCGAGACCGCGGCGAGCGGTATAGAAACGGTCAAAACGCGGCGTGTTTCATGCTTGATGGGCTGCAAGAACGCTTGCAATGTCGCAATTCAGGGTGAAGGCAAGTTGAACTATACCTTAGGCACATTTACTCCATCGCGCGAGGCGGCAGAAGGCATTGTCGCCTACGCCGCAGCCCACGCGGAATCGGAAACGGGGCAAGTGCCCTACCGGACGTGGCCGCAGGCGGTGAAGGGCCATTTCGTCACCCGTCACCCGCCATTGCCAAAAGAATGATAGAGAAGCGCGATCATGGCGGCGGCATTGATGCCGCGATTGTGGCCCACGGCGGCGACCGTGCCGGCTGGCTGGATCTTTCAACGGGGATCAATCCGGTGCCATATCCTATGCCCGCCCTCCCCCATGACGCATGGACAGCACTACCGGACGAGGCTGCCTTTGCGCGGCTCTACGCACTCGCGCGGCGCTTCTGGAACGTCCCTGACGATGCCGCAATCCTCGGTGCGGCTGGCGCCTCAGCCATTATTGCAGCGCTGCCCCGTGTCATTCCGACAGGCGAGGTCTGCATCCCCGGCCCCACGTATAATGAACATGGCGCAGCCTTTGCCGCAGCAGGGTGGCACTTGGGTCAAGACCCAAGCCACGCTTTGGTCGCGGTACACCCCAACAATCCCGACGGACACATATGGCAGGTCAGCGATCTGGATGCCGCCTATACGATCATTGACGAAAGTTTCTGCGATATCATACCCGATCAGTCGCTGATCCATCTGGCAGCACGCCCCGGCACGGTTGTACTCAAGAGCTTCGGCAAGTTCTGGGGGCTTGCAGGGCTACGCCTTGGCTTCGCCATTGGCGATCCCGTCATCATTGCCAAACTGCGCGACCTGCTGGGACCATGGCAGGTATCCGGCCCCGCCCTCGCCATCGGGGCCGAAGCGCTCTCCGATCCGGCATGGGCGGATGAAACCCGCATCCGACTGGCAGATGACACAACACGGATAGACAGGCTGATGACACAAACGGGGGCGGCGTTGGTCGGCGGCACCTCGCTCTTCCGGCTCTACCAAGTGGATGATGCAACAGCCCTTCAAACCAGACTTGCCAGAGGCCACGTCTGGTCGCGAACATTCCCTTATGCCCCTGACTGGTTGCGCCTGGGATTGCCCGCACCAGACCGCTGGGCACAACTGGAAGCCGCACTTTGACCCTTATCCTTGGCATGATCCTCGATGCGCTTTTGGGAGAGCCGCGCTGGCTCTGGTCACGCATACCGCACCCCGCCGTCTTGATGGGGCGCGTGATCGGGTGGTGCGATGCGCGCTTCAACGCAGGCGAACACAAAAAACAGTCAGGTTTCCTCACAATGCTCGCCCTCTGCGCCATGGCCGCGATGCTGGGATGGATCATCGAGAGTGTGCCGGGATCCCTCCTCGATGTGATCATCGTCGCGATATTGCTGGCGCAACGCTCGCTTGTTGATCACGTGCAAGCCGTCGCAGACGCCCTGCGCCTGTCCCTTGGCGACGCCCGCCGTAGCGTTGCGATGATCGTCGGACGCGACACGAAGGATATGGATGCCCCCAGCGTCGCCCGCTCGGCGATTGAAAGTGCCGCGGAAAACCTCTCTGACGGGGTGATCGCGCCCATTTTCTGGTTTGCGGTCGCGGGCCTGCCCGGCCTGCTGATCTATAAAATCACCAATACGGCCGACAGCATGATCGGCTACCGCACCCCCCGACACGAGGATTTCGGCTGGGCTGCTGCCAGGCTTGATGACCTCCTTAACCTGATCCCAGCAAGGCTGACCGCAGTGATGATCTGGGCTGTCACATCGCGGCCCAACTTAGGCGCAATCCTGCGCGAAGCCCCGTTGCACCGCTCGCCCAATGCAGGCTGGCCCGAAGCGGCAATGGCGCATGGTCTTGATATCGCGCTCAGCGGTCCGCGCAGCTATGACGGCATCATGCAACCATACCCCTTTGTGAATGCAGAAGGGGAACGTACGCTGGGACCGGATGATATTGATCGCGCGGTTCAGACCCTCTGGCGGACATGGGCACTGACCCTTGCGTTGGCGTTTATAGCTGCACTCGCACTATCCTGATCAGCAATTTTCTCGCCTGCACAAGGGGCTAGCCTTGCGCTGCACAACCGCACTGCTACGCTGCTGGCATATTCTTGAAACGGAGATTTCAATGCGCAGCGCCATTTTCGCCCTATCCATTCTCGCAAGCACCGCCAGCGCGCAAACCTGCGGCGGGCCGGTGGGTCCTTTTATCGAAGGTGTCAAAGCTGAAGCACGGGCAACAGGCATCCCGGCCCAAACCGTCGATGCGTTCTTCCAGGGCGCGCAAATTGATCAAGCCGTCATCAACGCCGACCGCGCCCAAGGCGTATTCCAACGTGATTTCATCAGCTTCTCACGGGCGCTCATCAGCCAGAACCGGATCGACAACGGGCGCATCTATGGACAGCGGCTGGATCGTACCTTTGACACAATCGAGGCCCGTTTCGGGATCCCGCGCGGCGTGCTCTTGGCGTTCTGGGCTTTTGAGACGGACTACGGACAGGTGCAGGGGTCGTTCAACACCCGCAACGCGCTGCTGACACTAGCGCATGATTGCCGCAGACCAGAGCTTTTCCGCCCCCAACTGATCGCTGCAATTGAGCTTTACCGCCGCGGTGGCATGAACCCCGCATCAACCACAGGGGCATGGGCAGGCGAAATCGGGCAACTCCAGAAATTGCCGCGCGAAATCATCCGCCAAGGCATGGACGGCGACGGAGACGGGATTGTCGATCTCAAAGGGTCATCGGCAGATGCGCTGATGACGGGCGCAAATGTGCTGTCATCCTTGGGCTGGCGGCCAAATGAACCTTGGCTGCAAGAGATTGTTGTCCCCGAAAACCTCGACTGGGCGCAAACCGGCCTGAACCACAAATCCAGTGTCCGCGAGTGGGCCGCGCGCGGCGTGCGGGCCCGCGAAGGCGCACTTGGACCTGCCAACCTTCAGGCCTCGGTGCTGCTTCCCATGGGACGCAACGGCCCTGCCTTTCTCGCCTACACGAATTTCGAGGTCTATTTCGACTGGAACAAAAGCTTCGTCTACGTCACCACCGCCGCTTATTTCGCAACACGGCTTGGCGGTGCGGCCGTTTATGACGCGGGCAACCCGACACCGGCGCTCAGCGGTCAGCAAATGCAGCAACTCCAACAAAAGCTCACCCAGCGCGGCCATGACGTGGGCGGCATTGACGGCATCTTGGGTGCGATGACACGGGCCGCCGTGCAAGCCGAACAAATTCGCCTCGGCCTGCCCGCAGATGCTTGGCCCACAATCGACCTCTTGAACCGGCTATAAAGCCACTTTTGTTATTACTGGCCCCTAAATATCCCCGCCGGAGGCTCCGGCTCAGGCCACCATCGCCGCCGCTTTTTTCAGGTCGACCGATACCAGCTGCGACACACCCTGTTCGCCCATGGTCACCCCGAAAAGCCGGTCCATCCGGCTCATCGTCACCGCATGGTGGGTGATAATCAGGAAACGGGTCTCGGTGCGGCGTGTCATCTCGTCCAAGAGGTCACAGAAGCGCGTTACGTTGGCGTCATCAAGCGGCGCGTCCACCTCGTCCAGCACACAGATCGGCGCAGGGTTGGCAAGGAACACCGCAAAAATCAGCGCAAGCGCTGTCAGCGTCTGCTCACCCCCGGACAGCAGAGAGAGTGTACTCAGCTTCTTGCCCGGCGGCTGACACATGATCTCAAGTCCGGCCTCAAGCGGGTCATCGGATTCGACCAAAACCAGTTTCGCCTCGCCACCGCCAAACAAATGGGTAAACAATAAACCGAAGTTCTCGTTCACCTGCTCGAAGGCTGTCAGCAACCGCTCACGACCTTCACGGTTCAGGCTCGCAATCCCTGAACGCAACGCCGCAATGGCGGCCTCCAGATCAGCCTTTTCGCTGACCAGACCGTCATGCTCGACCTGCACCTCTTTGGCATCTTCTTCGGCGCGCAGGTTCACCGCACCCAAGGCATCCCGCTGCCGTTTCAGCGCATTGACCTGCCCTTCAACAACTTCGGACGCAGGCATCTGCTCCACATCCGTCTCCAGCGTCTCAAGCAGTTGCTGGGGTGTCACCTCCTGCGCTTCCATGATCCGCTCGGCGGCATAGGCCACGGTTTCGCGGGCCGCATCAGACCGCGCCTCGGATCGCGCGCGCGCCTCGCGGGCCTCGGAAGCCAAACGCTCGGCATCACGCTCATGATGGCCCGCATCACGCAAGGCGCTATCGGCCTCGGCCAGCTTGTCTGCCGCAGCCTTGCGCCGTGTCTCCGCCTCATCAATCGCATCGGCCAGCTCGGCACGCTTGGCGGCAATTTCCTCGGGCGCGGCGCTGGCCTCAACCAATGACGCCTCAGATTCCTCTTTCCGCTGCGCCAGTTCTGCCGTGCGTTTGTTCGCGGTTTCCAGACGATGTTTCCAGCCGCTAATTTCCTTTGTGATCTCCTGACTGCGCTTCAGACGCATTTCACCTTCGCGGCGCACCTCGTCATGGGAAGAGCGGCGCGACATCATCGTGATCCGCGCGGCCTCGACCGTCATCTTGATGTCTTCAACCGACGCACGTGCCGCATCCAGATCGCCCAGATCCTGCGCCGCTTTCTCGGCCTCGGCCAACGCGCGCCGCGCCGTCAGCGCCTCTTCCTCATTGCGTTTCACCGCCAACCCGAGGCTTTCCAGCTTGCCCTGAGACAGGTTGCGCTCGGCCTCGGCACGACTGGCCGCACGGTTGGCATCAGCAACAGCTTGGTCCGCATTGCGACGGGCTTGCCGTGCGGCATGGTCCGCTTCGGTCTGTTGCTTCAACAAAGCGGTCAGGCTCTCATGCGCCTGTGCCGCCCCATGGGCCGTCGCAGACACCTCTTCCAGATCCCGCTTCAACTCGGTCAACCGGTTCAGCTGTTGCAACCGCAATGCCGCCGCCGAAGGTGCATCTTCGGCACCCGCGCGGAACCCGTCCCACCGCCACAAATCGCCTTCAACCGACACAAGCCGCTGGCCAGGTTTCAGGTCCGCCTGCAAACGCGGCCCGTCAGCGGCATCCACCAAACCGACCTGCGACATCCGCCGCGCCAAGACCTCGGGAACCGTAACAAAATTTGTGAGCGCCTTCACACCTTCCGGCAGCGTCTGCGCAGAAGCATAACCGGGCAACAAAGCCCAGCCGGATTTCGCATCTGCGGCCACCTCGGGCGCACGCAGATCATCGGCCAAAGCAGCGCCCAGCGCTTTTTCATAACCGCCCTGCACGCGCAGCAGATCCAGCACCTGCCCGCCTTCGGCGGTGTCACGCTCGACCAGTTTCGCCAAGGCGGCAACTTCGGCACGCAGCGCATTTGCCTCGCCCTCGGCCTCGGAGCGTAACGCGCGCGCATCACTTTCGCGCGCCTGCGTTGCGGCCCGCGCACTTTCGGCATCGTTCAACGCAACATCAGCCGCTTCGGCCGCAGCGACGGCGGCTTTCTCTGCTTCACCAGCCGCAGCAAAATCGGCCTCGGCCTTCGCCAATGCCGCCTCTGCCTCTTTCATCGCCGCCTTTGCGCGCGCCGCCTCGTCTTCGTGCTTACGCAAGGTTGTGCGGTTATCATCCAACAGGCGCTGTGCCGACTGGTGCCGTGCCGCAAGCCGCGCCACATCTTCGGTCAGTTGCGACAGATCAGCCTCGCGTTGTTGCAAAACACCCGCTGCTTCACGCGCTGCATCTTGCGCATCTTTCAGGCGGTCCTCGTGCCCTTCGCCGGCCTTTTCAATTTCGCGCGCTTCCCATTCCAGCCGCGCGATCGTTTCGCCCGCATCCTTGTTCAGCCCGCTTTCGCGCTCCATATCGCGGGTCAACTGATCAATGCGGCCGCGCAACGTCTCGATCATGTCCAATGCGCGTTGTTCCTGATCCTTCAGGGTATCACGCTGGACCTGCAAGCGCTGCAAGACCGCCGCGGCAATCGCCTCTTCCTCGCGCAAAGGCGGCAGCGCCTCTTCGGCACGGCCACGGGTCTTGGCGGCTTCGCGCGCAGCTTTTTCGGCTTGTGCCGCGGCAGTCGTCCGTTCACGCAACTGGTCGGCAGCGGCCAATAGCGCCTCATCCGCCTCTTTCCAGCGACGGAACAGCAACATGCCCTCGGCACGGCGCAGTTTGTCACCAATCTCGCGATACCGCGCCGCCTGCTTGGCCTGCCGCGCCAACTGGCCCAACTGAGCCGCCAGCTGGTCGATGACATCATCCACACGGGTCAGGTTTGATTCCGCACCCTTCAGCTTTAACTCTGCCTCATGGCGACGCTGATACAGGCCCGAAATCCCCGCCGCCTCTTCCAGAATACGGCGGCGCGACTTGGGTTTGGCGTTGATCAATTCCGAAATCTGCCCCTGCCGCACCAAGGCCGGCGAATGGGCCCCGGTTGAGGCGTCGGCGAACAGCATCTGCACGTCGCGCGCCCGCACGTCCTTGGCGCCAACCTTATAGGCCGATCCCGCGTCACGGGTGATCCGGCGGATGATCTCAAGGTTGTCATTATCGTTAAACGCAGCCGGTGCCAGACGTTCACCATTATCAATGACCAAGGACACTTCCGCGAAATTGCGCGCAGGCCGCGTGGCGGCCCCTGCAAAGATCACGTCCTCCATCCCGCCACCGCGCATCGCAGTTGGGCGGTTTTCGCCCATGACCCAGCGCAGCGCCTCAAGCAAATTCGACTTGCCACAACCGTTGGGGCCCACAACACCGGTCAAACCATCCGCGATGATCAGATCGGTGGGGTCCACAAAGCTTTTAAAGCCATTCAGTCTGAGTTTGCTAAAGCGCAATGATTCTTGCCCGTATGATTCCGCAACCTGCGAAAGCATCGCCTTGCGAGACTGCACGAGTCAACGCCCCCAACCCCGCATGTGCCATGTTCCGCCGTGTTATCCACAACATATTGAGCCATTTTGCCGTTCGTTTGGAAATCTGGCGGTCTGACGGGCGCGGGAATCAGCGAATCGCGCGCGCCGAAGAGCGAAAATCCCGTCGCACGCAGGTCCCCCTTGCAACTTGGACCATGCGGCGCAAGAAAGGGGCCCGTCGCACGCGTTATGGAATGGACCCCGATATGCCCGCCAAAATCCCCGCTACTGTTGTCACAGGTTTCCTCGGAGCCGGCAAAACGACTCTGATCCGCCACATGCTGCAAAACGCACAGGGCAAGCGGATTGCGCTTATCATCAATGAATTCGGCGATCTTGGCGTCGATGGCGATATCCTCAAGGGCTGCGGTGATGAGGTCTGTTCCGAGGATGATATCGTTGAGTTGTCCAACGGCTGCATCTGCTGCACCGTGGCCGATGATTTCATTCCCACCATGGAAGCGTTGCTTGCGCGGGAAAACAAACCCGATCACATCGTGATCGAAACCTCGGGCCTTGCCCTGCCGCAACCGCTTGTCCGCGCGTTCAACTGGCCCGGCATTTCGACGAAAGTTACCGTGGATGGCGTTGTGACCGTTGTGGATGGCCGTGCCGTCCACGACGGCCAGTTTGCCCATAACGTCGCCGCCGTGGATGCCCAGCGTGCGCTGGACGAAAACCTTGATCACGAAACACCCCTGTCCGAACTCTTTGAAGATCAGGTCGCCTGTGCCGATATGATTGTCGTGAACAAAGTCGACCTGCTGGATCCAGCCGAGGCTGATGCGCTGACCGCCAAACTGAAATCAGAGGCCCGCGAGGGTGTGCAGGTCATCAAAGCCTCCATGGGCGCTTTGCCTGTTGATGTGCTCTTGGGCCAAGGGATTGGCGCAGAGGGTGATCTGGCCGCGCGCCATGAAATCCATCACCATCACCACCATGATGATGACGAAGATGACCACCATGATCACGCGCATGAGCACGGCCACGATGAATTCGAAAGCTTCATCGTCACCCGCGGCGAAATCGCCGATGCAGGTGCCTTTGCGGCCCAAGTTGCCGATGTGATCCGCGCCAACAACATTCTGCGCCTGAAGGGCTTTGTCGCTGTCGCAGGCAAACCCATGCGCCTGACCTTGCAGGCCGTCGGCCCCCGCGTGGATACCTATTTCGACCAGCCCTTTGGCACAGCCCCCCGCGAAACACGGCTGGTCGTCATTGGCGAGACGGGATTGGATCACGCAGCCATCACCACCGCACTGCAAGCATGATCATCGTCGCGCGGACAGACCCCCATCATCCGCAGGCCACAGCTTTGCTAAAACAAAGCCATGCCTTGATGCAAAGCCTGTTTCCGCCCGAGGATAACTTTTACCTCGATATCGATGATCTGGTGGCCCCACACATCCACTTCTACGCCGCACGGATCGGAGAGGATATTCTGGGCACCGGCGCGCTTATGATCAAATCCGACTACGGCGAGGTGAAATCCATGTTTGTGGCCGAGGCCGCACGCGGCAAAGGGATTGCCGCCGCCCTGCTCCGCCAGATCGAGGATACCGCCCGCGACGAAGGCCTGACCATGCTGAAGCTTGAAACAGGCAACGTGTTGCACGCGGCACATCGGCTTTACGCGCGGCATGGCTTTCGCCAATGCGGTGTGTTTGGCGATTACATCGACGCGAAAAGCTCTATCTTTATGGAGAAAGCGCTGTGACCTCAGCCCTTCTTCTTTTCGGCTGCCGCCTTTTTCATGCGCGCCAAAAGTGCTGCCTTATCTTCGCGCGCACCAAAGGGCTTTTTGCCCGATCCATGTGCGTTGTGTTCTTCGTGCTTGGGGGCTTTTTTGCCCATTTTCGGCGCTCCTGCGGCTTTGTAATCCATGATCTCTCTTTCACGTTTGCGCGCGCCTTAGCACGGGGGCAAAACGAATGCACCTGCTAGCAGCGACACCCGGCGCAATCAGTGACGGCAGCGAACCTGTCGATCTGGGGCAAACCCCCGCCGATGTGGTGATCATTTCCGCAGCCGACACCGAACTGGCCGCACTGGCCGAAGCCCGCGCCGAGATGACCGCGCCGCCCACTCTGCGGCTGGCCAATATGATGCACCTGACACACCCGATGTCGGTGGATCTGCATCTGGATGATTGCGCCACAAAATCCCGGCTGGTGATCGCGCGAATTCTGGGCGGTGCAGGCTATTGGAAATACGGGCTGACGCAATATGTCGCCCGCCTTCGCGAGGCAGGCATCCCCTTTGCGGCACTGCCCGGTGACGATAAACCCGATCCCGAATTGCGCGAACTCTCCACCATCAGCGCCGAAGACTATGACACGCTCTGGTCATACCTCGTCGAAGGCGGCCCCGAAAACACCACCAACCTTCTCGCCTATGCCAAAGCAATGCTGGAAGGCGGCGAAAAACCCAATCTGCCACGCCCGCTTCTACGCGCAGGCGTCTATTGGCCAGGCGCTGGGATCGCTGATCTGGCTGCGGCAGAATCCGGCTGGACCGAGGGCGCGCCCATCGTGCCAATCATCTTCTACCGCGCATTGGTGCAGGGTGGCGGTCTTAACCCGATCAACCGCCTGACCCGCAGCCTCGCGCGTGCAGGGCTGAACCCGCTCCCGGTTTTCGTAGCCAGCCTCAAAGATCCGGTTAGCACCGCCACGCTAAACCAGATCTTCGACGCAGCCCCGCCAGATGTGATCCTCAACTGTACCGCCTTTGCCGTGGGCAGCCCGCATGATGGTGACGACAGCCCCGAAAACCCGCTCCTCAGCAATAACGCCCCCATCTTTCAGGTCGTCCTCTCCGGCGCTGCCGAAGCGACTTGGAGCGAAGGTCTCCATGGTCTCACCGCCCGCGACATCGCAATGAATGTCGCCTTGCCCGAGGTTGACGGCCGCATCCTGTCCCGTGCTGTCAGCTTCAAAGGCGAGGCGTTTTTTGATGAGGCCACCGAATGCCCAATCGCCACCTATCAAGCGCGCGGCGACCGGATTGATTTCGTCACGCAACTGGCCAAAAACTGGGCCCGCCTGCGCCGCACCCCCGCTCCGACAAAAAAAACGGCACTGGTCCTCGCAAACTATCCCAACAAAGACGGCCGGCTCGCCAATGGTGTTGGCCTCGACACGCCTGCGGCCACAGTTCACGTGCTGAACTTGATGAAAGACAAGGGACACACTGTCACGCCGCCCACCGACAGTGCAGCACTCATGGCGCAAATCATGGCGGGCCCCACAAACTGGCTGACAGATCGGGCTGACAAAGAGGGTGGCGAATTCCTGCCTTTGGACACCTACCGCACCTATTTTGACGCCCTGCCATGGGACATCAAAGAAGAGATCACTGCACGCTGGGGCAAACCCGAAGATGACCCCTTTATCATCTTGCCCGAAATACTCCCGCCGGAGGCTCCAACTGGCGCCGCAAAAACAGGTTTCGCCCTCAGCATCCACCGTTTCGGCAATGCTGTCGTCGGGCTGCAGCCCGCACGCGGCTATAACATTGACCCTTCCGACACCTACCATTCGCCCGATCTGGTCCCGCCGCACAACTACCTCGCCTTCTATTTCTGGCTGCGCCACCATTGGGGCGCGGATGCCATCGTGCATATGGGCAAACACGGCAATCTTGAATGGCTCCCGGGCAAAGCCGTGGCACTGTCTGAAACCTGCTGGCCCGAGGCGGTTTTTGGCCCGACACCCCACATCTATCCTTTCATCGTCAACGACCCCGGCGAAGGCACCCAAGCCAAACGGCGCACCTCCGCCGTCATCATCGACCATCTGACCCCGCCCCTGACACGCGCCGAAAGCTACGGACCCCTGCGCGATCTCGAAGCGCTCGTCGACGAATATTATGAGGCGGCGGGCGTCGACCCGCGACGGATCGACCACCTCCGCCGCGAAATCCTGTCACTTTCTGATGTGACCGGCCTTGCCAAAGACGCGGGTTTTACCGGTGATCAAGACGGCGATCTGGGCAAGCTCGACGCCTATCTCTGCGACCTCAAAGAAGCGCAAATCCGCGACGGGCTGCATATTTTCGGGCAATCCCCGACGGGCCAGCAGGAACGCGATCTTGCGATTGCCTTGGCACGCTTGCCGCGCGGTGATGGCAAAGGTAAAGACGCGTCACTATTGCGCGCACTTGCTGCCGATCTCGCACTCGGAATCGACCCGCTCGACTGCGATATGGCAGATGCACCGCCGCAAAAACCAGTCACGCTGGCGGATCGCACCACGTGGCGCACAAACGGCGATACAGTCGAAAAACTCGAGAACCTGTCCCAACGCCTCGTCTCCCGCGAAGAGCGCCCACCAGGGCCGATGAGCGCGGCGGTACTGAACGAAATCCACACCCATATCCTGCCGACAGTCCAGGCCTGCGGCGCCGCCGAAGGCACTGCCTTGCTGCGCGCACTCGACGGGCAATTCATCGCTCCGGGTCCTTCCGGTGCGCCAACACGGGGGCGCTTGGATGTGCTCCCCACCGGGCGCAACTTCTACTCTGTCGACAGCCGCGCCGTGCCGACCCCGACCGCTTGGGCCTTGGGATGGAAATCGGCGAACCTGCTGATTGAAAAACACCTGCAAGACCATGGCGACTGGCCCCGCAGCCTGCTGGTCACCGCATGGGGCACCGCGAATATGCGCACAGGTGGCGATGATATCGCTCAAGCGCTGGCGCTGATGGGGGTCAAACCCACATGGGACAGTGCCAACCGTCGCGTCACGGGGTTTGAAGTGCTGCCCCAATCCGTCTTGGGCCGGCCCCGCGTGGATGTGACATTGCGTATCTCCGGCTTCTTTCGCGACGCATTCCCGCAACTGATCGCGCTGGTCGATAGCGCCGCGCGTGCGGTGCAGGCCATGGACGAAACTAATGATCTGAACCCTGCTGCTGCGCGCGCACAAGCGGGCGAAGACCAGACCCGCGTCTTCGGATCAAAACCCGGCGCTTATGGTGCAGGGCTACAGGCGCTCATCGATGAACGCATCTGGGCGGATAAATCAGACTTTGCAGAGGCCTATCTGGAATGGGGCAGCTACGCTTACGGCAAGGGCGCTGAGGGCCGCAAGGACCGAAAAGCCTTCGAGGCGCGGCTGACACAAGTCGAAGCAGTTGTGCAGAACCAAGACAACCGCGAACACGACATTCTCGACAGTGATGATTATTACCAGTTCGAAGGCGGGGCCGCCGCCGCGATCAGCACGCTGCAAGGGCAGGACCGCCCGATCTACCACAACGACCACTCGCGCCCCGAACGGCCCGTGATCCGCACGCTGGAGGATGAAATCGGGCGGGTCGTGCGCAGCCGCGTGGTGAACCCCAAATGGATCGATGGTGTGAAACGGCACGGCTATAAAGGCGCGTTCGAAATCGCGGCAACCGTCGATTACCTTTTCGCCTTTGCCGCCACGACAGGTGCGGTGCGCAACCACCATTTCGATCTGGTCGAAGAGGCCTTCATCAAAGACGAAGCCACCCGCGATTTCATCGCCGATGCCAACGCACCCGCACTCAAGGAAATCGCGCAACGCCTTCAAGAGGCCATCGACCGCAACCTCTGGCAGCCCAAATCCAACTCTGCCCGTGCGCGGATTGCAGGGCTTTTGTAACAACGCAGATGCCACAATGTTAACTTGTTGTGGTCATGAGTTTTCCTTCGATTGAATTGATGACTATTCATTCAACTGCAACAACATCCACAACTCAGACCTAGGAAATTTTATGTTCGCTAAGAAAATGGGCGCAGCAGTCTTTATTGCTTTGACAACAATTGCATGCAGCCAGGCAGAAATCACCCAGCCACCCATCCCCGTGACACCGAAAGTCGCAGCAAACGCATCCGGCCTCGACGTCTATGCAGGCCCCCGCAGTCGCGGCGCACAGGTTCCGCAGTTCCGTGGCCAAGAAATTGTCCAGATTCGTACTTGGGGCGCCGTTGACGGGGGCGCGCGCTCAGAAATGATTGGTGTGAATTGCATTCTCGACTCCGGTGTTTACTCCGCTGCGTTCCAGACACCTGCGAATGTCTTGGTCCCTGACTACGGACCGAATTCCCCAGCTTTGTTTGTACGTTGCGAAAGCGGGAGCATTTCCGGTTCAACAACTGTGAACGTTGTGAACAAGACAGCCCAAGAACGTAACGCCAGCGCCGCTGGAACTGGCCTCCTTGGTGCGATTGTCATCGGCGCGGTCAACGAGGCCCGCCGGAACAACGATACCGACGATTTCGGCTACAACCCGATCACCGTCCAGCTGCGTTAATCCGCGCAAGCAATCGCAACACGCATCATCGCTGCATCCCCGCTCCACGTGCCATCAACGGGGGTGCAGCCGGTCACTTCGGTCACCGCCCGCCCTGCACGCGGGATGATCGACCGAAGCGTTGGCACGAATTCAGTGTTCGTGCGCAATAGCTCGACCTCGTTGTCCTTGCGCCGGACATCAAAAGTACTGCCCTCAACCGTGACGGTTTCCGCTTCAACACCCATGAAGCCGAGCGATGCGGTATCACATCCCGCAAGGCACAGTACAAAAGCAACGCTCAAATTCTTCATTTCATCGGCATCCTTCTCTCAATACAGTTGTGCCCAATCATGATTAATGAAACGTTTACAGTAACGAAAAGGGGCTTTTCATGACTGATGACACCACGCCGCAAGGCGACGAACGCCACGCGATGAAAATGGCCAAGAAAAAGGCCGCGCGCGATAAGATCATGGCCACCAAGACGGATAAAAAAGGTCTTGTCATCGTCCATACCGGCAAAGGCAAAGGCAAATCCTCGGCCGCCTTCGGCATGATCTTCCGCTGCATCGCACACGACATGAAATGCGCAGTGGTCCAGTTCATCAAGGGCGGCATGTCGACCGGCGAACGTGACCTGATCCTTGGCAAATTCAGCGATACCTGCGCCTTCCATACCATGGGCGAAGGCTTCACTTGGGAAACGCAGGACAAATCCCGCGACACCGAAATGGCGCAGGCGGCATGGGCCAAGGCCAAAGAACTGATCCTGGATGAAACCAACCACATGGTCCTGCTGGACGAGATCAATATCGCGATCCGATATGATTACGTCAGCGCCGCCGAGGTTGTCGCCTTCCTGCGCGACCACAAACCGGAAATGACCCATGTTGTCCTGACCGGTCGCAACGCCCACGAAGACCTGATTGAACTGGCTGATCTGGTAACCGAAATGGAACTGGTCAAACATCCGTTCCGCGCGGGGATCAAAGCGCAGATCGGCGTGGAATACTAAGGCGGGCATTCAGTGCCGGAGGCTGTCAGATGCATCATGTAATCAAACTGAGCGATAGCGACTACATCGCAAGTGGCGGTGAGCGTGATGTCTATCAGCATCCTTCCGATCCCACGAAACTTCTCAAAGTGCTGCGTGACATCACAAACCAACCTATGCGGTTTACGTTCCGCGACATCTCGACCTGGCTCTTGCCCGATGCCCGCCTGCGCCTGATCCGCAAAGAGTACGATGAATACCTGCGCATCCGTTTGCGCTACCCTGAACCACAAATACGCCTGCCGATTACCCATCTCTATGGCCTGGCACCGACAAACCGCGGTTTGGCCTGCGTCGCAGAGCGCGTCTCAGGCGCACAAGGCGAGGTGGGTGAGACTATGAAGACGTTGCTACAGCAAGGCCGGTTCGAAGAAGAAGAGCTTCGTCTTTTCAATACGCTTGTGGCCCAGTGCTTTGCACTCGGCATCCGCGCCGGTGATCTTAAACCTCATAACCTTGTCTTCGGCTATCGCGAGGCGGGATATGAATGTGTGTTGGTCGACGGGTTCGGTGACGTGCACGCTCTGCCCGTCCGGTCGATAGGGCGCTGGGCAAACGCATTGGGGCTTCATGACAGCTTCAAGATATTGGCCAAGCGGACCGGTTTGATATGGGATCGCAAAAACCGCAGTTTCCAACGCGCCGCAGGTGAATGATGGCACCGCTGCGACCCGCCCACCTCAACCACGATCATTGCCGGAGTACTTCATGCCCAAACATCGCGTCCTGACTGAATTCGGCATGGGCACCAGCCTGCGCCGCCAAGACTATACCCAAGCTGCGCGCCGTGGACTGCAGGACGCGCTGTGGCACAACTCGATCAACATGGCCGAGCTTTTTGGGTTTCCCAAAGAAGCGATGCTCATCGATGTAGAGATTGGCGTGCAAGAACCCGATCAAGTTGACACCGCAAGCCTGCTGGACATCTTCCCCTACGGCCAGCCCACGATCACCGTCCACCACGGTGGCCTTGATGTCCCCCGTCCAGACGGCAAGCCGACGGTCATTGCCAATGTCGCCATCAATGTCTCATTCGAAATGGAGCGGACCTAATGGAGCAGCGCATCATCATCGAAATGGGCATGGGCAACGACCTGCACGGGATGGACTATCAAAAGGCCGCTGCCCGTGCGATCGAAGATGCCATACGTCATTCCACCCTGCCCATTTTCGACAGCATCAAGCTGTCCCACAACGACATGCGGGTGCAGGTCACCGTTGCTGTGCAAGAGCCTGACAAAATCGACCCAGAGGCCCTGACATCCGGCCTGCCGCGTGGACGTGCACATGTCAGCGTTGTCAAAGGCGGGCTGAACATACCCAACCCCGAAACAGGGGACACCGCCGTTATCGCCACAGCGGCGGTCGAGGCCTTTTTACCGTCTCAAGCGGGCAAATGGGTACAAGCCTAGATGGAGCTGACGCAGGCCCATCGGGACGCCTTGCAGGATATCCTGCTGTGGCGGCGTGATGTCAGGCACTTTCTATCCGATCCGGTCCCGCAAGAGGTGCTGGAGCGCTTGCGCAAGGCGATGGATTTTGCGCCTTCGGTCGGAAATGCGCGGCCTTGGCGGGTACTCCACGTGAAATCACCCGATTTGCGCGCGGACGTGATCCGCAATTTCGAGACCGCGAATGCACAGGCCGCCGCAGCCTACAAGGACGATCAGCGGGCCGCCTATAACCGGCTCAAACTCGCAGGGCTCCGCGAAGCGCCGGTCCATCTTGCCATCTTTACCGAAACAGACCCTGATGCAGGGCACGGTCTGGGGCGCCAGACAATGCCGGAAATGCTCAGCTATTCGACCGTCGCCGCCATCCACACCCTTTGGCTTGCTGCCCGCGCAGAAAACCTTGGCGTCGGCTGGGTTTCAATCCTTGATCCGCAGGCTGTGGCGCATAGCCTGCATGCGCCCGACAACTGGGATCTGACGGCCTATCTTTGCCTCGGGAAAGCCGCCTCGGACGATGACACACCGCTGTTGCATCGCAACGCGTGGCAAACCAACGCAGAAACCATCTGGCAGGATATCTAGACCTTCTGCGCAGCCTTCCTGACAGCGCTCAGCGTAGAACCCGTTGTCAGCGCCTCCTCATCGACCTGACACTCAATGATAGCCACGGTACCTGCGGCTTGGGCGCGCGCAAAGGCTGCGGCAAAATCCTCGGACCGCGTGACCTTCTCACCGTGCCCGCCATAGGCGCGCGCGAGTGCGGCAAAATCAGGGTTGGCAAGTGCAGTTCCTGACACACGCCCCGGATAGGTCTTTTCCTGATGCATGCGGATCGTGCCATAGCGGCCGTTATTCATCACCACGACAATCGGCTTTGCGCCATGCTGAACAGCGGTCGACATCTCGTTGCAGGTCATCTGGAAACAGCCGTCCCCCGCAAGGCAAACGACAGTGCGATCCGGATGTGCCAAAGACGCAGAAATCGCCGCCGGAAACCCGTACCCCATCGACCCAGAGGTCGGGGCAAGCTGTGTGCCGTATTGCTTGTAAACGAAGTAACGATGCAGCCAAGCGGCATAGTTCCCTGCCCCGTTTGTAATGATCGCATCATCGGCTAGATGCTCGGACAACCATTTGATCACCGCCTCTTGCTTCAGCGCGCCGGGGCTTTCCTGCGGGGTCAGCCAGTGGTCATAGTCAGCCCGCGCAGCGCTGCTCCAGCTCGACCAATCGCCCGCATGTTCGGCATTTGCCAACTGGCGCAGCACCGCAGGCGCAGTGGCGTTGATTGCAATGTCAGGGGTGTAAACCCGCCCCAGTTCATCCGCGTCTGCATGAACATGCACGATCCGCTTGGCAGGCTTGGCAGGATCAACCAGCGTGTAGCCTTGCGTTTCAATATCGCCAAACCGCGTTCCAAGCAGGATCAGCGTATCCGCATCGCGCACACGCTGTGCAAGTTTCGGATTGATACCGACGTTCAGATCACCCGCATAGTTGGCGTGATGGTTATCCATATAATCCTGACGCCGGAAGCCTGCTGCGACCGGGATATTCTGGCGCTCGGCGAAGGCCTGCAAATCGGCTTGGGCCTGTGCAGACCAGTGCGGGCCACCAACGACGACCAGCGGGCGTTCGGCCTGTGCCAAAGCATGCAGGATCGTTTGGGCTGTACTATCAGGCAGCGGATTCGCGATCACGGCGGGAATATGTAGATCCGGCACATCGGCGCTGGCGCTGAGCATGTTCTCCGGCAGGGCCAACACCACAGGACCGGGGCGGCCCGACAGAGCTACGCGAAACGCGCGGCCGATATATTCCGGCAGGCGGTCGGTGTCGTTCACCTGTGCGACCCATTTCGCCAGACCACCAAAAAGAGCCTTATAATCAACCTCTTGAAATGTCTCACGATCCGTCTGTCTATTGTCGATCTGGCCTACAAACATCACCATCGGCGTGCTGTCCTGCATCGCGATATGGATGCCAGCAGAGGCATTGGTCGCCCCCGGCCCGCGGGTGACAAAACAAACCCCGGGCTTGCCGGTCATTTTGCCGTAGGCCTCGGCCATCATGGCAGCACCACCTTCCTGACGGCAGACGATGTTGGGAATACCGCTGTCATAAAGGCCGTCGAGGGCCGCGAGAAAGCTTTCGCCCGGCACCGAAAAGACGCGCGCCACCCCGAGTTTAACCAGTTGATCGCTCAGTATTTTTCCGCCGTGCCGGACCATCATTCGCTCCCTATTCTGCACGCTCACAATGTGCCAGTCTTTGCGGCCTTGCAAGCCTTGTGCTGGCAACGGCGGCAGGCTGCCCTATATCTGTTCAAACATGCAAAAAGGAACGATCATGACCAAACTTCTTGGTATCTCCGGCTCACTGCGCAAAGCATCGACCAACACCCTTCTGATCCGCAACGCAGCCGAGATTTTCGGCGCCGATGAATTCACGTTGGCCGACATTGATTTCCCGCTTTACAACGGCGATCTGGAAGAGGCGGAAGGGGTACCTGCGAAAGTACAAACCCTGTCCGACCAGATAGCAGCGGCGGATGCTGTCATCATCTCAACACCCGAATATAACAAGGCAATTTCGGGATCCCTGAAGAACGCGCTTGACTGGGTCAGCCGCACGAAAGGCGCACCTTGGGACGGCAAGCCGGTGGCGATTATGTCTGCGGCGGCGGGCCGTGCAGGGGGCGAACGAGCACAGTTTTCCCTGCGTCTGGCCATGATGGCGTTCCGGCCTGATATCCTGCAGGGACCGGAGGTACTGGTCGCGAATTCCAGCAAGGAATTCGATGAGAACGGCAAGTTGACCGGCGAGGTCTACATCAAGCTGCTGACCGAATTGATGGATGCGCTCAAGGCCCGTATCTAGCGGAAGGATGACGTACATACCCCGCGCGTATACTGATGCATCTGGCAAAAGCCGCAGGCGGGCCTTAAACTCTGTCAAAGAGTGAAAAACTGGAGACTTGGATGGCACGTGGCGCAGGTGGATCTGATGGCGGAACCGGCAGCTTTCTGATCGGGCTGATCATGATGGTCGGCGGCGGCTATCTGCTGCTGAACGGGATCGTGGTGCGACCGAACTTTGGCTTCGGCGCGCGGGTCTTTGGGATCGGCGGCGTGTCGATCACATCTGGCATGGTGCTGATCCCGTTTATGTTCGGCGTCGGGATGATTTTTTATAACGCCAAGAACTGGCTCGGCTGGGGGATTGCCGGCGCATCACTGGTCGCCCTGATTTTTGGTGTGATCGCCAATATGACACTGCAACTGGAGCGCATGAGCGCGTTTGATCTGATCGTGATACTGGTGCTGCTGGTTGGCGGGATCGGGTTGTTTTTGCGGTCGTTAAAGGCGGGGTGAACGGGCTTTTAGCGCAAAGTCGCCATGTTTCTGCGACGTAGCCGAAGGCCGCTTACATACCGGATCATATTAGGAAATATTTGTTCATGACGCGATCACTCGCTAGTGAGTTTGAAAGTAGCGGAAGAGTTTGGCTCAGAAATGCGATTTCGGAAGAGGATCTAACGCTCTTTGACAACGCGATCACAGCATCCACCAAAGCAGGGCAAAGGCTTGATCTCTCAAAGTGGTTGAATGCCGCTCTTTCAGAGGAAAGTTCGGTGCTGCGTGCTGTGCGACGTCTCTCTCCCGATGCTATGCCTGTACGGATTGTGGCTTTCAACAAATCCGAAAGCGCCAACTGGGGCGTCCCGTGGCATCAAGACAGAGTCATTGCAGTTGCCGAGAAAGCAGAGATTGCCGGATACAACAATTGGACCAATAAATCAGGCACTTGGCATTGCGAACCGCCGCAGTCCATCTTGGATGAGATGCTATTTGTTCGCATTCATCTGGACGTTAATGATCAACTCAATGGCGCGATGGAGATCGCTCTCGGAAGCCATTCAAGTGGATTTGTTCCATCTGCCAATGCAGAAAACGTGGCAAACACGTTCCCTCTTGAGACATGCGTGGCCGAACGTGGGGATGTGTTGATACTTAAAATGCTAACGCTGCATTCCTCCAAGCCAGCTAAAGTACAATCTGGACGCAGAGTGTTTCGAATTGATTTTTCTCCGTCCCGACTGCCGCCGCCCTTATCATGGAGCGTTCAATCATCCGAAAGCTGACGTTTACGCTGGCGGATCATACTTCCGCTTTGTCCACAAAGCGGCCACTCAATTAACATCTAAGAACGCTTTCCTGCTAGTGTTCAGCCACTCAATACCCGATCACGCAGCCGTCTTTGCGCGGGTCGCTGCCGCCCTCAAGCACACCATCTTCATGCAGCAGAATCGCCTGTGAGCCCCCGATGGCTGTGTCGGGGCGCACCACGTTGTGGCCTATTGCGGCAAGTTCGGCTTTGACCGCATCGCTGTAACCGTCTTCGACCCGCAATTCCGCGCCTTCCGCAAAACTGCGCGGCGCGTCCATGGCAGCCTGTGGTGAGAGGCCGAAATCAGTGACGTTGGTGACGAAGCGCGCGTGCCCGGTGGATTGGTACTGCCCACCCATGACGCCGAAGGGCATGTGGACCTTGCCGTCTTTCTTCAGCATGGCGGGGATGATCGTGTGCATTGAGCGTTTGCCGAAGATACACCCGACCTTGATGTCATATTGTCCTATGGTGCGGAAATGGTATCTAACGGCGGGTCAACAATTGTGGCCCCCGACGGTACGTTGATGATTGACCCTGTGCTGAACGAGGAAGCGTTGATTATTGCGGAGATCGACGCAGGAATCGTCCGAGGAGAGCGCCAGAATCTGGATCAGGCAGGTCATTACCCGCGTCCCGATGTGTTGCGCCTTAAGGTGATTAGGAAACGCCAAGCGCAGGCTAAATTTCAAGACTACTACTCGAACGAAGTGACCGAAGCTGCCGTTCAGACACATTGCAGCATCGGCGACACCGGGCTCTAAACGGTTATTCGCCGCTGCTTGTTCCCAGGCTTTCTCTAAATCGGCGCACGGCAAGCATCGTGAGGCGGTCGTTTTAGGTCCTTAGATACGATTGAGATCTTTCACTTGAAGTTCGAGAGCCCTCGCGCATCGTTTGCTACCGCAAGCACTGTCTTTGTCTGTATCTGTATCGATGGCCATGGGCTCAAATAGTTTGATCCGTTAAAAAGAATGATGATTGGCTTCTAGCTGATGTTGACGTTCACGAACAAAGCCCTCGAACCGAACGACGCGATCTTCAATTAATTGTAGAGCACTATGCCGACCGATGGACGAGACGAGTCCAGCCAACATCGCGCGACGGATCGTAATGCAAGGAGCGAGCAAGATTACTTCAGGGGCGATTGGTCCACGTTTTGACATACTCATCATACCTGTTGACAATATGACTTGCAGTCGAAATGGTAGCATTCAATCAGTCTTGCGCATAGCTGGCTGAGACAAAGGGAGGACTACCAATGAAAACCAACCGTCGTATTTTTATGTCGGGGCTCGCGGGTGTCGTAACGCTCGCCAGTGCACAGATGGGCTTTGCACAGGGCAAAGGCCTTATCGCGATAATAACGCCAAGCCATGACAACCCGTTCTTCAAGGCCGAGGCCGTTGGCGCGGAAGAACGCGCGATTGAGCTGGGCTACGAAACGATTGTTCTTGTTCACGACGATGACCCAAACAAACAATCTGAGCTGTTTGATACAGCGATCGCACGTGGCGCAGTTGCAATTATTCTGGACAACGCTGGTGCAGACGCGACCGTCGCTGCCGTTCAGCGTGCCAAGGACGCGGGCATTCCTTCGTTCCTGATCGACCGCGAAATCAAAGAAACAGGCATTGCCGTCAGCCAGATCGTTTCTAACAACTACCAAGGTGCTCAGTTGGGCGCCGAAGAGTTCGTCCGGATCATGGAAGAAGAAGGTAACTACGTTGAACTGGTTGGTCGTGAAGCCGATACCAACGCCGGCATCCGGTCTTCTGGCTATCACGACATCATCGACCAATATCCTGATCTGGTCATGGTTGCGCAGCAGTCTGCGAACTGGTCCCAAACGGAAGCCTTTGAAAAGATGGAATCGATCCTGCAGGCAAACCCTGACATCAAGGGCGTTATCTGCGGCAATGACACGATGGCAATGGGTGCTTGGGCTGCTTTGGAAGCCGCAGGACGTGCCGATGTGATTGTTGTGGGCTTTGACGGTTCCAACGATGTTCGCGACAGCATTCTTGCTGGTGGCATCAAGGCGACGGTTCTGCAGCCTGCCTATCGTCAGGCGCAGATCGCGGTTGAGCAGGCGGATATGTACATCGAGACTGGTTCCACTGGGCTCGAAGAAAAGCAGCTGATGGATTGCGTTCTGATCAACGCGGACAATGCAGCTGATCTCGAAACATTCTCCCTTAGCGGGTAAATCGCTACACTTCAAAATACACGAACCCGGCTTCACCGCCGGGTTCATTCCTGATGAACTGGGGGACCCATGCGTCACACTATTCTGTTTTCCGCCATCGCACTGAGCGCATTAACGGCAACTGCGGCCTGCAAAGTCGTAAAGAACGTTGACCCTAATGATGCAAGCGAAGCCGAAGCCGCGTTGACGGATGAAGAACGCATGGCAATCTATGCCCGCGAAATCTGGGACACCGATGTGATGCCGACAGTCACAGCGCATCTGGTCCCGCTCGATGAATTACGAAGCGCACTCGCGCAAGACGTTGACGCCGCTGGCGACGCGCATGGTTTGCGCCCCGAAGGCGAAGCGAACCCGTGGAACTTTGCGATCTCTGGCACTGGCACGATTATCGAAGCCAAAACCGAAAGCCGTGCGGCCAAGCTCCATCTTGATACCGACGGCGACCGCGAAATCGATGTGACCTTGCAGCTTGGTCCAATCGTTCGCGGCACCACGCTGCGCGATGCGATGCCATTCCTGCTTTTCAGTGATTTCCGCGACCAGATCGAATTTGCTAAGCTTGGCAATGGTCTGAACGCGATGGCCCATGAACGACTGACGATCCCAGAGGGTGATCTTGTCGGCCAAACCGTAGCGTTTGAAGGCATGTTCACCTTCAGAGACCTGAACAGCACGCTTGAGGTGGTCCCCACCGCGATGACCGTCGGGGAGTGACGATGAAACACCCTATCGGTCTTTCCATTCGAAACGGCACCAAGGTCTATCCTGGCACGGTTGCGCTAAGCGCTGCGGATTTTGACCTGCACATGGGTGCAGTCAACGTCCTTGTAGGAGAAAACGGCGCGGGCAAATCAACAATGATGAAGGTCATCTCGGGCGTGGAACAGCTGACCAGCGGAGAAATTCTGATCGACGATAAACCAGTCATGTTCAAAACCACAGAAGAAGCGAGCCGCCATGGTATCGGGATCGTTTTTCAAGAACTAAACCTGTTCCCTAATCTGACGGTTGCCGAGAACATCTTCATCGCCCGTGAAAAAACCCGTGGCCGCGTGGACATCGACAAGGCCGCGCAACGGGAACAGACCCGCGCCTTGATGGAACGTCTTGAGCAGGACATCGACCCTGACGATCTGGTCGGCGATTTGCGGGTCGGTCAGCAACAGATCGTTGAAATCGCAAAATCTTTGGCCCACGACGCCCGTATCCTTATCCTTGATGAGCCAACCTCGGCACTGTCCGCTGCTGAGGTGGAAATCCTGTTTCGCGTCATCGCAGATTTGAAGGCCAACGGCGTTGGCATCGTTTATATTTCGCACCGGCTAGAGGAGTTGATCCGCATCGGGGACTACATCACCGTTCTGCGTGACGGCGTCATTACAGGGGCGCGATCCATGAAAGGCGTCGATGTCGATTGGATCGTGCGCAATATGATCGGTGAAAGCGGCAAGGATTTTGCCAAAGAAATTGATCACCCGTTTGGCGATGAAGTGTTTCGCGCCGAACATGTCTCGCTGGGCAGCCCAGCAGGTGGGCTGTTGGTCGATGATGTTTCACTCTCCCTGAAACAGGGCGAGATTCTTGGGGTGTATGGGCTTATGGGGGCGGGACGTTCCGAGTTCCTCGAATGCGTCATTGGCCGTCACCCGCACGCGCGGGGCGAGATGTACGTAAACGGTGTTCCCCTCAAGGAAAAGACTGTCGCAGGCCGTATTGGCCGCGGTCTCGCGCTTATTCCAGAAGATCGCAAAAACGACGGGCTGGTTGAAATTCTTTCAATCCGCGAGAATATGACGCTGTCCAGCCTCAAGAAATTCACCCGTGGTCTTTACATGAGCCTGACCCGCGAACGTCAAACAGTCGCGGAATTTGTTAAACGCATGACTGTCAAAATCGCCTCGGCAGAACACGCGGTCTCGTCACTGTCAGGAGGGAACCAGCAAAAGGTCGTCATCTCAAAGGCGTTGATGACCGACCCCAAGGTCTTGCTGATGGATGAACCCTCGCGCGGGATCGACATTGGCGCCAAGGCCGAAGTCTTTCGCGTCATGCGCAAGCTTGCCGCCGATGGTCTGGGGATCATTTTCGTGACCTCGGACCTCGACGAAGTCATGTCCCTGTCCGACCGCATCTTGGTGATGTCCAACGGACGGGTCACCGGTGAATTCAACCGAAAAGAAGCAACGAACGGCGCATTGGTCGAGGCATCGGCCATTGGCCATGCCACCGCGAGCCGCAACAAGGAGCACGTCTGAATGGCCGATCAATCACTTTCTACCCCATCGTCGCCATCAAGCCCCGATGTCCTGTTGATCTTGCTAAAGGCGCGAACATTCATCGCCCTGATCTTGGTGTTTGCCTTCTTTGCTTTCAACGCGCCAAACTTTTTGTCGACCGCAAATATGGTGATCATGTCCAAACACGTGGCGCTGAATGCATTTTTGGCGATCGGAATGACCTTCGTCATTGTGTCGGGCGGCATTGACCTGTCTGTCGGCTCAATTGTCGGACTGTGTGGCATGGTGGCGGGATATCTGGTGCTAAACGGTATCGACATCGGGCTGGGATGGTCCATTCAGTTCAACACGTTCGAGATTTGTTTGCTGGTCATTGCGGTGGGCGTGTTCATCGGTGCGATTAACGGGTTCCTGATAACCAAGCTAAATGTGGCCCCCTTTATCGCCACACTCGGGACGCTTTACGTTGCACGTGGGGCTGCGATGCTCAGCTCTGATGGGCGGACGTTTCCAAACCTGAACGGCAATCCAGAATACGGGTCAGACACGTTCCGTTGGATCGGTGCCGGTGAAATACTGGGCGTGCCTGTGTCTATTGTCATGCTGATCGCTGTCGGGCTTTTGGCGGCCTACATCGCTACGCGCACACCACTCGGCCGTCATATCTATGCGGTAGGTGGCAATGAACGCGCCGCTGGCCTGTCCGGTATCAAGGTCAACCGCACCAAGTATTTTGTCTATATCTTCTCTGGTTTTTGCGCTGCTTTGGTCGGGCTAATTATCTCGTCGCAATTGGTCGCTGCTCACCCTGCCACAGGCAACACATTTGAACTTAATGCGATTGCTGCGGCGGTCCTTGGGGGCACTTCAATGTCGGGTGGTCGTGGCCGTATTGGTGGCACAATCATCGGTGCATTCGTTATTGGCGTCCTGTCGGACGGGTTGGTCATGATGGGCGTGTCCTCATTCTGGCAGACCGTTATCAAAGGCCTCGTTATCATCGCAGCAGTGGTTATCGACCAAGCCCAACAAAAGGTGCAGGCCCGCGTTGCGCTGCAGGCACAATCGGCAATCGACAGCTAAGGGAGAGGCCATGAAAGGCGCAGTTATCGGGTGCGGGTTTTTCGCACAGAACCAACTAGAGGCTTGGCGCGACATTGACGGTGTTGAAATCGTCGCGTTGTGTGATCAAGACGCAGAACGACTGAACGCCAGCGGCAGTGCTTTTGGTGTTGAACGCCGCTACACCGATGCCGCGAAGATGTTCGATGAGGGTGGCTTTGATTTCGTCGATATTGCGACCACCGTCGGATCGCACCGTACTTTGGTGGAAATTGCCGCGAAAGCGGGCGTTCATATCATCTGCCAAAAACCTTTCGCTGAAAATATGGCCGACGCCCGCGCCATGGTTGATGCTGCACAGACGGTCGGAAAAACCCTCATGGTGCATGAGAACTTTCGCTGGCAGTCCCCCATTCAAGCCGCTTTGAATGTCGTTAAGTCTGGCACCATCGGTAAGCCCTTTTTCGGGCGCGTGAGTTTTCGATCAGGTTATGACGTGTTTTCAGGCCAGCCTTATCTGGCGGAAGGCAAGCGGTTCATTATCGAGGACCTCGGGATTCATATTCTCGACATCTCGCGTGCCTTATTTGGCGATGCCACACAGATCGCAGCGACCACGCGGCGCATAAACCCCAACATAAACGGCGAAGACGTCGCGACGATGATGTTGACCCATGAGAATGGCGCCACGAGTTTTGTTGATTGTTCTTATGCCACACAACGATCGCCCGAGACCTTCCCGCAATCCTTGCTGGAAATTGACGGCACCCTCGGTACCTTGCGCCTTGATGCCGGGTATCGACTAACAGTGCAGACAGAAGGTGAGACGCAAACTGACGTCTCCCCGCCACTTCTGCCGTGGGCGCAAAAGCCGTGGCACAATATTCAAGAAAGTGTGCTGACCATTCAGCAGCACTTCGTTGATTGCATCAACTCAGGACGTCAGCCGGAAACATCCGGCGCTGACAACCTCAAGACACTGGCACTGGTCGAAGCTGCGTATATGGCCGCAGAACAAGGGTGCACCGTGTCACTTGCAGACGTATGAGCGACGCCGTTACCCTGTTCGGGACCGACCAGCCCCCTGTTGAGGGGCAACACTACGCGGTTGGTCCGTGGTCTTTCACGCTTGAGGACGGCGCGTTGCGGCACATCGCGTTGCAGGGCCACGAAGCCATTCGCAACATCGCGTTTCTGGTCAGAGATCGCGATTGGGGCACTTTAGTGCCGGCGCTCGACAATTTGCAGGTTTCCCAAACCGACACGACCTTGGGGATCAGCTATGATGCAGTGTTCAACAGTAACGATTCAAAACTGTCCGTGCGTGTGTCCATTGATGTCAGCCCTGAAAGCCTTGTCATGTCAGCTACGGGGCACGCGCTTGGATCGTTTGAAACGAACCGCGCAGGGTTCACCGTTCTTCACCCGATCGCGGATGTCGCCGGTCAACCCGTCCGCGTGAAACACAGTGACGGATCGAGTGAGGACAGCGCCTTTCCTGATCTGATCCACCCTTGGCGCCCCTTTATGGATATAGCAGCCCTCACCAACCAGGTTGGCAGCGCCGAGCTGTGTTGTGCCTTTCATGGCGACACTTTCGAGATGGAAGATCAACGGCAATGGGGCGATGCGTCATTTAAGACTTATAACCGCCCGTTGGACTTGCCGTGGCCATATATCATCGTGGATGGCACGCGACTGTCGCAATCGGTTGAGCTTACGTGGGCGCCTTACGCGATCAGTCCCGCGTTGCCGGTTAAAACGGGTGAAATTGGCGCCATCTTTCCGGAAATGGCACTGGTCATTAGCGCGCAAGATGCACTGCGATTGGCCGATAAACCCAGTGACGTTACGTTTGTGAATCCTCAGCGGCTGCTCTGCCATTTTGATGCGGAACTTGGCGATACAACCGCGCAATTCGAGGCATTCGCAGCGGCGCAGCACGCTTGCCCCGATCAGGTTTTCGATCTCGAATTGATCTGCCTTTTCAACGCTGACCCTGCCACAGAATTGAATATGCTGGCTGCGCAAATGCGCGACGCTGGCTTTGCGCCAGACAGTATCCTTGTTTGCCCATCAGTCGATCGCCAATCCACTCCTCCTGGATCTGAATGGCCTGACTGCCCGCCGTTGGCCGCCATTCACAACGCTGCATCGCGCGCGTTTCCTGACGTGACGCGTGGCGGCGGCATGGTAAGTCTCTTCCCTGAACTCAACCGCAAACGACCGCCCCTCGAAACGTTGGATTTTGTAAGCCACGGATTGTGCCCAATCGTGCACGCGGCCGACGATATCTCTGTGATGGAAACCCTTGCGGCAATTCCGCATATCACCCGCAGCGCCCGTGCGATATTCGGCGACATGGAATACCGGATCGGGCCGGCAACGATTGCCATGCGCCAAAACCCATACGGTACACGCACTATTCCAAACCCCGACAATGAACGTATTTGCATGGCCCATGATGACCCGCGCCATCGCGGCACGTTTGGCGCTGCCTATGTCATCGGTTTGGCTTGCGCACTCGCGCCAGCAGGACTGTCTGTTTGGACACCCGCTGCCCTTTACGGCCCGCGTGGTGTGATTGCCGATGACGGGCAATGGCCAATTTCAACAGCCCTCAAAGGCTTGGCCGAGTGCGCAGGGCTGAAAGTCCATAGTGCGCAGGTTGCCCACGGGCGCGCCGAAGCACGCATCGGGAATTTGGATTTGAAAGCAAACCTAACAGCGAAAGCGCAGCAAACACTTGCCCCCTACGCGTGGTCAATTACGGCCGCTAACGCGCCGGAGACGACGTAAACCTAGAGTTTGCACGATTGAGGTGATCGTCCATCGCGCGGACCGCGCCCTCATCGTCATTGGCACGTAAGAAGTTAACAATCGCTACGTGTTCGTCCAGTGTCTTTTGTTCCTGTCCCGACCACAACAGCAATGACGAATGGTATTCAAACAACCACGTTAGCATCATTTCAGTGATGGAATGGATCAGCGGGTTCCCTGTGATCAACGCCAGACGGGTGTGAAAAGCGATGTCGGATTTCATAAACGCCTCGGCACTGCCAAGATTGGCACGTTGCTTATCGATAAGCGCGACAAGATCATCAGCATCTGCTGCACGGCACTTCTGCGCAGCAATACGCACCGTCCCCAATTCAAGGAGATGTCGGACCTGCTTGAGGTGGTCAACGTTGGACGGTTCGCTGGAGAGCAACAGTTTTGCGATGTCATCGACTTGACTGAACGCAATACCCGCGGTCAATGCGTTAACGCGGCTTCGCCCGCCGTGCGTGATCGTAATCAGCCCCTTGCTTTGCATCGCTTGCAGGGCTTCTCGCACCGCAGGTCGGCCAACACCAAAGCGTTCCATCAGTACGCGTTCCGATGGGACAACGTCGCCCGCCGCAAGTTCGCCGCTCGCGACAAGTTCTCGCAAGCGCTCGAACACCTGATCCGACAGTTTCATGCGAACAATTTTGCCGTCAGAGTCATCCATAGTGCGCATCCTGATCCGTTAGGTGTGCGGGTGCCGCAGGCACCCACCAATCGAAACTTATCAACTGGTGCTACAAGCGGATCAGAATTGCAAGGCTAGGTGATCCTCTCAATGCTTGCAGCGATCTCATCTGGTTCAAATACACGCTTCCAGTCATCGCGCATCAGAACAGGTTTTCCGAACTTAATTGCCTTGTTGCAAGCGTCCGAAAAGACCCCCTCGATTTCTCCGAAAATGACGGCACCAAGAATGTTCATGTGACCCAGAAGAAAATCACGTGCGGCTTCATTTGGAACGCCGCGTGCGACAACCTCGTCCATCGCTTCCTTCATCACGTCAAGCAGCGATGCGCAGACCGTTTCCGACAAACCGGGTTCAAGGAGGGCCATCTGTTCAACCGTTACACGATGCGATCGCGCGACGGGTGCAAAAATGGTTTTGCCGACTCTCTCTCCGAGGTCGTAATCGCTTTCAGGGCCCTGCATCAGTGCGTTTACAATGCCTTGTTGGGCTGCAATCCCGCCAAAATAGTCTTTTCGGCCTTCCATCGTTTCTTCATTGTTGAAGATAGGTGGGTGACATGGGTGGCTGACAAAATAGGTCACATCATCGCGTTTGGGCAGGTGCCCCGCGAAGGGCGCAGCTGCATCAAGACACACGATCATCGCGCCCGATGGAACCTTGTCTATGATCGAAGCCGCCACCTGTTGGATAGCCGTATCCGGCACCGCAAGAACAACAACATCTACGTCCTTAAGGGCGACATCTGGGTCTTGGCAATCAAACCCCAGTTCCTCTTTCAACCTCGCCTGACCTTGTGGCGAAACCTCGACATGAAACGTTTCAAATTCCGACGTAGCAAGGTTTCTGGACAGCCGAACACCCATTTTCCCACCCGCACCAAACAAAGCTAGTTTTGTCACACGACACCTCCAATTTCATGTCAATCAGTCGTTCAGATATCCAAATTGACAACTGGTATAATAAGTTACTAAGTATGCCATAGTGTCAAGGGCCCGATTTACGGTCGTCGCCTCAAAAAGGAACCGAAGATGAATTCTCTCCCCGACGGATTTCTTGTTGCGTGGTATGGCGATGATTTCACCGGTGCCGCCGCAGTGATGGAGGTTCTTACTTTCTCGGGCATCCCCGCGATGCTGTTCTTGGATGTGCCCACGCAAGCGCAGCTTGCAAAGTACCCTGATCTGCGCGCGGTTGGCGTCGCTTCAACCGCACGAGCGAGTTCTCCTGATGAAATGACCGAGGCCTTAACACCAGCGTTCGAAGCGCTTCTCGCGCTTAAACCTGCTCTCCTTCATTACAAAGTTTGCTCAACATTGGATTCTTCACCCGAAATCGGGTCCATCGGGAAAGCCATCGAAATTGGCGCAGACTTGACGGAGCCACAGATGGTTCCGGTCCTTATCGCGGCGCCGCAGATGCAACGTTTTCAGGTATTCGGGCATTTGTTCGCGGGTCTTGGTGATCAGGTTTACCGTCTGGACCGACATCCCGTCATGGCACGACATCCTGTTACGCCTATGGCTGAATCCGACGTCGCACGTCACATCGCTGCTCAATCAGACAAAATCGACGCGACACTTTGGTCAGGTGCGCTACGTCAGTTGCGACCTGACGCGATCCAAGTGTCCACTCTCGACAGCCAAGATGCCACCAGCGAAACCTTGGCGGGGCGAATGATTTGGGAAGGACGTGATGCGAACAGGTTTGTAGTTGGCTCTCAGGGAGTTGAATACGCGCTGGTGCGTCACTGGGTCGAAACAGGGGAGATAGAACCGACAACACCTTCCAAGGGCGTAGGCCGCGCGAATGGCATGGTTGTTGTGTCTGGATCCGTGTCGCCAATAACCGCGGAACAAATTTCATGGTCCCGCGCAAACGGATTCGAGACAATTCGCTTCGACGCCACACAGGCTGTTGGGGACGCCAACGCACTGTTCGCAGAAATTGACCACATTGTGCAGGACGCCGTTGCGGCGATTGTGGCGGGTCGCGACCCCTTGATATTCACCGCCGAAGGACCCGATGATCCCGCCGTTGCAAGCCTATATGTCGCCGTTAAAAACGCGGGTGCTGACATGGCAAAAGTGAACCGGAAAATCGGTCAGGCCTTGGGCGAAGTTCTCGATCGTATTCTAACCGAAAGCGGCATCCGCCGCGCTGTAATTTCTGGCGGGGATACGTCAGGTTATGCCACTAAACAGCTTGGCATTTTCGCGCTTTCGGCGCTGGCCCCGACAATTCCGGGTGCGTCATTGTGCATGGTCCACGCGGACGGACTGATGGATGGATTGGAGCTTGCGCTAAAGGGTGGTCAGATGGGCAGCCCCGATTATTTCGGATGGATTCGCGACGGAGGAGGACAACGATGACCCGCATTACGGCAACCTATGACATCGAAACCCCTTCGGGGATTGCCCATGCGGCTGCTGTTCTGGCGGGTGAACAATCAACTGGCACCTTTGTTCGACTCGCCAGTGAAACCGATGAACTGCGAGAGCGATCAGGCGCGCGCGTTGAAAGCGTGACACTAACCGGAGCCTCGAAAACACCGTCATTGCCAAGCCGCAAAACAGGCGAAAAATACGAGCGAGGCCTTGTCACCATTAGTTGGCCAATCGGCAATTTTGGAACGTCCCTGCCCACGTTGATGTCCACCCTTGCGGGCAACCTGTTCGAACTGGCCGAGCTGTCGGCCATCAGATTGATTGACGTCGATTTGCCAGAGCAGTTTGCTCGCGATCATCCCGGCCCGCAATTTGGTGCCGAGGGAACCCGCACCTTTATGGGCGATCACAAGGGGCCGTTGATTGGCACAATCATCAAACCCAGCATCGGTTTCACGCCCGAGGAAACCGCTGACCTCGTAAAGATACTCGTGACCGCTGGTATTGATTTCATCAAAGACGATGAGCTTCAGGCCAACGGCCCTGACTGCCCATTCCAAGACCGCCTGAATGCCGTCATGCGTGTCATCAATGATCACGCAGATCGAACCGGAAAAAAGGTTCTATATGCAGTGAACATCTCCGACGAGATAGACCAGATGTGGCGGAACCTCGACGCGATGGACCGTACTGGCGCCACCTGCGCGATGGTCTGCGTAAATTCTGTCGGGCTGACAGGACTGCGCGCCGTACGTGATCGTAGCAAGGCCTTGATCCACGGGCACCGCGCAGGTTGGGGTTTACTATCGCGGTCGCCTGACATTGGCATCGACTTTGGGGTGATGCAAAAGTTGTGGCGTCTTGCCGGGGCCGATCACCTGCATGTAAACGGCCTCGCGAACAAATTTACCGAAAGCGATGACACCGTCGCCCGCGCGGCCAGATCGGTCCAACAACCCATTTCCAATAATGGTGGTCCGGCCCATATCGCCATGCCAGTGTATTCATCGGGGCAAACCGTTTGGCAAGTTGATCCGGCACGAAAGCTGCTAGGCAATGACGACTTTATTTATTGCGCAGGCGGCGGAATAATGAGCCATCCGGGCGGCGTTGCGGACGGAGTCAAGAGCCTAAGAGGCGCCGCTGAGGCCGCGCGCTTGGGCGTCCCGCTAGAAGAATTTGCCGCGCCCAATTCACCGCTCAGAAAAGCGATCGAGACCTTCCAGAAACCGAACTTGACACTTTCCAATCTCTAAGACACCGCCCCAAATGAGTATAGCGCGGACGCCGTCCCTCCCGTGCGGTGAATGGCAACTTCGTTCGCAACCTGTGAATTGCCTGCACCAACTTCGTTGCAAAGAGCATCAATGGCCGGTTTTCTCGGCGCCACGCAGCGCTACGCATTACGCAGGCGCGGCAATTTTTGTATTGCTTGCGCGCGCAGCATGAAAATGCACTGACCGCCACGGGCTCGAAGCGGTCTGATGCATACGCGGCATGATACACCTACATGACAAGTCGAAAGCAGTCATAGCAATCGTGCTATTATCCATCGTCAGCGCGATGCCGACGCTTGGGTTTGGAGGGCGGTATGAAGGGCAGAATATGCCTAGAGTACAGCTTCCAGCAATCACCCCCAAACAAAGAGCTTGGAACGAAGGTCGCATCATCGGGCAAAAGCGCCCGTTGCGACCAAAACAAGCCTAGGCCATCCGAGCGCGTCTCGAACTGGCAAACAATTTGCGAGGTCTGGCGCTCTTTAATGTCGCGATCGATAGCAAGTTGCGTGGATGCGATTTGGTATGTCTCAAAGTGAGCGACCTCATAAATGCTGACCAAGTGCGCGAACGTGTTTCGGTGGTGCAAAGTAAAACAAAGCGGCCAGTTCAGTTTGAACTGACTGAAAATACGCGTGATTCCGTTGCCATCTGGGTCAATAGTCCAGAAATGTTGAGAGGTAGCTTCATGTTTCCACGTCGGTTCCACAACCATCCCCACATTTCAACACGCCAATACGGCCAACTTGTCAGGGATTGGGTCACAGCAATTGGCTTAGAACCAAGTGGCTACGGCACGCACTCAATGCGCCGGACAAAGGCCGCTGAAATCTACCGTAAAACTGGGAACTTACGGGCGGTAAAACTGCTACTTGGCCACACGAAAATCGATAGCACGGTACGATACTTGGGCGTCGAAGTCGAAGATGCCCTAAGCATCGCCGAGAAGATCGACATCTGAACTTTAGGCGAGCGGCTCAAGCCGTTCGCCTTCTGAAAGCAGCCATGCAGCAATCGTCGTCTGATGACCGCTCTGAGCCCAGAGGTACTGATGCTGCACGACGCACGAATGGCAGCTTTTGGAGTCCACGTTTGACAAATTAGGACGAGCGTCCTAATTTGGATTGAAGCAACTTTTCAGAGGCCTCAATGTCACGATCAACTACTCGCGAACGTATCGAAGAAAAGGCCGATACCCTCTTCTACGAGTCAGGTTTCGAGGCGACATCCTTTGCGGAAATTGCAGGAGCGGTTGGCATCTCCCGAGGCAACTTCTACCACCACTTCAAATCCAAGGATGATATTCTCGACGCGGTCATCGACCGTCGCATGGCGGCAACACAGGCAATGCTCGAGTCTTGGGGAACGGATGTGCCATCGAAAGACCGAATCCGGTCATTTATTCGCATCCTCATGACCAATCGGACCAAGATCATGGCGTTCGGATGCCCGGTCGGGACTCTCACGACCGAATTGACCAAGCTGGGTCATGTCGCAGAGACCCGCGCTACCGAGATTTTCGGCCTGTTTCGCGATTGGCTCGCACTTCAGTTCACGGCACTCGGGTACCAAGACGATGCCGAGTCTTTAGCACTGCATGTTCTCGGGCGATCACAAGGCATCGCAGTGTTGGCCTGCGCCCTCAAGGATGAGGCATTCCTCAGGGCGGAAGTTACCGCGCTGGAGGTGTGGCTCGACCAGCTTCCTGACAAATCTTCAATGAAAGGCTAGACTACAGTGTTCATCATTTTTCTTCGATTCTCCGAAAACAAATCCGCCGCCCCTGATTTCATGCCAGCCCACAACGAATGGATCGCTAAGGGTTTCGGAGATGGGATATTTCAATGTGTGGGTTCCCTGACGCCGGAAGGCGGCGGCGCAATTCTGGCCGCGGGAGAAAACCGCGAAGAGATCGAGAGGCGTATCAATGCCGATCCATTCGTTGAGCACAATGTCGTGGTCGCACAGATCGCCGAAGTCGACGTCAAGAAGACGACGCCCGCGCTTGACTTCCTGAAAGCCTGAGCGATGCCGATGCTCTTCACGGGGCCAGATGGAGAACCGCGCTGCAAATGGTCAGGTGCGGCACCGGAGTTCCTAGACTATCACGATAAGGAATGGGGTTTTCCGGTTGCCGACGACACTCGTCTCTTTGAGAAACTCTGCCTTGAAAGTTTCCAGTCCGGCTTGAGCTGGCGCACGATTCTGGCCAAGCGGGAGAATTTCAGGGCGGCCTTCGCTGGGTTTGACTATGCGAATATTGCCGAATTCGGGGTCGCAGATCATGCGCGGTTGATGGAAGATACCGGCATAGTTCGGAACAAGGCCAAGATCGAGGCGACGATTAACAATGCTGAACGCATGGCTGAGTTAGTCAGGGCCGAAGGATCGCTCGCAGCCTTCGTGTGGAGTTTCGAACCGAAGCGGGAAGAGCTGGCCGAGCCGCAAACGGTTTCCACGTCTGCCGCTTCGCAAGCGCTAGCCAAAGAATTGAAAAAACGTGGTTGGAAATTCCTAGGGCCTACAACAATATTCGCCTTCATGCAGGCTATGGGGTTGATCAACGATCATGCAAAAGGCTGTGTTGTTAGAGAACGAGTCGAACGGGCAAGGTCAGAGTTTGCGCGACCAGGCCGCTAAGTCGAGCTGGTGACGAAGCGGTCATTGGCGCAAGCGCAGCGATTTCACACTTCGTCCCGCAGACCCGTCATTCGGAAACGTTCATATCTGAATGAGCGGTTCTTTCCTTGCCATCTCTCAATACCCGATTGCGCAGCCGTCTTTGCGCGGGTCGCTGCCGCCCTCAAGCACACCATCCTCATGCAGCAGAATCGCCTGTGAGCCCCCGATGGCTGTGTCGGGGCGCACCACGTTGTGGCCTATTGCGGCAAGTTCGGCTTTGACCGCATCGCTGTAGCCGTCCTCGACCCGCAGTTCGCTGCCTTCCGCAAAACTGCGCGGCGCATCCATCGCAGCCTGTGGTGACAGCCCGAAATTTGTGACGTTGGTCACGAAGCGCGCGTGGCCGGTGGACTGATACTGCCCGCCCATGACGCCGAAGGGCATGTGGACCTTGCCGTCTTTCTTCAGCATCGCGGGGATGATCGTGTGCATCGGGCGTTTGCCGCCGCCGACCTCGTTGGGGTGACCTTGTTGCAGAGTGAAACCCGCGCCGCGGTTCTGGAACAGCACGCCGAATTTATCCGACGCGATGCCTGATCCAAAGGAGTGGAACACCGAATAGATCAGCGACACACACATGCGGTCTTTGTCGACGACGGTGATATAGATGGTGTCCTTGTGTACCGCCTCGGCCCCCGGCAGCCCTGCGGCCATGGCTTTCTTCGGGTTGATCAGGGCGGCCAGTTTCGCCGCAGTGTCGGGTGACGTCATATAGTCGAGCCGCGTCATGTATTCTGGATCAGACAAGAACCGGTTGCGGGTGTCGTAGGCCAGCTTGGTTGCTTCGGCCTCAATATGGACGCGCTCGGCGCCCCACGGGTCCATGCCTGCAATATCGAAATGCTTCAGGATATTCAGCAACAGGATCGCGGTCGCGCCCTGCCCGTTTGGTGGATGCTCGTAAAGATCGAGCCCGCCATAGCCGCCTGTGATCGGGTCAGTGTAGTCACATGCCGTATTCGCGAAATCATCCAGCGTATGCGTGCCGCCCAGCGCATTGAGCGAGGCGACCATGTCTTCGGCAACCTCTCCCTCGTAGAACCCTGCGCGTCCGTCCATCGCGATGCGCCGCAGAACCTGCGCCTGCTCCGGCGCGCGGAACAGCTGCCCTGCCTTGGGGGCTTCGCCGTTCAGCAGATAGAGGTCGCGGGCATGGCCAGAAAGGTTATCCACCGATTGCGCCCAGTCAGAGGCCACGCGTTCAGCCACCGGAACGCCGGCCTCGGCATAGTGGATAGACGGGGCGAGAACGGCCTTGAGGCCCAGTTTGCCCCAGTCCTTGGACAGACGGCAAAAGGCATCAACCGCGCCCGGGATGCTGACCGCATCGGCGGAATAGGGTGCGATCACGTCACCTTTGGCACGCAGTTTGTCGGCGTCTATTCCCGCAGGCGCACGGCCTGATCCGTTCAGCGCCACAACGCGGTCTTCGCCCGGCGGTGTCATCAGCACAAAACAATCCCCGCCGATGCCTGTCATCTGCGGCTCACACAGGCCCAGCAGCACTGCCCCCGCAATCGCAGCGTCCATGGCATTGCCACCTGATTCCATCATTTGCACAGCGACTTTGGCGGCCAGCGGGTGCGACGTGGCGCACATGCCGTTGGTTGCATAAACCGCTGAACGGCCGGGGTGGTGAAAATTACGCATGGGGAGGTCCTTCCTGATATTGCCGGTGAACCTAGCCCGATCGCTGCGACGCGCAACGCAAATGTTCAGGCTTTTCCTTTCGGCGACACAGGCGTAGCGTCTACTGCGTTGGAGGGAGTAAGATCATGCGTGATGTTTTCATCAAAGGTGCGGCCCGCACACCGATGGGCGGGTTTCAGGGAATTTTTTCCGATGTGGATGCACCCACTTTGGGGGGAGCCGCGATCAAGGCCGCACTTGCGGGCGCCGGCAAACCAGATGTTGATGAGGTCCTGATGGGCTGCGTTCTGCCCGCCGGTCTGGGACAGGCCCCTGCACGGCAGGCGGGGTTTCTGGCGGGGCTGGATGACAGCGTACCGGCCACGACCGTCAACAAGATGTGCGGTTCTGGCATGAAAACGGCGATGATGGCCTTTGACCAGATCGCCCTTGGCGGCGCCGACACGATGGTTGCAGGCGGCATGGAAAGCATGACCAACGCACCCTATCTGATGTCGAAATTGCGCAGCGGGGCGCGGATCGGGCACCAGAGTGTGCAGGACAGCATGTTCCTCGACGGGCTCGAGGATGCCTATGACAAAGGCCGTCTGATGGGCACATTTGCCGAGGATTGCGCCGAAAAGTACCAGTTCAATCGTGACGCACAGGATCACTATGCGATTGCGTCGTTGTCCAACGCGCTGGATGCCGAACGGTCCGGGGCATTCGACAAAGAAATCGCCCCCGTCACCGTGCATAGCCGCAATGGTGAAGATGTTTTCACCCGTGATGAACAACCCGGCAAGGCGAGGCCCGAAAAGATTCCGTCGCTGAAACCTGCGTTCCGCCCTGACGGGACGGTGACAGCGGCCAATGCATCAAGCATTTCCGATGGCGCGGCGGCCTTGGTTCTGTCGGCTGACAACAGTGGCGCGCGTGCGCGGATCGTGGGCCATGCCAGCCATGCACAGGCCCCGGGGTGGTTTACGACGGCGCCCGTGCCTGCCGCGCAAAAGCTCTTGGCCAAGATCGGCTGGGACGTTGATGATGTGGACCTGTGGGAGGTCAACGAGGCCTTTGCCGTGGTTCCGATGGCGTTCATGCAGGAAATGCACATTCCCCGCGACATCGTGAATGTGAATGGCGGGGCCTGCGCCTTGGGGCATCCGATTGGGGCATCCGGTACGCGCATTATCGTGACCTTGCTGAATGCATTGGAAACACGTGGGCTCAAACGGGGCGTTGCAGCCATCTGTATCGGTGGCGGCGAAGGCACGGCGATTGCCATTGAGCGGGTTTAGAAAGACATGAAAGATACTACGATGCGCGTGAACTACGATGACCTGACCAAAACGATTGCCGCGCTGGCCGAAGGTGAGGATGACGTGATTTCCTTGATGGCGACGGTCGCCTGCGAGGTGCATCATAGCGATGATCGTTTTGACTGGACCGGTTTTTATCGGGTGACCGGCCCCGAGATGCTCAAGATCGGGCCGTATCAGGGCGGGCACGGCTGTCTGGTGATCCCGTTTTCGCGGGGTGTTTGCGGGGCTGCCGCGCGCACCGGCGCAGTCCAGCTTGTTCCCGATGTTGAGGCCTTTCCTGGCCACATTGCTTGTGCGAGCAGTACGCGCTCGGAACTGGTGCTGCCGGTCCATGACCGCAACGGTGCGTTGCTGGGTGTTTTTGATATTGATAGCGATCAACCTGATGCCTTCGATCAGACGGATGTCGCGGGCATGACGACTGTCCTCGATCTCGCCTTTGCAAAATAGCCACTGGCAATATCTGCAGCATTCAGCACAAAAACTATTATGCAAACGCTAAGGACCACGGTATATGAATATTTATGTCATTTTTTCATGGTGCGATCATGCGGGATGAAAATGTCACCGTTTCATCGCTTGGAGCGGACATACGGTCCTTGCGCAAGGCACGGCGGATTACGCTGGTTGAACTGGCTGCAACGCTGGGCCGTTCCGTTGGCTGGCTGAGCCAGGTTGAGCGCGATTTATCCTATCCTGACGGCGCCGATCTGGCCCGCATCGCAAAAGCCCTTGATGTTTCGATATCCAGCTTTTTGAAGGTTGCAATTCCCCCAGAGGAAGAAGGCCATATCGTGCGGGCCCATGCCCGCCGCCCGATCGGCAGCCGGACCGAAGGCTTGACCGAGGCGCTTTTGTCACCTGATCTGACGGATGATTTTGAGGTCATCCATTCCGCCTTCGCCCCCCACTCATTCCTGCCCGAACCCGTGAGCCGGCCGACCCAAGAGGTCTGCTATATCATCAAAGGCAAGTTTGAGATTGCGCTTGATGGCCAGCACTTCGCGCTTGAGGCCGGCGATAGCTTCCGTTTGCGCGGACAGAAGTTCCAGTGGTGGAACAAACATGACACCACGTGCGAGATCGTCTGGGTGATCTCTCCTCCGATCTATTGAGGGCCCGCGATGACGCTGCACCATGCCCTAGATACCGCCGACCAGAGAAGGTAAACGATATGACTGACTTCCCGACAACTGCACGTGTTGTGATTATTGGTGGCGGTGTTGTGGGGGTGTCGACCCTTTACCATCTCGCCAAGAAGGGCTGGACCGACTGTGTCTTGCTGGAAAAGAACGAGTTGACCGCTGGCTCTACCTGGCATGCCGCAGGAAATTGTCCGTCTTTCAGCACATCCTGGGCTGTGATGAACATGCAGCGCTATTCGCTGGGCCTTTATAAAGGACTGGCCGAAGAGGTGGATTACCCGATGAACTATCACGTCACCGGGTCCATCCGGCTGGCGCATTCCAAGGAACGCATGCAGGAATTCGCCCGCGCGATGAGCATGGGCAATTATCAGGGGCTGAATTTGCGGCTGATGACGCCGGATGACGCGAAAGAGATGTATCCGTTTCTTGAGACACATGATCTGGAAGGCGCGCTTTATGATCCTGACGACGGTGATATTGACCCCGCGCAACTGACGCAGGCCTTGGCCAAAGGCGCGCGCCAGATGGGCGCCAAGATCGAGCGGTTTTGCAGTGCGACGGGCGTGACCCAGCACCCGAATGGCACGTGGACCGTGCATACCGAAAAGGGCGATATTGACTGCGAAAAAGTGGTGAATGCGGCCGGATATTATGCCCAGCGTGTCGGCGAATGGTTCAAACCCTATGGGGGGCGTACCGTGCCAATGGTGACGATGTCGCACCAGTTTTTCCTGACCGAGGAAATTCCCGAGCTGAAAGCCTGGACCGAAAAAATGGGCCATAAGGTGCCGTTGTTACGCGATGTGGATAGCTCTTACTATCTGCGGCAGGACAAGAACGGGCTGAACCTTGGGCCTTATGAACGCAACTGCAAGGCACATTGGGTGACCCCCGATGATCCGCAGCCCGAGGATTTTAGCTTCCAACTGTACCCCGACGATCTGGAACGGTTGGAGTGGTATATCGAAGATGCCATGGCGCGCGTGCCGATCCTTGGCACCGCGGGCGTGGGCCGCGTGATCAACGGGCCAATCCCTTATGCCCCGGATGGTCTGCCGCTGCTTGGTCCGATGCCAGGCGTGAAGAATGCGTTTGAAGCGTGCGTCTTTACCTTCGGCATTACCCAAGGCGGCGGTGCGGGCAAGGTCGCTGCCGAATGGATCGTCGATGGCCAGACCGAGTGGGATATGTGGGCCTGCGATCCGCGCCGCTATACCGATTACACCGATCAGGATTACTGCCACCAGAAGGCGATGGAAATCTACGGCCACGAATACGGCATGCATTTCCCGCACAAGATGTGGCCAGCGGGGCGCAACAAGAAACTATCACCTGTCCATGACAAGGTGATCGCCTTGGGTGGCCAGATGGGGGCCTATAACGGGTGGGAGCGCGCCAACTGGTTTGCCAAGGATGGTGACGATACTTCGCTTGAGGCGACCGAGACATGGGAGCGCGCAGGCCCTTGGCAGCCACGCGTGAAGGAAGAGTGCGAGGCTGTCCGCGATGGTGTGGGCGTGTTGGACCTGCCGGGTTTTTCGCGGTTCAATCTCTCCGGTAACGGTGCCGCCGAATGGTTGCGCGGACGGATCGCGGGCGGTTTGCCGAAGGTCGGGCGCATGAACCTCGCCTATTTCGCCGATGATCGCGGACGGATCCTGACCGAGATGTCGGTCATGCGGCACGGCGAGGATCAGTTTACGCTGATTACCGCGGCCACCGCGCAATGGCATGACTATGATGTGTTGCGCGGGGCGCTCGATGAAGGCCTCTCGCTGACCGACCACACAACGGAATATTCCACCTTGATCGTGACCGGGCCAAAGGCGCGGGAACTGTTTGAAAGCATCGGGACCGAGGCAGATTTGTCGGCAGGGTGGTTAAGCCATCAGGCGGCAAAAGTTGCTGGTGTTGACTGTGCGCTGGCACGGGTCAGTTTCGCGGGCGAGTTGGGTTGGGAAATTCATGCCGCCAATGCCAATATCCCTGCGCTCTATGACGCGGTGCTTGGTGCGGGGGCCGTGCCCTTTGGCATGTTCGCGCTGAACGCGCTGCGGCTGGAAAAGGGCTATCGCGCGTGGAAAGGTGATCTGAGCACGGATTATTCACTTCTCGAAGGCGGGCTGGAGCGGTTTATCAAATTCGACAAACCGCAGGATTTCACCGGCAAGGCGGCTCTCTTGGCGGAAAAACAGACGGGTGTGAAGAAGCGTTTTGTCACGCTGACACTGGACAACCCCAGCCCTGCGGATGCGCCTTACATGTCCACAATCTGGATCGGCGATGAGGTTGCGGGCGAAACCACGTCAGGCGGCTGGGGCTACCGCGTGGATAAATCCATCGCACTGGGGATGCTGCGCGCCGATGCCGCCGTGCCGGGGGCAAAGGTTCACGTTGATATCTACGGCGAACGTTATATAGCGACGATCCAAGAGGATCAGCCCCTGTGGGACCCGCAGAACATGCGGATCAGGGCGTGATCTTGCCATCGCACCTATAACATTCGGAGACGCATTTCGTGACAGATATCATCCTTCTTGACGGCGGCATGGGACAGGAACTTGTCCATCGTGCCGGTGACCGGCCCACACCGCTTTGGTCCACGCAGGTGATGATTGATCACCCCGGACTGGTGGCCCAGGTGCATGCCGATTACCGCGCCGCAGGTGCGACGGTCCATACCACCAACACCTATGCCGTCCTGCGCGACAGGCTCGAAGGGACCGGCATGGAAGGTCACTTTGCCAACCTGCAAAAGGCCGCACTCGAAGAGGCGAAAGGTGTGGGTGTTCTGGCGGGCTCAATCGGACCCCTGCGCGCGTCCTACCGTCCTGATCTGATGCCCCCGCATGATGTCGCTGTGGCGACCTATGCCGAGGTGGCCAATATGCTGGCACCGCACGTCGACAGTCTCATTTGTGAAACCGTTGCCTCTGTTGCCCACGCCCGTGCGATCCTTGAAGCGACTGTTGCGACCGGCAAACCTGTCTGGCTTGCGCTGACGGTGGATGAAAACGATGGCACAAAGCTGCGCTCGGGTGAGCCTGTGGCAGATGTCTTTGCCGTGGCGGGGGATGCCAGCGCAATTCTGGCGAATTGCTCTTCGCCCGAAGCAATCAGCACCACGATGGGTATTCTGGCCACGTCAGGCAAACCCTTTGGCGGCTATGCCAACGGGTTTACCAAGATCAGCGAAGGGTTCCTGGGTGACAAACCCACGGTCGATGCGCTGACCGCGCGCAAGGACCTTGGGCCTGAGGAATACGCAGGTTTCGTGATGGGCTGGATTGATCAGGGGGCTACAATTGTCGGTGGCTGCTGCGAGGTCGGGCCTGCGCATATCGCGAAGCTGGCGGAAAAAATCAAAGCCGCCGGACATCAAATTACCACACCATAACGGCCGACTTTTTGGTAAATAGGATAAAATGCAATGACAAACCTTCCAAAGCATGCCCGTGTGGTCATCATCGGAGGGGGCGTCATTGGCTGTTCGGTCGCCTATCATCTGGCCCAGTTGGGGTGGAAAGACGTGGTGCTGCTGGAACGCAAACAGCTGACCTCCGGCACCACATGGCATGCGGCCGGATTGATCGCGCAGCTGCGCGCGACGGCGAATATGACCAAGCTCGCGAAATACAGCCAAGAGCTTTATGGCAATCTGGAAAATGAGACAGGTGTCGCGACCGGTTTCAAGCGTGTGGGGTCAATCACCGTGGCGCTGACAGAGGAGCGCCGCGAAGAGCTTTCACGCTCTGCGGGGATGGCACGGGCGTTCGGGGTAGAGATTGAGGAAATCTCGCCCAGTGAGATCAAGGACCGCTACGCGCATCTGAATATCGACGGTGTGACGGGTGGTGTCTATCTGCCCAAAGATGGTCAAGGCGACCCTTCCAACATCGCGCTTTCGCTGGCCAAGGGCGCGCGCATGAAGGGCGCCGTGGTGGCTGAACGTACCAAGGTCACTAGGATCAATAAGGCGGGGCGCCGCGTGCAATCCGTGGATTGGGAAACCGCTGACGCGCATGGCACGATGACCTGCGATATGATTGTCAATTGCGCAGGGATGTGGGGCCATGAAGTGGGCCGTATGGCGGGCGTGAATGTGCCGCTACATGCCTGCGAACATTTCTATATCGTGACCGAGGCAATTGCCGGTCTGACCCAGTTGCCGGTTCTGCGTGTCCCTGATGAATGTGCTTACTATAAGGAAGACGCAGGAAAAATCCTGCTGGGCGCCTTTGAGCCAAATGCGAAACCTTGGGCGATGGATGGTATCCCAGCAGATTTTGAATTCGATCAACTGCCCGAGGATTTCGACCATTTTGAACCGATCCTCGAAGCCGCTGTTGCACGCATGCCCATGCTTGCGGAAGCTGGAATTCATACGTTTTTCAATGGTCCCGAGAGTTTCACCCCCGATGACGCCTATCATCTGGGGCTGGCACCCGAGATGGATAACGTTTGGGTGGCTGCGGGCTTTAATTCGATAGGCATACAGTCTGCCGGTGGCGCGGGCATGGCGCTGGCGCAGTGGATGGATGCGGGCGAAAAGCCCTTCGATCTGGGTGATGTGGATATTGGCCGGATGCAGCCGTTTCAGGGCAACAAGACCTATCTGTTTGAACGTTCCAAGGAAACGCTGGGGCTGCTTTATGCCGACCATTTCCCTTTCCGCCAAAAGGCCACCGCGCGCGGTGTACGCCGGACGCCATTCCACCAACATCTGCTAGAGCAAGGCGCGGTGATGGGTGAGCTTGCAGGTTGGGAGCGGGCCAACTGGTTTGCGGATGAGGGGCAGACGCCGGAATATGCATACTCTTGGAAGCGGCAGAATTTCTTTGGCAATGTTGGCGCCGAACTGAATGCGATCCGCACGAATGTGGGGATGTATGATATGTCCTCTTTCGGGAAAATACGTGTTGAGGGGCGCGATGCGACGGCGTTCCTGAACCATATCGGCGGCGGCCAGCATGACGTGCCGGAGGGCAAGATTATCTATACGCAGTTTCTGAATAGCCGTGCGGGGATTGAGGCCGATGTGACTGTCACCCGCCTGTCCGAGACGGCCTATCTGGTGGTCACACCTGCCGCGACGCGTCTGGCGGATCAGACGTGGATGCAGCGCCATATGGGCGATTTCAACGTGGTCATCACCGATGTGACAGCGGGCGAAGGCGTGCTGGCCATCATGGGCCCGAATAGCCGGAAACTGCTCCAGGCCGTGTCGCCAAATGATTTTGGCAATGACGTGAACCCCTTTGGCACCGCGCAAGAGATCGAGATCGGCATGGGTTTGGCGCGCGCCCATCGCGTCACCTATGTGGGTGAGCTGGGTTGGGAGGTCTATGTCTCGACCGACATGGCGGGGCATGTGTTCGAGGTGCTGCATACGGCGGGACAGAACATGGGGCTCAAGCTTTGCGGGATGCATATGATGGATGCGGCGCGCATGGAAAAAGGATTCCGCCACTTCGGTCACGATATCACGGCTGAGGATCACGTTCTGGAGACGGGGTTAGGCTTTGCTGTGAAAACCGACAAAGCTGACTTCATCGGCCGCGACGCCGTGATGAGCAAACGTGACGCAGGGTTGGAGCGGCGACTCATGCAATTCAAACTCCGCGATCCCGAGCCGCTCTTGTATCATAACGAACCCATTTTGCGGGATGGCAAGGTTGTTAGCCATCTCAGCTCTGGCGGCTATGGCCACCATCTGGGTGCCGCACTTGGCATGGGATATGTGCCCTGCGCAGGCGAGAGCGTGGCGGATGTGCTGTCAAGCGCCTACGAGATTGACGTGATGGGGGTACGGGTGCAGGCGGAGGCGCAGTTGAAGCCGTTTTATGATCCCGCATCCGAAAGGGTGAAAGCCTGACCACCAAAGTGGCCAGACTTTCGCAAGGCGATTAGCCCATCAACTGGCCCGCTTCGGGCACCCAGCGGAACTCGGCACCGTTTGAGCCTGTGTCGACATATCCCACAGCAGGGAACGGCATGTGGTAGCCGATGGCGGGGATGCGGTCGGCGTTGATCATGCCCAAGACGTTGCGGCGTGATGCGGCAGCGGCCTCTTTGTCGGCGTCAAAGCGCACTTCCCAATCGGGGCGTGCCAGCGACCACACTGGGTGGTTGGCGAGGTCAGCAAAGATCACAAGCCCTGCGCCTGCACTGTCTAGACGATAGACCATATGGCCGGGCGTGTGACCGAACGCGGCCATCCCTGTGATACCGCTGACGACATCGCCGCCATCACCAAGGAAAGTCATATTTTCGGCCAGCGGGCGGACATTCGCCTCAAAGCCTTCGTTTTCGGCGCCGGCCCAGTGGTCAAACTCCATTTGGCCCGTCACGTAACGTGCGTTCGCGAAGGTTGGTGCGCCATCGTTCATCAAGCCACCGATGTGATCGCCGTGCATGTGGGTCAGGACAACAACATCGACTTGGTCGGCGGTGTAGCCTGCACCCTCAAGGGCTGCGACGGTGGCGGCGGCGTTCAGGCCGGTATCGAAAAGCACGACTTCGCTGCCTGTGTTCACCAGTGTGGGTGTGAAAAAGAACTGTGATGCCTCGGTCGACAGGAAGTTGTCGCGGCTGACGGCGGCGAATTCTTCTTCCGACACGTTCATGCCGAAGATGCCCTGAGGCGCGTCGCGGGGCGTGGTGCCGCCAAGGATTGTTGTCACCTCGAAATCGCCGATCATAAAGCGGCGGTGTGTGGCGAAACTTGCACCCTTCATCGGGGCTTCGGCGCGGGCAGCTCCGGCGGCAAGGCTTGCGAAAGGCAAGGCCGTGCCGGCGGCAAGCAGGTTGCGGCGTGTCAGCTTAGTCATCGTGTCTCTCCTATTGGTGACGCTTGGTCAGGTGATGCAAAAGGAAATAGGACGCTATTTCCCTTTGTCACTCACGTCAGCGTGATCAGGAGAGCGATTTACTCACTCGCTACCCGACAGTGGGCCCAGTGCGTTCAAACCCTTCAGGATATCAATAGCATAGGCCAGTTGATAATCATCCTCGCGCAGGGCTGCCGCAGCCTCGGCGCGCGCGCGATCTTCTTCGATCTGGCGGATTTCGTCCTCTGTCAGGCTGTCATTCTCCAAAGAACCGCGCAAACCTGCTTCGGTCCGTGGTGTACCTGCTTCTGCCTCTTCTTCATCCACGGGGCGTGGACGGGGCTGTTCCACAATGATGTCCGGAGAAATTCCGAGCGACTGGATGGACCGGCCCGACGGTGTGTAATAACGCGCAGTTGTCAGGCGCATCGCCCCGTCCTGGCTGAGGGGAACAACCGTCTGGACAGACCCTTTGCCAAAGGAATTGGTGCCAACGATGATGGCGCGGCGGTGGTCTTGCAGCGCACCCGCCACAATTTCCGATGCCGAGGCGGACCCACCATTGATCAGGACAACGATCGGTTTGCCTTCGGCCAGATCACCGGGTGTGGCATTGAAGCGGTCACCGTCAGATGCCCGCCGCCCGCGTGTGGAGACGATTTCACCCGCATCAAGGAAGGCGTCAGAGACATAGACCGCTTGACTGAGCAGACCGCCGGGGTTGTTGCGCAGGTCAACGACAAAGCCGTCAATATTGTCGATACCACCAGCCTCGGCCACTTGTTCTTCGATCCCTTCCGCCAGGTTCGGGAAGGTCTGTTCGTTGAACGTTGTGACCCGCAAGACAACCGCGTTGCCCTCGGTGCGGCTGCGTACGGCGGTCAGTTTGATCGTATCGCGGATGATCGAGACGTCAAAAGGCTCGACCTCGCCTTCGCGCACGATGGTGACAATAATCTCGGCACCAACGGGGCCGCGCATCATCTGCACCGCTTCGTCCAAGGTCAGGCCCAATACGCTTTCACCGTCAACGGCAGTGATAAAATCACCTGCTTCGATGCCTGCGGCCTCGGCCGGGGTGCCATCCATCGGGGACACCACTTTCACCCATCCCTCTTCCTGGGTGACTTCGATCCCCAGACCGCCGAATTCGCCCGAGGTGCTGACACGCATGCGCTGCGCCGCTTCGGGGGACAGATAGCTCGAGTGCGGATCAAGCGATGTCAGCATCCCGTTAATAGCGGCCTCGATCAGTTCGCGGTCGTCAACTTCTTCCACGTAGTTCGAACGGATCCGCTCGAAAATATCGCCAAAAAGATCAAGCTGCTCATAAACGCTGGTGCTCTGCTCCGCTTCTTGCGCCACAAGTGGCCCCGCAATCTGCGTCGTCACAACCAGTCCCAAGACAGCACCACCAGTGGCGGCCAACATCAGCTTTTTCATCTTTTTTCCTTACCTACTCGACCGCAAACCACGCGGCGGGGTTCACCGGAGTTTGCCCCTCTCTGACCTCAAGATAAAGGGCAGAGCCGGGCTGCCCAGTCGCAATCCCAAAATTTTCAGTCAATTTCCTGTCATTTGCCGCCAAAAGCCCGATTGGCGCACCCATCGGGACCACCTGCCCCGCCACGCCGAAGACCTCGGCAAATCCTGCCATGACGAACATGATGTCAGCAGCCGGTTCCAGAATCACTACGGTGCCATAGTCCAGAAGCGGGCCCTGAAACAAAATCGTGGACGGTGCAGGGGCAGTGACCAAGGCGCGGGGTTCGGCACCTATGCGTAAACCGCGCCGGCCCGTGCCATCATCGGGCAGTATTGTGCCGGCAACCGGCAAAGGCAGGTTCCCTTGTGGCGTGAGCACCCCGGTGCCATCCGGACGCGCCTCGGCCAACCCTGTGGCGAATTCCCCCAAGGTCCGGGTGCTGGCCACTAAAAGCGCGGTTTGCACCGGATCGTCCTCGAAACGGCTGGGCAGATCGGTGCGTTCTGACACCGCCTGTCCCAGAGCCGCACGGGCCGCCTGTGCGCCCTGCAATCCTTCGGTCAAGGTCTGCGCAGCAGCGTCCTGGGCCTGCCGTGCCTCTTGGGTCTGCGTCAGAAGTGCGTTCAGCCGCGCGACCTCAGCGCGCAACCCCGGTGTCACATCGGCCACGAGCATGCCAGCGCGCACGGTGTTCAGCGGCCCGTCAGGATGTGCACGCAAGACAGGTTGCGGCGTGTTGCTGATGGCAGACAGCACCCCCAGAAGCTGGGCAAATTCAGCGCGGCGCAGTTCGAGCTCTTCGGTCAGGATTGCCTCTTGCAGGGCAATATCGCGTTGCTCCTGCCGCATGGCCGCCAGCCCCGCCTCATAGGCCTGGACGGTTTCCGTCAGCGCCGCAATCCGGTCGCGTGCACTGTCAGCGGCCTGCAATTGCGCTTGGGCTGCCTGCAACTGTGCGGCAGCCTCGACCGCGTTTTGTTGCGCCAAAGCCCCCGAGGCGAAACAAAGCAATGCAGCAATCAGGCGGATCATTTTACGATCAAACTCCGCCCTGTCATTTCGGGGGGCAATTCCAGACCCATCAGATCAAGCACCGTGGGCGCAAGATCGGCCAGCCTGCCGTCACGCAGTGACGCGCCCTCTGACCCACTGACCAAGGCCACTGGCACAGGGTTCAACGTATGCGCGGTATGCGGCCCACCTGTTTCAGGATCAATCATCGTCTCGCAATTGCCGTGGTCGGCGGTGACGATCATGGCACCGCCTGCGGCTTTAAGAGCGGTCAGGACCTGTCCCAGACCCTCATCAACCGCCTCACAAGCCTTGATCGCTGCACCAAGATCGCCGGTGTGTCCCACCATATCGGGATTGGCGTAGTTGGTGACAATCAGGTCATAGCCGTCCTCGATGGCCTTGACGAAATGTTCGGTCACCTCGGCCGCCGACATCTCTGGCTGCATGTCATAAGTCGCAACTTTTGGCGATGCCGCCATATAGCGGTCCTCGCCCTTTTCCGGCACCTCGATCCCGCCGTTCAGAAAGAAAGTCACATGGGGGTATTTCTCGGTCTCTGCCAGCCGGAACTGGCGCAGCCCGTGTTTGGCAACCCATGCACCAAGGGTATTCTGGATATCGCGTTTGGGAAAAACCGTATCGAACCACGCGTCATGACGGTCCGAATAGGTGACCATCCCCAGCAATGCTGCCAAAGGCGGCTGCTCACGCTCAAATCCGTCAAAGTCGGGATCGGCAATCGCCGCCAGAATTTCACGCGCACGGTCAGAACGGAAATTCAGACAGAAGAACCCGTCATCCTTTCCGAACCCTGCGTAGTCGCCAATCACGGTGGCGGGGATGAATTCATCTGTTTTGCCCGCCGCATAAGCCGCCTCGATCGCCGCCAGTGGCGTGGCGGCCGCCCCGCCCTCACCTTTGATCATCGCGTCATAGGCGGTCTCGACCCGCTCCCAGCGATTATCTCGGTCCATCGCGAAATAGCGGCCAATGACCGTGGCAATCTTCGCGTTGTCAGGCAGGTTTTCAGTCAGCGTTGCCATAAACGCTTTGGCCGAAGATGGCGCCACATCACGCCCGTCTGTGATCGCGTGGATGATGACCGGCACACCGGCATCGGTGATCGCCTTAGCGGCAGCAATGATATGATCTAGATGCCCATGAACGCCGCCGTCGGACACGACCCCCATCAGATGCGCGGCACCTCCACTGGCTTTCAGCTTCTCAATGAACGCCACCAGCGCATCCGCCGTGAAAAACGATCCATCCTCGATCGACAGCTCAATCTGGCCCAGATCCATCGCAACCACGCGGCCCGCGCCGATGTTGGTGTGGCCCACTTCGGAATTGCCCATCTGCCCGCCGGGCAGCCCCGCATCACGGCCATGTGTCAGAAGCCGGGCATGGGGCCCTCGCATGATCGCGTCAAAATTTGGGGTATGCGCCTGCTTGGGCGCGTTGCCTTCAACCGCGTCGCGCAGGCCCCAGCCATCAAGAATGCACAGAACAACGGGTTTGGGGGTGGGCATAGCAACGCTCCTATATTGGTTGATTGCTGTCTATCGCAGCATTGCAATCAGGGGAACCACCGCACCGCATCATCTTGCCCGAAATACTCCCGCCGGAGGCTCCTAAGCCCGATGATAAGGACCGCCCGCCAGAATAGAGGCAGCACGGTAAAGCTGTTCGGCCAACATCACGCGCACTAACATATGCGGCCAGACCATTTTGCCAAAACTCAAAGACGCATCGGCGCGGTCACGCAAAGCGGGATCAATCCCGTCCGCGCCACCAATCACGAAACTGACGTCCTGCCGCCCCTGGTCGCGCCATGTGGCGAGAAGGGCTGCAAAGTCCGGCGAGCCCATGAGCTTGCCGCGTTCATCGAGGGTACAGATCAAGGCACCATCGGGCACCGCACGTTCCAGCAGGGCTGCCTCGCCGGCCATGCCGCCGCCCTTTTTGTCTTCGACTTCGATCAGTTGCGCAGGCCCAAAGGCCAGCGCCCGCCCCGTCCGGTCGAACCGGGTGAGGTAGTCATCATAAAGGTCGCGCTCGGGCCCCTTGCGCAAACGGCCCACAGCGCAAATCTGGACCCGCATCAGACGGCGCTGGCCGTCCCCGGCTGCCACATCTTTTCAAGCTGATAGAATTCGCGCACTTCCGGACGGAAGATATGCACGATGATATCGCCTGTGTCGATCAGCACCCAATCGCCGGTGTCTTTGCCTTCGGTCTTGGAGATGATCCCGAATTCCTGCTTCAGACGATCCGCGAGCTTTTCAGCCATCGCCGTCACTTGGCGCGTCGAACGGCCCGATGCGATGACCATATAGTCGCCAATCTCGGACTTGCCGCGCAGACTGATCTGCACGATGTCTTCGCCTTTGTCGTCATCGAGGGATTTGAGAACAGCCGCCAAAAGCGCTTCGCTGGTCACATTTTGTGGGGCCGTCATTGCTGCGACTCCGGGTTTGGCTGATGCATCAGCCGCTGTAGAAAGAGACAGATCATTGTCCTCCTTAAAGCACGTCGTCATGGCCCCGACGCAGGGCATGATCTAGAAATAGCAACGGTTCAGCGGTTTTTCAACATTTCTGAACCGAAAGCGCGCGTGTCGCGGATTTATTGCGCAGATGCAAGCAAGATCAGCCTCGCGGATCAATAAACGCCTTGCCATCAGGCACGGCCAGCACCTGAGGCAGGCGCAGCATGGCCTCCGACAACGGCACGATCCCCGCCACATCCGTTTTCCATGCGCCACTGACAAAGCGCTCCTGGATTTCCACAAAGCCCGCCCGCACGCGGTCCGCACCCACCTGCTTGATCCAGCGGGTCAGCCAGAAACCCTCGATCTTCTTGTTCATAAAGATCAGTTGGCCCAGTTCCGTCAGGCACGGGGCCTCGCCCGACAGTTTGCCATAATTCACCCATGTGCTGTGTTTGGGCATGGCAAAGAACAGATCAGCCGTGAACTGGTCACCAACAGCATCCAGCAAAATCGCGGGCGGCAGCGCGCGGAAGGCCGTTTTGGCCTGATCAAGCGCGTCCGGCTGGGTGGACACAATCACGGAATGTGCGCCAAGGTCGCGTAGTTCAGCCGCCTGTTCAGCGCGACGGACGACTGCGATTGGCGCAACGCCATTATCCCTCGCCAGCGCGATCAGGTATTTCCCAAGCTGAGATCCGGCAGCGTTCAGCACAAAACTCTCCGCGCGGCTTTCCTTGACCAGATCAAACATCGCAATTGCGGTCAGCGGATTGACCAACTGGCATGCGGCATCCACTTCGGCCAGATCGGGGCGGCAAGGCACGAGGCTGGTGACATCAGCCAGCGCATACTGCGCCCACGTGCCGGACCCGCCGGCAAAGAAGCTGACGCGCTTGCCAATCAGAGGCGTGTTGCCAGCCACAACCTCACCCACAGCTTCAAATCCGGCAGGGCTCCCTTTGACACGGGGTTGGCCGTATTCGCCTTTGATAAAATGGATGTCAGAGGGGTTCACCGCCGCCAGATGCACCTTGATGAGCGCTTGGCCTGCGGCGGGCTGCGGCAGGGGCACGTCCTGATATGCCACAAAAGGGGACAGGTCGCTGATATTGGGCCCCGTCCGTGTACCCGCATAGCCATCGTGCAATTGCACAAGCGCTTTCATGGATGTCGGAAGTGTCATTGAATTCCCCTAGAGATCGAACGTTGCGAACACAGGTGCGTGGTCGCTGGGCTTTTCCCAGCCACGTGCGTCACGCAGCACGCGGCTGCTGTGGGCGGCGTTCTTGATGTCCGGCGTGGCCCAGATGTGATCAAGCCTGCGGCCCTTGTCGGCCTCGTCCCAATCCTTGGCGCGGTAGGACCACCAGCTATAGAGCAGACCTTCGGGAATATCGTTGCGTGTCACGTCGGACCATGCCCCTGCATCCATTACAGCGGCAAAGTGTTCCACTTCGATCGGCGTGTGGCTCACGACCTTGAGCAATTTCTTGTGGTCCCACACGTCGTCTTCGCGCGGTGCAATATTCAGATCGCCCACAAGAATGGATTTTACCGGCTTCTGCGCATGATAGGCATCGCGCATGTCAGTCAGATAATCGAGCTTCTGGCCGAATTTTTCGTTCACGGCGCGGTCCGCCACATCACCACCAGCAGGGACATAGTGGTTGTGGATCGTCACACCATTTTCCAGCTTGGCCGCGATGTGCCGCGCATGACCCAGACCGGCGTAATCCTCGGCCCCAGCCTCGACCATCGGGATTTTGGAAAAGATCGCCACACCGTTATAGCCTTTCTGGCCGCGCGCAACCATGTGCGCGTAGCCCAGCGCCTGAAACTGTTCCAGCGGGATCTTGTCCACTGGGCTTTTGCATTCCTGCAGGCAAAGCACATCAGGGGCCTCATCGCGCATCAGGCGGGCAACGATGTCTTCGCGCAGACGCACAGAGTTGATGTTCCAGGTGGCAAGGGTAAAGGGCATAAGGCAGGCTTTCCGTTCAGTGTTTCTGGTGAGCGCGTCGGGCTTACGCGAGCAATGGGGCCGGGCGGATAAAGCCCGTGGTCAACCCTCTGCGGTTAAAAATGGCCGGTGTCCGGCGCGCAACGGCTGCAGGATGGTTCGGGTCAAGTACGCCAAGCCGCACGAGGATCGCCGCAATGGCGCAGTCCCGCCCGCGCTGTGAGCCATCCATGATCTTGACCGCAACGCCTAATCGCTTTTCGGGGATGATCGCAATGAAGACGCCTTCTGCACCGGTCTTGATCGCTACCTTATGGTCCATCGCCCGCATCAGATCGGTGCAGGTGCGCGTTTCGCCCGCAACAAATTCCGGAAACGTCGCCATCGCTTGGGTCAGCCGCGCCGCGGCGGTGCTCAGCACATCGGAACGGTCCTGTGCACTGGCAAAAAAAGCCATCGCGCGGGCAAGGCCATGCACAGAACAGGCATGGTTTGGTGCGGAGCACCCGTCAATTCCGTACATCGGGCTGGTTTCGCCAGTCACCTCTTCAAAGGCTGATTTGACAGCTTTCTGCACCGGATGGTCGATGAGTTCGTAATCAGGGCCAGCCTTGAGGTGTTTTTTCAACGTCAAAAACCCCGCATGTTTGCCGGAACACTCGTTGTGGATTTGACACGGTGCTGTGCCCGAACAGATCAATGCGTTGCGGGCCGCTTCGTCCATTGGCAAAGCCGGACCACAGCGAAAATCATCATCTGTCATATCAAGATCTGCGAGCCATTTGCCCACCAGATCGGTGTGAATCGCGGCGGCGTTGTGCGACGCCGAGGCAATCGCCAATTGCTGTCCAGTCAGATTTGCTGCGGCTCCGCTTGCCACCAATGGCAGTGCCTGAATCATTTTGCATGACGAGCGCGGATAGATAATGGCCGTAGGATCCCCCCAGCTTTCGACAATCTGGCCGGTATCGTCACACACAACTGCGTGACCCTGATGGACGCATTCAAGCAGATCTCCGCGCCAGACTTCGACCAGATCAACAGGATTTGCCATTTTCTTGCCCTTTTGAATTGTATATTTCGTTTTTATCGCGCAGAGCGCACCTGTAACGGGGCTTTCCCCCACAGGCAATTTTTTGCTAGGCGTAGTGGTATCGAGTTGAACAAGGTCTCGCCAGTCGAAAAGGTACCGTCAGATGTGCCACTGGCTGGGCGAGACATCCAGAGGCAAGGACAGCGTGGAGGCTGCAGAATGATTTTGAATATTTCACGCGCGATTGGCGTAACACTGGCTTTGGTGACGGCGGGTGCCGCCGCCGCACAAGAAGAAAGCGATAACCGCGTTTCAGCGAATACCGACTGGAGCGTTTTTGTGGAAAGCGATCCGAATGAATGCTGGGCGGTCTCGGCCCCAAAGGAAACGCTGAACACGCGCGATGGCAATACCGTTGACGTGCGCCGCGGCGACATCCGGTTGATTGTCTTCTACCGCCCCTCCGAGAATGTGAACGGGCAGGTCATGTTTACCGGCGGCTATCCGTTCGCCGACGAATCAACCGCGAGCGTGCAGATCGGCGACACGACATTCCAGATGTTCACCCAAGGCGAAACTGCTTGGCCAGCAACCCCTGCCGATGACGCCCGTTTCGTCGAGGCGATGAAGCGCGGGGCAAATGCGGTGATCACGGCGCGGTCGGGTCGTGGCACACAAACACAAGACACATTTAGCCTTTTGGGCTTTACTGCTGCGGTGGAAGAAGCCGCGAGCCGCTGCGCGGGCTAGGCGTTTCACAATATTTTGCGCAAAGGCGGTTTCCTTGTGGAGGCCGCCTTTTTCTCTTATATGCCCCTCAAACCCCTCAGTGAGAGTAATCCCATGGACGCCAAGGCCCCCATTACGCAGGACGTGCTGACTATTCCGCGCAAGTTGCCAGACGGACCGCGCAACCTGATCGGTTTGTCGCGTGACCAGATGCGGGATGCACTGATTGCGGCCGGCACACCGGAAAAGCAGGCCAAGATGCGGGTCGGCCAGATTTGGCAATGGATCTACCATTGGGGTGTGCGTGATTTTGCGCAGATGACCAATCTGGCGAAAGACTACCGCGCGATGTTGGCCGACACCTTTGCGATTGAATTGCCCGAGGTGGTGACGCGGCAGGTGTCGGATGACGGCACCCGCAAATATCTGGTGCGGATCGCAGGCGGACATGAGGTGGAGGTGGTCTATATCCCCGAAACCGACCGCGGAACACTTTGTATCTCGAGCCAAGTCGGCTGCACGCTGACCTGTTCATTCTGTCACACGGGCACGCAGAAACTCGTGCGCAACCTGACCGCAGCCGAAATTGTCGGGCAAATCATGGTCGCCCGTGATGATCTGGGGGAATGGCCCGAGCAAGGCGCGCCGAAGGATGAAACGCGGCTCCTGTCGAACATCGTCCTGATGGGAATGGGCGAGCCGCTTTATAACTTTGAGAATGTGCGCGACGCGATGAAGATCGCGATGGACCCCGAGGGGATATCCCTGTCGCGGCGACGGATCACGCTCTCGACATCCGGTGTGGTGCCCGAAATTGCACGCACCGCGCAGGAGATCGGATGCCAGCTCGCGATTTCATTCCATGCGACAACCGATGAGGTGCGGGACCGTCTTGTCCCGATCAACAAGCGCTGGCCGATTGCGGATTTGCTGGATGCGTTGCGGGACTATCCCAAGGTATCGAACTCCGAGCGCATCACCTTTGAATATGTGATGCTGGATGGTGTGAATGACAGTGACGAAGATGCGCAACGCCTGATCAAGCTGATCAAGGGTATCCCTGCCAAGATCAACCTGATCCCGTTCAATGAATGGCCCGGCGCGCCCTACAAGCGGTCGTCGAACAACCGGATCCGCAAGTTTGCGGATATCATCTATAAGGCAGGCTATGCCTCACCTATCCGCACTCCGCGGGGCGAGGATATCATGGCCGCTTGTGGCCAGTTGAAGTCTGCGACCGAACGCGCGCGCAAATCCAAGGCGCAGATCGCGCAAGAGACAGGACTTTAACCATCTCTTCACCATGTGACGGCATGGAGACGGCATGGAGACTGTGACCATATATCTGGGCCAGACGATGGTCGCGGCCTTGCGCCAGATCGGGGAAGCCGAGGATCTCTCGGTCGGCCACATCGTGCGCGATGCCATCAAGCGTGATTTGTACCGCAGGACCCGCGCGAAGACGGCTCGCAGAGCGGATGAGCGGCTCGTCGCGCCCTTGCGGGCGCTTCTCGCGGATGATCTGGCTTATGCGACAGGTTGGGATGATTTACAGGCGCGTCTGTCGCGCAAGGGCTATCAGCTGCGTGAAGCGGGCGGCGGATTGGCCCTGCATGATGCCGCAGGTGCGCGGATCTGCAAAGGGTCTGATCTGGGGTATAGCTACGGCCGCCTGATCCGGCGTTTCGATGCCCCGCTTCCGGGACATCGCCACAGGTATCTGCACACAAAAATGCGTTAGCGGCCGGGGATCGCGCCGCGCTTTTCGCCCTTGCCGTCCCAATTCTCCAAAGCGGCCAAGGCATCTTCAGCCGTTTCAACAAAACGGAACAGCTTTAAATCATCCGCTGAAATTGTCCCTGCGTCAGCCAGCGCATCCCAGTTGATGATTTTTCGCCAAAAACTTTCGCCAAAGAGCAGGAACGGGACCTGCTCCATCCGCCCGGTCTGGATCAATGTCAGCGCCTCGAACATTTCATCCAATGTGCCAAAGCCCCCCGGAAACACACAGATCGCAGAGGCGCGCATCAGGAAATGCATCTTGCGGATGGCGAAATAGTGGAAGTTAAAGCACAGCTCGGGCGTCACATAGGCGTTGGGCGCTTGTTCATGCGGCAGCACGATATTCAGCCCGATGGACCGCCCGCCCGCGTCCTGCGCGCCACGGTTCCCTGCTTCCATCACACCCGGGCCGCCGCCTGTGACGATCACATCCTCACTGCCACCTGATTTCAGGGAGCGCTCAGTCATCATCCGCGAAAAGCGCCGCGCCTCATCATAGTATTGCGACAAATCAGCCAAAGTTTGCGTGCGCGCCGTGTCTTTCTTGGCAGGTTCGGGAATGCGCGCGCCACCAAAAAGGACGATGGTGGAATCAATATTCGCCTCATCCATCAATAGCTCGGGCTTGAGCAGTTCCAACTGCAGGCGGACCGGCCGCAACTCTTCTCGGCACATGAAATTGTCGTCGGCAAACGCCAGCGCATAAGAGGGCGCACGGGTTTGCGGGGTGTCGGGAATATGAGTCGCCGCTTCACGGTCTTGATGGCTGTCACGCATCGGGTGGCGTCGGGTCTCTTGGTTCATCAGTTCAGTCCTGCCTTTGTTTCGCACAAGCTTGCCTGACTGCGCCCGGTTTGCAAGGTCGCTTGAAGCGTTGATTGATCCCGCAACCCCCGCTAGAAGCCTGTGAAATCAATTTACGGAGAGTCCCCATGTCCAATGCTGCCCTTGAGACCGCAATCGAAGCCGCGTGGGATGCCCGCGATACGATCACCTCAGCCACCACCGGTGAAACGCGCGAGGCAATCGAGGATACGCTGAATGCGCTGGACAGCGGCAAACTGCGTGTCGCCGAGCGTCAGGATGATGGCAGCTGGCATGTGAACCAATGGGCCAAGAAAGCTGTCCTTCTCGGGTTCCGCATCAAAGACATGGAGCCACAGTCCGGTGGCCCCCAAGGCGGCGGTTGGTGGGATAAGGTCGACAGCAAATTCAAAGGCTGGGGGGCCGACAACTGGAAAACCGCCGGTTTTCGTGCAGTCCCGAACTGTGTCGTGCGCAAATCCGCCTTTATCGCGCCCGGTGTGGTGTTGATGCCATCCTTCGTGAACCTCGGCGCCTATGTCGACGAAGGCACGATGGTGGATACGTGGGCGACTGTCGGTTCTTGTGCGCAGATCGGCAAGAACGTGCACCTGTCGGGCGGCGTTGGCATTGGTGGTGTGTTGGAACCCATGCAGGCTGGCCCCACCATCATCGAGGACAACTGCTTTATCGGCGCGCGTTCCGAGGTGGTGGAAGGCTGCATCGTGCGCGAAGGATCGGTTCTTGGCATGGGTGTGTTCATCGGCCAGTCCACCAAGATTGTGGACCGCGAAACCGGTGAGGTCATGTATGGCGAAGTGCCCCCCTACTCGGTCGTTGTCGCAGGCTCGATGCCGTCCAAGAACAACGTCAGCCTTTACTGCGCTGTGATCGTCAAGCGGGTAGATGAGCGGACACGTTCCAAGACCGGCATCAATGAACTGCTGCGCGACTAGATGATTATCAGCCGGTATCTGGCGCGCAAGCGCGTGGCGGCGGGCATGCGTCCGTCGTTCCGGCAGGCGTGGTTACCCGTGCTTGCCGATACAGCCGCCATTGGTCTGGTGCTGTCGCTGATCTTTCTGCCCGTCGTCTCGGCAACACTGGTGATGGAGCTGTCGCTTGTCTGGCGCATGGTCGTGCTTTTCGTCGTGATCTACATGCCGCTGCAGATCGTGGTCATCTTTTCGACCGTATGGGCAGTCCGGTCGCGCTATGAAGAGAAAGACTACACATGAGCAAGAAAGAAAGCCGCCAGCAGGTCTATACATTGCTCGTCGAGGTGGGGCGCAATGCGGGTGACGGTCTTCCTGATGGCGCCACCGGTGCGGCACTCATGTGCTATGCCAGCGGCGTGGATGAAGCAGAAGCCGTCCGCGAAACAGTGGCGATCCTCAAGCAGGCCGACCTCGCGCCGCTGGATGTGTCCGGCTATGGGACGTTGGACGAACGGTTGGCCGAAGGCCATGATATCTCCGACGATGAAAAGGCGCTGATGGCCCGCGCGTTGGAAGAAAACAGCGTGATTGTTGCCCAAATGACCCCGTTCTTCGACAAGGTCTAGACAGTACACAGCAGCGCAGAGCGCATCAGGATCAGAATAACAACGACCTGCAGCAACATCTGGGCGGCGAAGAAACCCTTGTTTGCAGCCAGAATAGCCAAGAGCCGTTCACGCGCGCCGATCAGAAGCGCAAAAAACGTGCCAAGCATCGCCAGCCCGATGATCATCGCGGCCTGAGAGCCGATAATACCGGTCATACATGCCTGTGTAGAAATGCTGCGTTCCGCAGTGAAGTAGAGGCCTGCACCAGCGACGCCCGCTTGCCCAAGACCAAGCAGAAAAAGTGGCACTGCCATGGGAAGGTTTGAGCGGCGCAAAAAGGCCAATGCCTGCCAAACCACAAGCCCCAACAAAAGAAAGAGCCAAAGCGGGACCGGGGCAACTGCTATGTAAATCATCAAAAAAGGGCCTATTCTGGATTAAAACCTGTCAAGCCGACACCCTGCCTCTGGAACCGCTTTGTGGTTCTGGCCAACGCGGACTAGATACACGGGACGCATGCGCTGATCTACCATAGGCTATCATGAGAACGATTTTGCAACAGACCTTGCCCGATGCCCACGAAGGCGACCCGCGCCTGCCGGGAACCATGCCCTGTGCGGCGAACGACTGGCTGCGCGTCGATGCATCCTATGCTGCGCAAATGGCCTATCGCGCCCAGCTTCTTGCGACACGACCGGAGGCTGTTCTCTACGAGAACGACCGGACCGGCGAAACCGGGCAAGAGGTTCTGTCCGAGGCTTTGGATATCCTGCCTGATCTGGGGTTTCGGATGATGGATGATCAGGTGATTTGCCCCGATGGGCGGCATGTATCACTGGACCGCCATGCCCCCCTGCAGACGCTCGGGCATCTGGTGCAGGAAGATATTTGTATTTTGGAAAAACAGGGTGACGAGCATGTGATGACAAGCGCCGTTCTGTGCTTTGCTGCGAACTGGCGGTTGGCCGAAAAGATCAACCGTCCGCTGACGGGCATTCACGTGCCTGTGCCTGAGTATGACGACAATATCGCGGCCCGCGTCCAGCGGTTGTTCGACGGTGTACAGGTGGGGCGGCCGCTCTGGCGCTTCAACAAATTGCGTTATGTCGATCCGGATCTGCATCAGCCCTACAAACGCGAGACCGACGATGTGATGCCCTTTACGCGGTCAGAGCGGCAATGCATCTTGCGGCTGCCGCGCACGCAGGCGGTTGTCTTCACGATCCATACCTATGTGGTGAGCAACGCCTGATAGGTCTTACGGGCCTTGGTCAAATGTAGCTGAAACTCCTCCATAACCGTTTTTAACAAGGCCGCGGGCAGGTTCCAAGTGATCCGTCACCAACCAATCGCAATTTGCATCCCGCAGCGCTTCCCGCTAGCCATACGACAAAGAGGAGTCCCCCATTATGCCCGTCGATCCCGTTGCCCTGACTGCCGATCTTGTCCGCTGCCCATCGGTCACGCCTGAGGAAGGCGGCGCGCTGGTGTTGCTGGAAAAGGTGCTGACGCAAGGTGGCTTTACCTGCACGCGGGTGGACCGTGGCGGGGTTTGCAATCTTTATGCGCGTTGGGGGCGGCAAGGGGCCAATCGGACCTTCGGTTTTAACGGCCATACAGATGTTGTGCCTTTGGGGGATGAGGCGGCATGGACAATGCCGCCCTTTGGCGCCGAGATCAAAGACGGGTTTCTCTACGGACGCGGTGCGACGGATATGAAATCGGGCGTGGCCGCCTTTGCTGCTGCGGCGCTTGATTTCGTCGCTGACACGCCACCGGACGGGGCGATCGTGCTGGCCATCACCGGCGATGAAGAGGGTGATGCCCTTGATGGCACGACCGCATTGCTGGACTGGATGGCGGCCAACAACGAAAAAATGTCGGTATGTCTGGTGGGCGAACCCACCTGCCCCGATGTGATGGGCGAGGCGATGAAAATCGGGCGGCGCGGGTCGATGACCGCGTTTTTCACTGTGACCGGCGTTCAGGGCCATGCGGCCTATCCGCACCGTGCAAAGAACCCGATGCCTGCCATGGCGCGTCTGATGGATGTGCTTTCCAGCCGCGTGCTGGATGAAGGGACCGCGCATTTTGATCCGTCTTCACTGCAAGTATTGACGATCGACACCGGCAACCCCGCGACCAATGTCATCCCCGCCCAGAGCAAGGCCACGGTCAACATCCGCTTTAATGACATGCACACGAGTGCTGCGCTGACGGCCTGGATGCAGGAAGAGGCAGATCAGGTCGCCGCTGAATTTGGCGTGAAAATAGCCATGCGGGTGAAGGTTTCGGGGGAAAGCTTTCTCACGCCACCCGGTGAACTCTCTGACCTGATTGCGGGTGCGGTCGAGGCTGAAACGGGGCGCAAGCCGGAACTCTCTACCTCGGGCGGCACATCGGATGCACGGTTTGTAAAAGATCACTGCCCCGTTGTGGAGTTCGGTCTGGTGGGCAAGACGATGCATCAGGTGGATGAACGGGTTGAGGTGGCGCAGATTTCGCAGCTCAAGGCGATTTATACCCGTATCCTGACGGACTATTTTGCGTAAATCTTCGGTGTGGCTGGCGCTGACCCAAATCTCTTGTAAGAGATTTGACCAATTCCTGCGAAGGAATTGGCTGTTTTCCTTTTGTCATGCTAGGCGGTGATTATGACACGCATTCCTTCCAAATCCGAAATCCTTGCATGGATCTCCGAGCACCCCACCAAAGCCGCCAAACGCGATATTGCGAAGGCCTTTGGCATCAAGGGTGCGGCCCGCATCGACCTCAAGCGCGTGCTGCGCGAGTTGGAGGATGAAGGCAAACTGACCAAGCGGCGCAGCTCGTACCGTGATGCCGAAGAACTGGCCCCTGTCGCGGTGCTTGAAGTGATCGAGGCGGATGCCGACGGCGATCTTTTCGCACGACCCTTGGAGTGGAAAGGCGAAGGGGCCGAACCGCGCATACTCATGCTCATGCGCTCCAGTGACCCCGCCCTTGGGCCGGGTGACCGTATTCTGGGCCGCCTGACCGTCGACAAGACCGAAGACCACAGCCACACCGCCCGCATGATCCGCCGGATCGGGACAAACCCGCTGCGTATTCTGGGCGTGTTTCGTCAGGCCTCGGAAGGGGGGCGTGTGCTGCCTATTGATAAGGGGGCAGACAAACAGTGGACCGTCGCCGCTGGTGCGACGGGTGGCGCCAAGGACGGCGAGTTGGTCGAGGCCGAACAAGCCGGACCCAAAGGCCGCATGGGCCTGCCCAAAGCGCGGATCGTGGCACGTCTGGGTGATCCGACCGCGCCGCGCGCGGTGTCTTTGATTGCGATCCACCAGCACGGCATTCCGGATCATTTCCCCGATGAGGCCGTGGCCGAGGCCGATGCGGCCACGCCTGCGGGGTTGGACGGGCGCAAGGATCTGCGTGATCTGCCACTCATCACCATCGACCCTTGGGATGCACGCGACCGCGATGACGCCTGCTATGTTCAGCCCGACCCTGACCCGAAAAACGACGGTGGTTTCATCATCTGGGTCGCGATTGCCGATGTTGCCCATTACGTCACACCCAATTCAGAACTGGACCGTGAAGCGCGCAAGCGGGGCAATTCCACCTATTTTCCAGACCGTGTGGTGCCAATGCTGCCCGATCGGCTCTCGGGTGATCTCTGCTCGCTGCATGAAGGGGTAGAGCGGGCCTGTCTGGCTGTGTCGATGCGGATTGATTCGGCGGGCAACAAGATTGACCATGCCTTTCATCGCGGGCTGATGAACTCGAAAGCCTCGCTGAATTATGAAGAGGTGCAGGCCGGCGTTGACGGGCAACCCAATGAGAAGGTTGCCCCGATCCTCGAGCCAATCATCAAACCGCTTTATGCCGCTTTTGCAGCCTTGATGAAGGCACGCGCGCAACGGCAGCCGCTGGAACTGGACCTGCCCGAACGCCAGATCGTGCTGGATGATGCCGGCAAGGTAAGTTCGGTGCAGTTCAAAGAGCGCCTTGATGCGCACCGGCTGATTGAGGAATTCATGGTGCTGGCGAATGTCGCTGCGGCCGAGACGCTGATCGCCAAGAAATCACCGCTGCTCTTTCGTGTGCATGAAGAACCCAGTCCCGAAAAACTGGACGCTCTGCGCGAGGTCGCGACGGCCTCGGGCCTTGTACTGGCCAAGGGACAGGTGTTGAAGACCGCGCATCTGAACAAGCTTTTGGCGGGTGCCGAGGGCACCGAAAATGACGAGCTGATCAATATGGCGACGCTGCGGTCGATGACGCAGGCCTATTATTCGCCGGATAATTTTGGACACTTCGGTCTTGCGCTGCGGTCCTATGCGCATTTCACATCGCCCATTCGCCGCTATTCGGATCTGATTGTGCACCGTGCGCTGATCAAGGCCCACGGATGGGGTGAAGACGGGCTAAGCCCGTGGGACATCGAGCATCTGTCAGAGACCGCCAAGATCATCAGCGATACCGAGCGCCGCTCCATGACGGCGGAACGTGATACGACAGACCGGTATCTGGCGGCGTTTCTGTCGGACCGTATCGGCGCGGAATTGACCGGACGGATCAGCGGAATTGCCAAGTTTGGTGTCTTTGTGAAGCTGGATGAAACCGGTGCCGATGCGATGATACCGATCCGGACGTTGGGACGCGAGTATTTCCATTATGACGCAGACACCCAGACGCTGATGGGCGCAGATACCGGCATGGTCATCGGGCTGGGCCAGCGTGTGACGGTCAAGCTGGCAGAAGCGGCCCCTGTGACCGGCGGGCTGATTGTCGAATTGCTGACGCTCGATGACCGCAGCGTGCCGCGCGGCCCGTCCAAGGGGCGGGGCAAACCGCCACGGCGCAAGATGGGATCGGCCCGCAAGAAAGCGGCCAAGACAGCGCGCAAGGTCAAGCGGACGCGAAAGTAGCCTTGCGCAGATGATAGGTCAGGCCGTGGTGTACCAAAAGCCGCAGGCGCGCGGGTGCAATATCATCGGCGCACCGAAACACCACAGCACGATTGCCTTCGATCTGGTCCAAGCCGCCGAACGTCGCGGCATAGGTGCTGATGATATCCGTGCCGCAATGCGCAAAGATGGCCACGCCACCGCCATTTGCCAACCCGACCCGCAGGGTTGAGCCTGATTTCGTCTCAGGTGTCAGATAGGACGGCTGTCCCCACTTCAGGGTCTCTTCCAGCCGCCCTACTTCTGGCGTGGCGTCAGCGACCTCAAAGATCAGATCACGCAACGACAGGGCCATATCCCGTTCGGACGCAGGAAACGCCGCAAAGACACGTGCCACCTTGTCGTCGGAGAATGGATATTTCATCGCGATGTGGCCTTTTTGATATTTCTTCGCATCATACCGGCAATAAGCCGCGCCGTGAACAAGAGTTGATTTGGGTCCGCCGGTTTTTGCTTTATCACTAAGAAAAAACGAGGAGATCAAGAATGCACCGCAGGCACTTTATCGCAACAGGTTTGTCCGCTTTGGCTTTGCCCCAGATGGCCAGCGCAAACGCCGCAGGTTTTCCGAACTGGATCGCGGGCTTTCGCAGTCGCGCGCGCAATGCAGGGATTTCTGATCGCACCTTTAATGCGGCCTTTGCCAATGTGAGCTATCTGCCCGACAGTATCGAACGCGACCGCAATCAGGCCGAATTCGTGCGCCCATTGGCCGATTACATGGCCTCTGCGGTCTCCGAGACCCGCGTCACCACAGGGCGCGAGATGGTACGCCGCTATGCCGGTGTCCTGGCCCAGATCGAGGCTCGGTTTGATGTGGAGCCTGCGGTCGTCACTGCCGTTTGGGGTATGGAAAGCAACTATGGGTCGCGACGCGGCGATACCCCCTTGATCTCGACCCTTGCAACGCTGGCCTACGACGGGCGGCGCGGGGCATTCTTTGAAAGCCAGCTGATCGCGGCATTGAAGATCTTGCAGAACGGTGATGTGGCACCAGCCAATATGACAGGGTCCTGGGCCGGTGCGATGGGACATACGCAGTTTATTCCCACATCCTACGAGGCTTATGCCGTAGATTTCACCGGCGACGGGCGGCGCGATATCTGGGCGGATGATCCCACCGATGCGCTTGCCTCGACAGCGGCCTATTTCCGGCGCTTCAACTGGCGCAAAGGCCAGCCTTGGGGGGTCGAGGTGCGCCTGCCGCAGGGGTTTGACTATGAACAAACGGGACGGGCCGTGACCCGCAGCCCTGCCGATTGGGCGCAGCGTGGTGTCGTAGGCGTCGATGGGCGAGCGGTGCCGAATTATGGCGATGCGACCCTGACCACACCAACCGGCGCGGGTGGTCCTGCCTTCATGCTGTTCCGCAACTATGATGTGATCAGCCGCTACAACAATGCCGAAGCCTATATCATCGGTGTCGGCCATCTCTCGGATCGGATCCGTGGCGCGGGGCCGTTTCAGGCGGCCTTTCCAGCCGATGAGCGCCGCTTGCGTCGTGCCGAGCGGCGTGAGTTGCAGCAGCGGCTCACGGATGCGGGATTCTCAACAGGCGGTGTTGACGGACAGATCGGCCCGAATAGCCGTGCTGCGATCCGGGCCTATCAACGCGCCGCTGGCCTGCCCGCTGACGGGCATCCATCCTTCGCCCTATTGCAAAGGCTGCGCTGAACACTCACCGCCCTGCATGCATCTGGTAAGCGCATCTAGAACGGCCTGTGACGGCTCTTCAAAGATGCGCCCGCCGCAGGGGCCGGCCTGAATGGTCAGCGGCGGATCGGTTGCTTCGACAAAATAGACAGCATCGACGCCGCTTTGGGCCGTCCCGCACCACGGACCGGCACAGCCTATCTGGAGCATGAGGTCGGCGGCATAGTCGATCGTAAAGCCGTCAGGCGACAGACCGTGCCCAATGAAACGTGCGGGGATCGGCGCTGGCGGGTGCATCTGTTTATCCATAACGGCAGGTGCCAAGTCCGCTGCATTGAATGCCAATTGCCCATAGAGCACGAAATAGGTTTCCGGTGCATCCGCGAGCTGTTGGAATGTCATCATCGGATCGGGGCGCATACAACTGAGCGCATGGGCCTGCCCGCTTACAATGGTAAGGGCTACGGCAAGAAGGTGGGGTTTCATCGGAGTGATCCTCTGTTTGGCTCCAAGCTTTGACGACGTGTATTAACAAATTCTTGAGAAAACCTTTGGCAACATCAGAGTTTCGGGCCGAATTCCGCCAAAACCTGCTCATAGACGGCACGTTTGAAGGGTACGATACTCTCGACCAGTTGATCGGGGGCCATCCATTGCCATGCGGTAAATTCGGGGGTTTCGGTTTGCAGATTGATCTCGTGATCCATCCCGTGAAACCGCATCAGGTACCATTTCTGCTCTTGCCCGCGATAGCGGCCTTTCCAGATGTTCGGCACCAGATCATGCGGCAGGTCATAGCGGATCAGACCCGCACTCTCGGCCTCGATCGTGACAAGCTTGGGCGCGATGCTGGTTTCTTCCTCTAACTCGCGCAGGGCAGCGTCACGACAGTTTTCGCCTTTGTCTACGCCGCCTTGGGGCATTTGCCACGCGTCGGTATCACGGTCTTTGCGTTGAGCGACAAAAACATGCCCGCGTGGATTGGCCAGCATGATGCCGACGCAAGGACGATAGGGCAGGTCTGCAATTTCTTCAGGGGTCATAAACGGGCCTTGGTGTTTCATTCTGCGTGCCTTTTTGGTTTGGCCCAAGAATAGAAGCAATGCCAGCGGTTATGCGATAACAAGCCGTGTTTCGTGACGGATACGGGCGGCGATCCAGCGTAGATGCTCAGGGCGGAACGCCACGCACCCTGCCGTAGGCCGCCCCGGACCGCGCCACGCGTGCAGAAAAATCGCCGAACCACGCCCCTTGACCGCATAGGGCCAGTTCCAGTCTGTCAGGATCACCAGATCGTACATCGGATCAGCACGGCGCAGGCGTTCATGGCTGTGCGGATAAGGTGTGCGGACCATCAGGTTATAGTCCTCATGTTTGGGATCGTCAGACCACAGGTCGGACGGCCCAATCGGCAGCGCCCAATCCGCAGGCCGTGCCATGCGGTCAGGCCGGTAGAGCATGCCCACAAGGCGGTGCGTTCCCCGCGGCGTCGCGCCATCGCCCTCTTTCTTGCGGGCCGTCAGCCCCCCGCGCCCTATGGTACAGGGAAAGCGGCGGTTCAGGAACCGCATATGTGTGGGCGTGAGGACAAGGTCGGTTTGTTTCATGAAACACGTCTGCAGGGATGATCTGCCTTCATTTGGCATATTGCTCTTGCAAATACGCCAGAACCTTTGACTTTTCGTGTTTATGCCAAAGCCGATACGCGATGCGACTATAGGATCGTGTCGGGATATACGTGTAGTCCCCCAAGCCATCAATAATCACAAGACGCAGCGGCCTTTTGTCTGCATCCCGCACCACAAGGATATTCGAGGGATTGAGGTCTCTGAAAATGACCTTGTCATCACCGAAATCCTGGAAAAGCTGATCGACAAGCGGAGCGATGTCATCAAAGCTAATCTCCTGCTGCTTTGCAACGTGCCTTAACGTGATCGACAGGCCGGGTGATCCTTCATCGCTTATTTTCTGAACAAGCTGCCCAAGGCCAAGGGACGTGTCGGAAAAACCGCGAAGCTCGGACATGTAAAGCGGGCAATTTCCGCGTCGGTTCAAACAGGCAATGTAATGTTTGTATTCGACATACCATTCACGATAGCCGCCAAACCACCACGTCTCCAATTCAAAGTATGCGCCTAAACGAAATCTCTTTTTCTTCGGCCTGTAGATCTTGATCAATAGACCATCATCATCAGGATGTTGATAGATGTCACGCCCGCCGCCTTTGGCGATCCGGTCTTCGGGATTGAGTTTAATCATATTGCAAAGCAGTCATAGCACGCCAGTTGGCGGCGTTTCGTTCTTGCGGCACACAAAACGGGTGCGCGATTTCATAGCTCATAATAAGTGCCCTGACTTCGCGGCCTTTGTCGCAAGGTAGGCGTGGTTATGCCGGTTGCCGCCGACTTTCAGTGGGACACGCTCCGTTACTTCGATACCGCAATATTCCATACGCGCGACCTTGGCGGGGTTGTTGGTCAGCAATCGGACCGCGCCAAAACCCATCCGTTTAAGAATTCCAGCACCGATCCGGAAATCACGTTCATCGTCCTCAAAACCCAAGCGGTGGTTGGCCTCGACTGTGTCGAACCCCTGGTCCTGCAAGGAATACGCGCGCATTTTGTTGGCAAGACCGATGCCGCGGCCTTCCTGGTTCAGATAAAGCAGCACCCCTGCCCCTTCCGCCCCCATTTGCGCCAGCGCACCGCGCAGTTGCGGGCCACAGTCGCATTTAAGCGAGCCCAGCAGATCGCCAGTGAAACAGGCCGAATGCAGGCGCGAGAGCACAGGTTTGCTGCGGTCAGGTTTGCCGATTTCGACAGCGTAGTGTTCTTCGGCCCCGTCATCGGGGCGGAAGATGTGCAGGCGTCCGGCCTCTGAAACCTCAAGCGGGAGCCGCGCAGAAATGATCGGATTCAGAGGGCTGAGGCCTGTGTCGAGGGCGGCATCAGCCGGGATCAGCGTCAGATTGTGCTGGCTGGCAAATGCCGCCGCATTTTCCAGCGGCAAGACGACAGCGGCGGGCAGGAGGCGCGCAGCTTTGACAAGTGCAATCGCTGCGCGGTGCAGCTCGGCAGGACCGTCGCGCAAGGTTTGCAGCGGGCCTTTCATGGGCGCGCGCAGATCGTCGGCGGGGTCTGCGACAGCACGGACCCAGTTGATTGTCGCGTCGGGTGGCAGAACGATCCGCGCGATATCACCGTCATAGGCACGCGCCTTGAGGGTGTCGGCCCGCCGCCCTGTTACGGCCAATACCGCAGGCCCGCCCAAGGCACGCAGATCGGCCAGACGTGCCGCATCCAGCGTCTCGGATGCCAGCACCAGCGCGCCGCCGTCCAGCACAATAGGGACGCCCATGCGCAGGTCAGCGCGGGCCCGCGCCAGTCGTTCGGTAATGTCGGGGCCAAATGCCATCTGTGTCCGCCTGTGATTTGTTTCAACAAATAGCCGTTTGCGCCGGAAAGTGAAACATTTGCACGAAAAATCACACGTCCGTGTGAAAGGGTGAAGGGATTGGTTGTCCCGGACGTATCAAGAACACAAATCTAATGGCGTAACCAAGGAGGATGTCATGGGACAGCTCAAAAAGATTCTATTGGTCGATGATGATGATGACCTGCGTGAGGCGCTGGGCGAACAACTGTTGATGACCGAAGATTTTGACGTCTTTGAGGCAGACGATGGCGCCAACGCGATGATCAAGGCCAAAGAGGGCCTGTATGATCTGATGATCCTCGATGTGGGTCTGCCCGATACCGACGGGCGCGAGCTTTGCCGCCTGATGCGCAAGCAGGGCGTGAAATGCCCGATCATCATGCTGACCGCGCAAGACAGTGATGCCGACACCATTCTGGGCCTTGATGCGGGCGCGAATGATTATGTCAGTAAGCCATTCAAATTCCCTGTACTTCTGGCCCGTATCCGAAGCCAGTTGCGCACGCACGAACAGTCCGAAGATGCTGTTTTCCAGCTTGGACCATATACGTTCAAACCCGCCCAAAAGCTGCTTGTGACAGAGGATGACAAGAAGGTTCGCCTGACTGAAAAAGAGACAAATATTCTGAAATACCTGTACCGTGCGACAGACGGTGTTGTCGCCCGAGACGTGCTTTTGCACGAGGTTTGGGGCTATAATGCGGGCGTGACCACGCACACATTAGAGACACATATTTACCGTCTTCGTCAAAAAATTGAACCAGATCCGTCCAATGCGCGCCTTCTTGTGACCGAATCCGGGGGCTACAGATTGGTTGCGTAGTACTCCGACCCGGTGATTTTGGTATTTTCCCTCCCGTTATCACCGGGTCTCAAGTTCCCGCCGGAGATCGGGTTATATCTCCACCTCCCTGTTGGACTTGCCCGGGCTTCGTGCCCGGGCGTTTTTTTTGGCGGTGGCAATTTTCAACACGCGCCTTACCTTTTGTTGTGAACAACAGGAGACGAAACATGAAATCCGCCAAGCATTTTCTAGAAGAAGCCAACGCACATGTCGTGCGCATCACCGCCGAGCAGGCGATTGCAAAACATGCCGAGGGCAAAGCCACCTTCATCGACGTGCGCGATAGCGCTGATATCGCTAAATCGGGTACAATCGCCGGTGCCCACCGTGTACCACGCGGGTTTATCGAATTTGCAGCTGATCCTGAGATGCAGTTCCACAACCCGATTTTTGACAAAGACGCCGAGCTTTGCCTTGTCTGTGGCGCAGGCGGACAGGCTGCATTGGCGGGCAAGACGCTCAAGGACATGGGCTATAAGAATGTCATCAACGTCGGCGGTATCGGCGACTGGAAAGCGGCGGGCGGCCCGACCGAGGACTAGCCCAGCGCCTGATCCCAATCGGCAATCAGATCGCCAATATCCTCGATCCCCACCGACACGCGGATCAGGTTTTCAGGAATACCGGTGTGCGGTTCAATCGTGTGCCGGTGTTCCACCAGACTTTCGACGCCGCCCAGCGATGTGGCACGCAAGAAGAGTTCCAGTTTTCCGACAACGCGCAACGCGTCCTCCCGCCCCCCTTTGACAAGAACCGACAGCAAGCTGCCAAAGCCGCCCGTCATCTGTTGGCAGGCAATATCGTGGCCCGCGTGCGACGGCAGGCCAGGGTAAAACACGCCCTCGACAGCGGAATGGGCCATCAGATGTTCGGCCAGCATCTGCGCATTCTGCGACATACGCTCAACCCGCAAAGGCAGTGTGCGCATTGCGCGGGTCAGCATCCACGCCTCGAACGGCCCAAGGATTGCACCCGCCATTTTGCGATCTGCACGGATCATATCCCAGATCGGCGCGTCTTTTGCGCGGGTCGATAGCACCCCTGCCAGAACGTCGGAATGCCCGTTGATACCCTTGGTCGCGGAATGCATGACAATGTCGGCCCCGAAATCAAGCGCGCGTGTCAGAATGGGTGTGGCTGCGGTGGCATCGACGACCAATGTCGCGTTGCTTGCTGCGGCGATAGCGCGGATATCAACGGTTTTGAGCCACGGGTTTGAGGGGGTCTCGATGAAGACGAGATCTGCAGCTTGCGACTGACAGGTGGTCGCCAGCGCCTCGGCCTCTACCTCGATGAGGGTGATATCGCGCCGTGTACAGAAATCCCTGATCCAAGCGGTCGTGCCCCAATAGATCCCTGATTGGACAATCGCCGTGCCGCCATTGGGCAGCGTGCGGAACACGGCGGCAATTGCGGCCATACCTGACGGGAACAGCAGCGTCTCTTCCGCCCCTTCCAGTCTGCGCAAGACCTCTTCTGCCTGACGTAGATTGTCAGAGTCCGCCCGTGAATAGATGTTGTCGGGACGAACCAGCGCATAATCGGCATCACGCAGATAGGTTGTGGACGGCTGCAGCGCAGGCACGACACCGCCGGATTGCGCGTCAATGGCTCCGGCAGCGTGGGCTGCGATTGTGGCGGGCTTTTTTGTATTATCCATTCCGCTATGTGGCGCAGAGCGACAGGCAAATGCAAGAGGTGCTGATCAGCCGCTTGCGGGCATGGCGCTATGGGCAGGGGGCGACAATGTAAGTACCATCACCCCGCGCATAGGCGCATTCCTGCGTGGCATCATTTTGCGCAACGATTGTCCCCGCAGCAGCACCCGCCAGTGCGGCAATCAAACGCCAGTCGCGGTTGGCATCAAACATATCGGCAGTGATCAAACCCGCAGCAGCACCGCCGGTCATGCCCACTATGGTCCGTTGCTCGGTTGTCAGGTTTTCACAGGCAGGCACCGTCAGAAAGGTCACACCAGCGAGGGTCATCACAAACATCTGTTTCATGGCTTTGCTCCTTTTTGCCTTGCGACCTTGCGCGCCTGTGCGGCGCCCGCAGATCGCGAGACCTTTCTAGCGATGTGTGGTGGACCGGAATTGATATTCCGCAAGTTTTCCGGCGTGTCGCCCCTAGGTGACAAACTCGTCGCGGCTATAGCCTTGCAGGAAAAGAAGCGCGGTCAGGTCACCGTGATTGATGCGCACGTCGCATTCAGCCTGCACGGTGGGTTTTGCGTGAAGCGCCACGCCAGTGCCTGCCAGTTTCAACATGCCGAGGTCGTTGGCCCCGTCGCCGACCGCCAACACATCCGCCGCCGTCAAGCCAAGGCGTGCCGTGATCTCTTGCAAGGCCTCGACCTTGGCCGCTTTGCCCAGAATGGGCCGCCCGACATCGCCTGTCAGCTTGTCGTTCTCGGACAGCAAGGTATTGGCGCGATTCTCGTCAAACCCGAGCGTTGCAGCAACACGCGACGTGAAAGCCGTGAACCCACCCGAGACCAGTGCCGCGTAGGCCCCGTGCGCCTTCATGGTTTGCACCAGCTCATAACCACCAGGCATATGCGTGATACGCTCATCCAGAACCTGCTCGATGATCTCGACAGGCAGGTCCTTAAGCAGGCCAACCCGCTCGATCAGTGCCTCTTCAAAATCAAGCTCGCCATTCATCGCCCGCGCCGTGATATCGGCCACACGCGGTCCGACACCTGCCTCGGCGGCCAGTTCGTCAATACATTCCTGCCGGATCATTGTGCTGTCCATATCGGCCAGAAGCATTTTTTTCCGCCGCCCCTCATGGGGCTGGATCACCAGATCGACGCAGGCGGCTTGCAGGTCGGCCCAGACCTCCCACTGGTTGTCCGGCACAGATGGAATCGCAAACTCAGCGGCCTCGTCAATGGCCAGCCAATGCGCGTCGCCGCCGCCCCATGCGTTGCGCAGGTTGTCGACCAGCGCCGCATCCAGATTACGTTCTGTGGGTGTTGTGATTAATGTGACGACCTGCATGGCGGACCTCATGGCAATATTGCCCAAGGTCTAGCGCCACAGCAGGCAGGGTGCACCCCTAAAAGTCGAATAGTTCGCTGAGGAAGCTTTCGCGCTTTTTCCTGGGGCGGTAATCGTCATGGCCGCCACGCGTATCACGCGGTGCGGGCGGCGGTGCCGCGGCAACAGCGGAGCGTTCAATGATTTTGTCCAGTTCGCCGCGGTCAAGCCAAACGCCACGGCATTCGGGGCAGTAATCAATCTCAACACCGCTGCGGTCAGAGATAACGAGCGTTGCGCCGTCGATGGGGCATTTCATAAGGCGATCCTTTCTACATTGCTGAGAGGTAGTTATGTGCCGCTTCCGGCCATGCAACTGGTGCGGCGGAAGGCCGCGCAGGTTTCCGATGGGCGACTGCAGTGTCGCAAAAATCGTCTCATCCGCCGAATTCGGTTCATTTCTCTCTTGCCGCAGCGCGTCACCCAATCTATCTGCGGCGGTGGGACACCCTTCCCCAACGAAGGGCGCATATCTGTGAGGATACCAGCAATGGTTATGACCAAACCGGCAACGCGGCCGGCTAATCCGCGTTTTTCTTCTGGCCCCTGTGCCAAACCCCCTGTCTGGAAATTGGATGCATTGCGTGACGCGCCATTGGGCCGTTCACACCGTGCGGGCGTCGGCAAAGCCAAGCTTGCCGAAGCGATTGACCTGACACGTGACATTCTGGGCGTGCCTGCGGATTACCTTATCGGCATCGTGCCTGCCTCTGACACCGGCGCCTATGAAATGGCGATGTGGTCGCTCTTGGGCGAACGCCCCGCCGAGATGGTGGCCTGGGAAAGCTTTGGTGCAGGCTGGGTGACCGATGTGGTCAAGCAGCTGAAAATCGACGCGACTGTTCACACCGCCGAATATGGCGAGATCGTCGATATGGCTGCGCTGAATTACGACAATGACGTCTGCTTTACATGGAACGGCACGACCTCTGGTGTGCGTGTCACCTCTGGCGACGTGATCCCCGCGGATCGTGCGGGCTTGACGCTTTGTGATGCGACCTCTGCGGCATTTGCGCAGGATCTGCCATGGGACAAGCTCGATGTGACAACATTCTCTTGGCAGAAGGTGATGGGTGGCGAAGCGGCCCACGGGATGCTGATCCTTTCCCCTCGCGCCGTGGAGCGACTGGAAACCTATACCCCCGCATGGCCCCTGCCCAAGATTTTCCGCATGACCAAAGGCGGCAAACTGATCGAGGGTATTTTCCGTGGCGAGACAATCAACACACCCTCCATGCTGGCGGTTGAGGATTATCTGGTCGCGCTGAAATGGGGCCGCTCGATCGGTGGTCTGGATGCGCTGATGCACCGCGCCAACGCCAACGCGCGTGCGATCTGGAATTTCTGCGCCGAACACGACTGGATCGCCAATCTGGCGATTGATCCGGCCACGCGCTCGAATACGTCCGTGTGCCTGAAGTTCACGGATGACCGGATCAAGGACGGAGCGGCCTTTGCCAAAGCTGTGGCAAAGCGGCTTGAGGCGGAAAACATCGCGCTTGATATCGGTGCCTACCGCGATGCCCCTGCCGGTCTGCGAATCTGGTGCGGTGCGACGGTCGAAACCTCGGACATCGAGGCGATGCTGCCGTGGCTGGAATGGGCCTTCGAGACCGAAATCGCCAATCAATAACTGACGCGCCCCGGATGTGATCCGGGGCCTCCCCCATATCGCAAGAGGTCCCGGATCAGGTCCGGGACTGCGTTTCAAAACATATCAAGGAGCGGCACCATGGCCCCCAAAGTACTTATCTCCGACAAACTCTCTGACGCAGCCGTCCAGATCTTCAAGGATCGCGGCATAGACGTGGATTTCCAGCCTGACCTTGGCAAAGACAAGGACAAGCTGCTGGAGGTCATCGGCCAATATGATGGTCTGGCGATCCGTTCGGCCACCAAGGCGACCGAAAAGATCATCGCCGCCGCGACCAACCTCAAGGTGATTGGTCGTGCCGGGATCGGTGTGGATAACGTCGATATTCCCGCAGCATCTAAGAAGGGGATCATTGTCATGAACACCCCCTTCGGCAACTCGATTACGACTGCTGAACATGCGATTTCGATGATGATGGCCGTTGCGCGCCAGATCCCCGAGGCCAACGCATCAACCCACGCAGGCAAATGGGAGAAATCCCGCTTTATGGGTGTGGAACTGACTGGCAAGACGCTAGGCGTGATCGGCGCAGGTAACATCGGGTCCATCGTCATTGACCGCGCACTGGGCCTGCGCATGAAAGTGATCGCCTATGATCCGTTCCTGTCAGAAGAACGCGCCACCGAAATCGGTGTGGAAAAGGTCGAACTGGACACGCTTCTCGGGCGTTCCGATTTCATCACGATGCACGTACCACTGACCGACCAGACCAAGAACATCCTGTCGAAAGAGAATATCGCCAAGCTGAAAAAAGGTGTGCGAATCGTGAACTGTGCGCGTGGCGGCCTCGTGGATGAAGAGGCGCTGGCCGAAGCGATCAAAGCAGGTCATGTGGCTGGTGCTGCATTTGACGTTTTTGCGGTTGAACCTGCAACAGAAAGCCCGCTGTTCAACCTGCCCAACGTCGTGGTCACGCCGCACCTTGGGGCCGCGACCACCGAAGCGCAGGAAAACGTGGCGTTGCAAGTGGCTGAACAGATGTCGGATTACCTGCTGACGGGTGCCGTGCAGAACGCGCTGAACATGCCGTCGGTGACTGCCGAAGAGGCCAAGATCATGGGCCCTTGGATCAAGCTCACCGAGCATCTGGGCAACTTCATCGGCCAGATGACGGATGAACCGATCAAGGCAATCAACATCCTGTTTGACGGTGAAGCCTCCGAGATGAACCTCAAGGCGCTGACAGCGGCGACCATCGCGGGGATCATGAACAAAGCGAACCCCGACACCAATATGGTCAGCGCCCCTGTGATCGCCAAAGAGCGCGGGATCAAGGTTTCGACCACCAAGCAGGACCAGTCCGGCGCATTCGAAGGCTATGTCAAAGTGACTGTCGTCACTGACAAGCGCGAGCGTTCGGTTGCAGGGACGGTGTTCAGCGACGGCAAGCCGCGCTTTATCCAGATCAAGGGTATCAACGTTGACGCCGAGGTTGGGGAACACATGCTTTACACCACCAACGAAGATGTCCCCGGCATCATCGGTACATTGGGGACGACCTTGGGCGAACAAGGCGTCAACATCGCCAACTTTACATTGGGCCGCCACGAGGCGAAGGGCGAAGCGATCGCTTTGCTTTACGTTGACGAGGCCGTCCCACAGACAGCGCTTGAGGCCCTCAAGGCCACAGGCAAGTTCCGGCAGGTCAAACCGCTCACGTTCAACGTCTGATTGGCCATACTATGAACCCCATCTATGCGGTTGGTGATATTCACGGCCAGAAACAGATGCTTGATCATGCGCTTGCGCTGATTGCAGCGGATGGCGGTGACGATGCACGGATCGTGTTCTTGGGAGATTACACAGATCGCGGCCCGGATAGCCGGGCCGTGATCGAGACCCTGATTGCCGGCCGCGACGCCGGACGCAATTGGGTTTTTCTCAAAGGCAACCATGACCGTTTCTTTACGCGGTTTGTCCGGCAAGGGCTTCAGCATGATCCGCGCGTTGCGTCCGGTATCAGCTGGCTGAACACCCGTCTGGGTGGCACCACGACGCTTGCGTCATATGGTATACAGGCCGAGATGCGGTTCATAATTGATCGCAAAAGCGGGCTTGAGTTTCTCAAGTCCTGCGAGGGCCCGGACGGCAAAACGGATATCGCCGGATTGCAAAAGCTGGCGCAGCGCGCGGTGCCTGCGGCGCATCTGGAGTTTCTGGAAGCCCTGCCGCTGTGGCACGAGACCGATGATCTGCTATTTGTCCACGCAGGTATCCGCCCCGGTTTGCCTATTGCAGCACAAGACCCTGAGGATCTTTTGTGGATCAGATCACCGTTTCTGGAAAGCAGCGAGGATTTTGGCAAGCTGGTCGTGCACGGGCACACCGCGCTTGAGCATCCGCAGCATTTTGGCAATCGCGTCGATCTGGATGGCGGTGCGGGCTATCACAGACCGTTGTTTCCGGCTGTGTTTGAAGGGCGCGACTGCTGGATTTTGACCGGCCACGGCAGGGTTGCGCTGACGCCCTGACCGAACATCCGCATCGGCCCGGCGCCATGCTGCCTATTCGCCCTTTTGCCGCAGCCCTAACTGCCGTAGACCATCGTCATGCCCATTGAGTTTACCAGCCTTGACGCGATCCTGAACCACGGGTTTGACACCGTGATCGACGTGCGTTCACCCGCCGAGTTTGCCGAAGACCATATTCCGGGCGCAATCAACCTGCCTGCCCTGTCAAATGAACAACGGGCGCAAGTTGGTACGATTTACAAGCAGATCAGCGCATTTGACGGCCGCAAGATCGGGGCGGGCATGGTGATTCGCAATGTGGCAGATCACATCGACGGCCCGCTGATGGACAAAGACGGGTCTTGGCAACCACTTGTCTATTGCTGGCGCGGGGGGCAACGGTCGGGGGTGTTCTCGTCCCTTCTGTCCGAGATCGGCTGGCGGTCGCAAACCGTCAAAGGCGGCTATACGACGTTCCGGCGCTTGGTAAAGGCGGGTCTTTATGACGTTCCTTTGGCGCATCGGTTTATCCTGCTGGATGGCTATACCGGCACAGCCAAAACCGAGATTTTGCCGCGCTTGGCCGCACGTGGCGTGCAGGTCATTGATCTGGAGGGGCTCGCAGGGCATCGCGGGTCGCTTTTGGGGGGCATGCCCGGGGGGCAGCCATCACAAAAGGCGTTCGAGACGCGGCTGGCCACGGCACTGAACGCGTTGGACCCTACCCGCCCCGTGGTGATCGAGGCCGAAAGCAGCAAGATCGGGCGGATCGTGCTGCCTGCTTCTGTGTGGGCGGCGATGCTGGCAGGGCCACGGATTGTAATCAAAGCCCCCATGGGCGCGCGTGCGGGTTATCTGGCAAAGGCCTACCGTGAGGTGATTGAAGATCCTGATGTAGTGGCCGCCAAGCTTGCGCCGCTGCGCCGTTTGCGTGGTCATGCGACGGTCGACCGCTGGATTGCGCTGTCGCACGCGGGGGCTTTGGTCGATCTGTCACATGCGTTGATGGTCGATCACTATGATCCGTCATATGCCAAATCACGCCGCATTGATGAACGCGAGGTGCTGGCCGACGTGACGGCGGAAACGCTGGACGACGCAGGACAGGAACGTGCCGCAGATGCGATTGTACGGGCGGTTACTGCGTTCGAAAGACCTGATCTGCGGTGATTTCGCCGATAATACTGGCAGTGTAGCCCGCTTTGTGAAGCTTCCTGAGCGTCGCATCGGCAGACGCGGGCGCAACAGCGGCCAGCAATCCACCTGCGGTCTGTGGGTCGAACAGCAATTCCATGACAGGCCCCTCGATCGGGCCCGCACCAATGCGGTTATCCGTGAACAACGAAGATCGTACACCTGATGCTGAAAGCGCCAAGGCGCCGTGCATCAACGGAATCGCATCAAGATCCAGCGTCACACCTACGCCCGACGCATCACAGATCCCGCGCAAGTGCCCCGCAAGGCCAAAGCCAGTGATATCGGTCATCGCATGGGCTTTGCTCAAGATCACCGAGGCTGCGGCCTGATCCTGTGTCATAAGGTCAAGACAGGCCATCACGTCGGCACCTTTCGCCTTGCCCTGCATCTCAGCGGCCATCACCGTGCCGCTGCCAATGGGTTTGGTCAGGATCAGTTTGTCACCCGCCTGTGCTCCAGCCAGCGTAACCGGTGCTTTCGTCAGACCGGTAATCGTGAACCCGATGGTCAGTTCGTCACCAAGTGACGAATGCCCCCCGATGATCTTGGCGCCGGCTTTGGCGAAAACCTCAGACGCGGTCGACATGATCTCTGTCATTGTCCGTTCCTGCAAGGTGGCCGACATGCGCGGCAGGATCAGGCTGGCGGTGGCGGCCTGCGGTTTCGCCCCCATCGCCCAAATATCGCCCAGCGCATGAACGGCCGCGATGCGGGTCATCACCACCGGATCATGGGTCAGCGCACGCAGGTGATCGGTGCTCATCACCTGTCCGGCCTGCACTTCGGCGGCATCATCACCAAAATGATCTGTCAGTACATTCTGCAGCGCCGCCCGCCCCACTTTGGCCCCGCAACCACCGCACATGGGTTTATCGCCCAGCGCCTCTTTCACACCCAGTGCCGTCTTGCGCGGCAGATCAGGGGCCCCCATCGGTGCCAAGGTTTCAAACTGGTCCATGAATTTGCGGTCGATATGGTCCTTGAGCTTCCACAACAACGGGCCTTCGCGCGCAGTGCCAAACTTTTCGGCCAGCGCCGATTTTGCACCCAGCGAGATGAGTTTGAGGTAGTCGCGTTGTGGCTTGTAGGGGCGCAGGGTCCCGCCGGACAGGACGGCGCGCAGGTTCGCAAACAGGATCGGCGCTTGGCGCACCGCATAGACGCCTGCTTTGGGGCGCGGGTTGGCACGCAGATGCGCGCAGTCCCCGACCGCGAAAATCGCGGGGTCGCTGGACTGCAGGTTCGCATCCACAGCAATGAACCCCTGATGCAGATCGAGGCCCGTTTGCGCGATCCAGTCGTGCGGCTTTGCCCCTGCCGCCCCTGTTGTGAAATCACTGCGGATCGTGCGGCCGTTACGCAGCACAAGACCTTCTGCAAATATCTCGGTCACCTCGGCGTCTTCGGTGATTTCGATATTGTTCGCGGTCAGCGCCGCAATCATTTTCTGGCGCGCCTTATAGCCCAGCGCGGTCAGGACGCGGCTGCGGTCAAGCAAGTGGACCGTCGGGGATTTATCGCGCAGGGCATGTGACATGGCCATGGCCAGTTCGGCACCTGCAACGCCGCCTCCGATGATTGCGATATGCGGTGCCTTGGCAGAGGCGCGGAAGCTGTCCCAGCACGATGCAAATGTGCCCAGCGGTTTGGCGGGGATCGCATGCGCCGTAAATCCGGGCAAATCAGGCATCGCAGAGGTAATACCGATATCGACCGACACCACGTCATACGCGATAGATGGACGGCCTGAAACAGCAACGGTTTGCGCATCCTTGTCGATGCCAGTGGCATAGCCGTCGATGATCCGCGCACCTGCAAAGCGGGCCAGTTTCACCAGATCAATATCGAGCTCTTCGCGGGTGTAATGCCCTGCGACAAACCCCGGCAACATCCCTGAGTAGGGCGCAGTTGGACCCGGATTGATGACCGTCACCCGCACCCCCGGCAAAGGGTTCATGCCCCATTTGCGCAGCACAAGCGCATGGGTGTGACCGCCGCCAATCAGCAAAAGGTCGCGGGTCAGGGGAATACTGTTCATGCCTTGTTGTAGCGGGGTGCGGATCAGGGGGAAAGCCACTGTCCCTGCCAATGACGATCACGTGAGAAACTGGCGCGGCGGTGATCGGTCCCGAGATGGACAGCGTCGATGGTGGTGACATGGCATTCCAACACGGCGAAGGTCTCCGGATCGGGCATTTTGACATAGTCGAGCGCTGTTGCGATCGGTTGACCGGGCGGCGGGGTGACACCGTAGGATTGCTGCGCATGGTCGGGGATTTTGTCCCAAAGTTCACGGGTCTGCGCGCCCGAAAGGATCGTCACTTCGGCCTGCAGCCTGATTTGCAGGTTCTGCTTGGCATCCCAGATATGCAGTCCTGCGCGGGGCAAGGCCCGCAGGCTCTTGATCTTGTCGGAAAAGAGATCCGTATGGACAGTTACGATCCCCGCCGCACGATCAGCAGACCGCAGCACCACTGTGCGCGCCTCCGGCCATCCTTCGGGCGACACAGTTGCAAAGGTCGGGCGGCGCGCGGGATGCTTGGCATCAGCGACACCGCGCCCCAACGTGCCCCAAAGTTTGTCCCAAATGCCGTCTGTGGTTTCAAACCAGTCACTCATAGCCCGTCATCTCCAGGTATCCGATCCCCTCATGGCTGCCCGTGACCGTGACAGGGCCTTCCCAATACGGCACACTTGTTGCCATCCACGCGTTCTCATTGATAGCAGCAACGGTCACATCGACACCTTCGGCAGGCAGTTCCACATGCCATCGCACGGGCACGCCCATGTCATTCGTGGCAAGGGGTGTCGCGACCAAAGCGCCATTAGTGTAGGGCGTTGTTTGTCCATCAGGCGTGATCCAGGTGGCAGAGGTAAAGTTCTGGCCGTCGGTCTGTTGCAGGCGGAACCCCATCATTTTGTTCCCATCGTCAAATGACAGCGAAAACCAGTCCCAGCCTGTCTGGTTTTCCGCCAAAGGCTGTGAAGACCATTCACGGTCCAGCCATGCGTTCCCTGTCACCGCGACATCGCCCTCGGGCAGTTGCAGGGTGCCTTCAATGGCAAAGAACGGTTGCGAATAATAGTAAGACGCCTGCCCTGCGGCAGATTTCACCGAATAGCCGCCTTCTCCGTGAAAAATCAGCGGGCCTTGGGCCGTCAGCGCCATATCATAGGCAAAGTCAGGCGCGCTAGCTGTCATACGCAGGGTGGTCCAGTCGCCTGTCAGCGCCCAGTCGTCGATCCATGCTTCAAAAGGGTCCGCCGTCACCCCCGCCTGACCGATCCCGCCGCGTGCCAGCCGTTCGGCAACGAAGTGCTGATCGGGTGTTGTGACCGCCGCATGGCCCATCCACAGTTGCGGCGCGGTCCAGCCCTCACCTGCCTCGGGCGCGAGGGCAGAGCGGAACAGGGTCCATTGCAGCCCGTAAGGCGTGCCGTCGGCCGCTTCAAGATTGGCGGTCAGATACCACCATTCGATGCGGTACTCGTTGTGTGCGCCGTGATCGGCCGGGAAGCTGAATTGCGGGTCCGGTTGCGGAACAGAAAAGCCGTCGGCTTCGGTGCCCAGCCCGGCAAAACCTTGTGCCAACGCCGACATGGGCAAGCAAAGAGCAATGAAAAGCGCTTTAACGTTCATTGGAAAATACCTTGAGCAGATCCGCAGGGGGTGTTCGCGCCAGCCTGCGGGCGGGCCAGAGCGCGGCAAGCCCTGCCGCCAGCAACGCGAAGGCCCCCATGCGCGCATAATCCAGCGGGAAAAGATACATTGGCAGCTTCCATCCAAAGGCCGCCACATTCACCACCGCGAGCAAGGCCCATGCCAGCGCAAGGCCCAGCGGCAAGGCAACGACAGCCGTGAGCAGAGCAAGCATGACCGCGCGGACAAGTTCAAGCCGCCCGAGTTGTTGACGTGTCATGCCCATGGCCCACGCCGGGGCCAGTTGCGGGACGCGCATGCTGGCAAGGGTCAGCAGGCTCATCAGAATGGCGAAACCGGCGACCGCAAGGGTAAGGATGTTCAGGGCGGTTGTGACGGTAAAGGTGCGTTCGAAGATCGCCAGCGAGATTGCCTTGATGCCCGCTTGGTTGACGGTTTGGGTCGCGGTAATGCCTGTTGCGGCTTCCAGCGCGTCAACAAAATCCGGCACTGCTTCAGCGTCCATACGCAGGCCAAAGCTCTGCGGTCTGATATTGGGGTAGAGGGCGGCGAAAACACCTTCGCCAATCACCGCCTGCCCGATCGGGTTGCCGTAGTCGCCGTAGACACCAGCAATAGCAAAGGCAGTGCCTTGCAGCGTGATTTCATCACCAACCATCAGGTTTGCACGGCGCGAGAGCTGTTCGTTGATCAACACGGTTTGCCCTGAAAAGGTGCTGTCCCACGGATCGCGCGCTTGCTGCAGGAACACCCAATTGTCACGATAGGTGGCATGATCGCGCGCGCCGTAAACCTCGGTCGGTTGGCCGGCCACTTCTGTATCGGCGCTTTGGATCGGCAGGATGATGTCGGTGCGGGGCGTGGCGAAAGCGATCAGGGCGGCGGTTTGCGCGTCGCTTTCGGTGCGCACGTAAAGCTCGGACGCCAATCGCTGGTCGAGGAAATCAGTGAAGGTCAGGCGGAAGCTCGAGACCATCGTCGAAACACCGACATTCGCAGCCATCGCAAGCAACAGCGCCATCAGCGCAAGCGACAGGCCTGGCAATTGCTGGCGTGTATCAGCCCAGAACCACTGCGCGGCGACGGATCTTGCGAGGCTGCTCGCGAAGGCAAGGAGCCGGTCAAGAATGATCGGCAGGGCCAGCGCCGCCCCGATCAAAAGCGCACCCAGCAAGAGAAAGCCGCCGATCATGCCGGTTGCAGTGAACATCAACACGCCAGAGAGCATCAGCAAAATCGCGGCCGCGGTCCCATGCCAGATTGCGCGCCGCCCTGCGGCCATCGCCAATGCGCGGGGCTGGGCCGCTGCAAGCAAGGGCATTTGCGCCAATTGGTAAAGCGCACCACCCGCAGCGAGCGCAGTGCCGCCCAATGCAATCGCCATACCCGAAAGCCACCACGACGGGCGCAGTTGGAGTGTGCCGGAAACATCGGCCCCGTAAAGCCCGCGCAATGTGGCGGCAACATCGGGCAGCAGCAGGGCCGCGATCACATAGCCCAGCGCCACGCCAATGACGCCTGCGACAAGGGCAAAGAGCATAAGTTCCGCGCCCAAAAGCAGGATCAGGCGGCGCAGCGGCAGCCCCAAGGCACGCAGGGTGCGCACCACAGGGCGGCGTTGTTCGAAGGCGAGGCCAATGGCACCGTTGACGATAAAAATGCCCACCGCAAAAGACAGCAGACCAAAGGCCGTGAGGTTGAGGTGAAAACTATCGGTCAGCTGTGCAATATCGCTCCCACCCTGGGCCGGTTGCATGGTCAGGTCGGGGGCAACAACATCAAGCGCGGGGCGACCGATAGGTTGACTGCGCAGGACGATCAGACTGTCAATCTGGTTTGGTTTGCCCAGCAGGCGCTGTGCGATGCCGATATCTGTGACAGCGGTGTTGGGGGCTGCCTCCGGTGTGACGACAATGCTGAGCTCCGCCAGCTGTTCCGCGACTTCGGCATTGGCGAAAAGCTGGCCCTCGCCTGTGAGGAAAGACGTCAGGTCTGTTCCTTCCTGCAACGATACTGGCCCCACCCCGCCCGGCGCTGTCAGTGGCTCGACCCCGATGATCCGCACGCCATCAAGCCGCCCCTGCACCACGGGGCTGACCAGCCAACCTGCACGTCGCAGGGCGACATAGGTCTCCTGGGTCATCGGTTGCCCGTCTCGGCGCACAAGCCTGTCGTATTGCCCCTCACCCAAAGTCGCAGCGGCGGCGTCATAGCTGGCGCGCGCCTCGGCGTTGACAGCTTGCACGCCGGACCAAAGAGCTGTGGCCAGCGCCAGCCCCGCCAGCAACGTAAAAAGCTGCAACGGATTGCGCCACCAATGTGACAGAAGCGCGTGAAGGGTTGTTGTGGTCATGCCACGCGGCCCGCCCGCAGATGCAGGCGCCGCGACATGCGCGCGGCAAGGCCTTCGGAATGGGTGACCATCAAAAGGCCTGCACCTGTCTCGCCGACAAGTTCAAGCATCAGGTCAAGGACGGTGCTGGCAGTGGCCTCATCCAGGTTGCCAGTGGGTTCATCGGCCAGCACGACACGGGGTTTCGGGGCCAATGTGCGGGCAATCGCCACGCGCTGCTGCTGGCCACCCGAAAGCTGTTCGGGGTATTTGGCAAGGTGAGGTGTCAGCCCCATACGTGCGGCCAATGCAGCGTCCCAATCGGGGTCATGACGACCAGCCAGACGTGCCTGAAAGGCGATATTATCGGACACACGCAGGCTGGGGATCAGGTTGAACTGCTGGAACACCACGCCAACGGTGCCCCGCCGCAGGGCTGCACGACCGGCATCATCAAGGGCGGCGATATCACGCCCCTCATGCAAGATTTGGCCGCTGTCAGGCGTATCAAGACCGCCGATCAGGTGCAGCAACGTGCTTTTGCCGCTCCCGGACTCGCCTGTCAGCGCCAGTGTCTCGCCTGATGCCAGCGTCAGGTCGATACCGCGCAGCACGTCAAAAGGACCATCGGCGGTGTGATAGGTTTTATGAATATCTTGAACGGTCAGTAACATGGTTTTCGCGCCTCTGGCCTAGAGGTAACGCACCTGCCGCAGAAGGAAACGCCTATTGCGACGATTAGGCCTGCTGCGGTGCCTGTGCGATCAGTTCGACACGATTGCCCACAGGGTCAAACACGAAAAACCGCGTAACATCCGGCAGTGCCGTGTCCCACTTCACGGCAAGGCCCACGGTTTCCATCCGTCCGGCCAAGGCTGCGATATCGTCAACCACAAAGGCAGGGTGTGCTTTTGTGGCGGGGTGGAAATCAGGATCAACGCCACAATGACACTCCAAAGCGCCTGTCCGCGCCCAAAACCCGCCACGCCCGTGCAAGGCGGCGGGTTTTGCGACCTCTGTCATGCCAAGCAGGTCGCAATAAAATGCACGCATGGCATTTTCGGCGCCAGCAGGCAGCGCCAACTGGATGTGATCAAGTGCGACGATCATTTTACCTCCCTCATGACGCCTGCGCGAGATCTGTACGCTCTCACAGAAGCGGGGCTTTCGGAATGATGCAGAAGATTTGCCGCGACGTTCTGCTGTTTCTTTTTCTCTGCAACGATACGATCATTCCAATTGAAAGCGGAAGGGGCTGATATGACCGAGATCGTAATATTGGGTGGGGCGCGGACGGCAATCGGGGCCTTTGGTGGGTCTCTCGCAGGAACGCCGCCGATTGAACTGGGCACGATTGCAACCAAAGCCGCACTCGAGCGTGCCGGTGTGGACGCAGGCCAAGTGGGACATGTGGCGTTCGGACATGTGATCAATACCGAACCGAAGGACATGTATCTCAGCCGTGTCGCAGCCATGAATGCAGGGATCCCCGAGACAACACCGGCGATGAACGTGAACCGCCTCTGCGGATCGGGCGTGCAGGCTATTGTGTCGGTCATGCAGTCGCTGATGCTGGGGGATGCCGATTTTGGCCTTGCTGGCGGGTCCGAGAACATGAGCCGGTCACCCTTTATCATTTCCGATCAGCGCTGGGGTGCCAAGATGGGCGATATCCGCACACGGGATATGATGTTGGGCGCGCTGAACTGTCCTTTTGGCACAGGTCACATGGGTGTCACGGCCGAGAATGTCGCGGACGAACATCATGTTACCCGCGCAGAGCAGGATGCCTTTGCTTTGCTTAGTCAGGAACGTGCCGCCGCCGCAATTGCGGCAGGATACTTTGACAGCCAGATTGCCCCCGTCCCCGTCAAACAGCGCCGCGAGATCGTGGATTTCGTGACGGACGAACACCCCAAGAGCACGACACTGGAGGCGCTGTCCGGTCTGCGCCCTGTGTTCCAGAAAGACGGATCCGTTACGGCTGGCAATGCTTCAGGCCTGAACGACGGAGCGGCGGCGATTGTACTGGCGACAGCCGAGGCGGCGGAAAAGGCGAGGCTGACGCCGAAATTCCGTATTCTGGGCTATGCGCATGCCGGTGTGCGACCAGAGGTGATGGGCATCGGACCCGTGCCTGCGGTGAAGAACCTCTTGGCGAAAACCACGCTGACGGTCGACGATTTTGATGTGATTGAATCGAACGAGGCCTTCGCATCGCAGGCGCTGGCCGTGTCCAAAGAGCTTGGCTTTGATCCCGCCCGCGTGAACCCCAATGGCGGCGCGATTGCACTGGGCCATCCTGTGGGGGCGACGGGTGCAATTATCACGGTCAAGGCGATGTATGAACTCGAACGCATCGGCGGCAAACGTGCGCTGGTCACGATGTGTATCGGCGGCGGTCAGGGGATTGCACTGGCGATCGAACGGATCTGACGGGCGGTCAGAAACCAATCGGCTTTTGCATTTCAGCGAGGGCGGCGACGATGCTCATCGCCGCCAACGTGGAACTGCGCGGGTTGTCGGGCAGCCCCTTGCCCGCGATCTGGAAATGGAACGTGCCAAAGGCCCCCTGCACCGCAATTTCGTGGATATTCTCGGTCACGGTGGGGTCGGCGATCAATTCCACCTGCGTCTTATCAAATCCGATCCCCGCAAGGGCGACAGCGGCGGCGACATTGGCATTTTTGGGATAGGTCAGTGCAGCCTCGCGGGCGGTGCCGTTGAAATGGGGCGTTGGCGCGGTGATCGCATCCAGATCAATCGCAGCTTCGGCGGGTGATCCGCGCCAGCCGTTTGGCGGCTTGCGACCGGTGTAGCTGACCTGAGAAATCGTGCCGACCGCTGCGCTGCGCAGCGCATCCAGCCCGCCTATGGCGCCACTCACCAGATGCAGCCGCGCGCCGCCTGCGATGCCCGCATCGCGCAAGGATCGTTCAATCTGCAGGTCGGCCAAAGCGCCCAAAGACACGGTCATCACATCTATGCCCAGCGCCAAGGCGACAGGACCGTGTGCGGCAAGCGCCTGATGCCCACCGCAGTCGATCACCAGATCGGGCCGCGATGGCAGATCATTCAGGTCAGAGATAAACGGCGGCGTGGAATCCCCAATCTCTTTGCCGGGGCGCACGATTGCGGCGATCTCGGTGATGTTTAGCGCGGGCAGTTGCGCACGCACGTAACGTGCAATGGCGCCATGCCCGATGATGGCAACGGTGCGCAGCATCAGGTTGGGTAATCGCGCAGGAACACCCATTTATCGCCTTCAGACAGGTCAGGATCATAGGCATAGCCGCCACTGCCAAAGTCTTTCAGACCCTCGGCCTCGGTCACGCGGTTTTCAACCACGAACCGCGCCATCGCACCGCGCGCGCGTTTGGCGAAAAAGCTGACGATGCGTGGTTTGTCGTCTTTGACTTCCATAAAGACCGGCGTGATCACCCGCAGTTTCAGCGCCGCGCGGTCCGCCGCGCCGAAATATTCCTGACTGGCGCAGTTCACCAGCGTATCGGTGCCCAGGATCTCGGCCTGAGCGTTCAGCGCCTTGGCAATGGTATCGCCCCAATAGTCATAAAGCGATTTGCCGCGCCGTGTTTTCAAACGGCTGCCCATCTCAAGCCGGTAGGGTTGGATCGCATCCAGCGGCCGCAACAGGCCATAGAGGCCGGACAGAATGCGCAGGTGGTCTTGCGCCCATGCCAGATCATCCTCGGTCAATGTCTTGGCTTCCAGACCCTGATAGGTATCGCCGTTAAACGCCAGTGCCGCAGGTTTCGTGACGCTCGCATCCGGTTCTGCCGCAAACGCATTGAAACGGTCACGGTTCAGACGGGCCAAATCGTCCGAAATGCTCATCAGGTTTTTGAGCTCTTTCAACGTCAGGTTCTTGGCGGTCTTGGACAGGCGCACTGCATCTTCCTGAAAATCAGGGGCAGTGGCAGGCATATCAACGGGCTCCATGTCGAGCGATTTGGCAGGGGAAACGACAACAAGCATTCGGGCATCCTTTCGATCTTGCACAGGGATGTAACATGACCAGCCACATTGACCACCCCTCTGGTGTCCGCACACGGCTGGGGCTATGTCTTGGCCAAACCAAAGGGAGCGCGCCATGAAACTTTGCCGGATCAGGACAGCAGACGGAATCAAACCAGCAGCAGTGGATGCTGCGGGCGCTTTGCGCGATTTGTCAGGACACATTGATGATGTGACGGCTGCTCAGATTGCACCGGACGCGCTGCGCGCCCTTGCCGCCATTAATCTTGACGCCTGTCCTGTCATTGCCGGCGCCCCTGCCCCGTTTCTAAGCGATGCGCGGCGCGTCTTCTGCATCGGGCTCAACTATTACGACCACGCCGCAGAGATGAATATGGCGATCCCCGACCACCCGATCCTGTTCATGAAGGCCTGCGAGGTCACAGGCGCGCATGATCCAATCATCATTCCCAAAGGGGCGACCAAGACCGACTGGGAGCTGGAACTGGGCGTTGCCATCGGCACCCGCGCACAACATGTAAGCGAGGAAAAGGCGCTGGACCACGTCGCGGGATATTTCGTCGGCAATGACGTATCGGAACGGGCGTTCCAGCTTGAGTTCGGCGGTCAGTGGATGAAAGGCAAATCCGCAGACAGCTTTGCGCCGGTTGGCCCCTACCTCGTGACCAAAGACGAGATTGCAGACGTGCAAAACCTGTCGATGTCGCTGGAAATCAATGGCGAGCAGATGCAGAAAGGGTCAACCAAGACGATGATCTTTTCGGTGACGCAGATTGTGGCGCATGTCAGCCAGTTCGTCACCCTGCAGCCCGGCGACCTTATTCTGACAGGGACACCGCCCGGTGTCGGCGTTGGTCATAAACCACCCCGCTTTATGAAAGCGGGCGATATCCTGACGGCAGAAATTGAAGGGCTCGGCGCACTGCGGCAAGAAGCCGTCGCATTCAAAGGCTAGTTGAGCTGGACCTGTAGCGGGTACTGGCCATCCTCGAACGGACCAAACAGATCATCCAGATCAGGGTGGTCGACCGGCTCGCCCGAATAATCAGCGACAAGGTTCTGTTCCGAGACATAGGCCACATAAAAGCTCTGCTCGTTCTCGGCCAAGAGGTGATAGTAGGGCTGGTCCTTTTTGGGCCGGCTGTCCTCAGGAATAGCGTTGTACCATTCGTCCGTGTTCGAAAACATGGCGTCCACGTCAAAGATCACACCGCGGAAAGGGTGCTTTCTGTGGCGTACAATCTGGCCAAGATGATATTTCGCGCGCGTTTTAAACATGGTCTTCCTATTTGTCTCCTTATAAGTCTGCCGCACGCGAAAAGTCCACGCTTGCAGCCAAGATTTAAAGGAAACAGTTTGTGAACCTCGTCCTGACAGTCCTGAATATCACCGCGCCGGTCTTTCTTTTGGCGGCTATCGGATTCGTCTGGGTCAAACTGGGGTTTGAGTACAGCGTCACCTTCGTCACACGTATGGCGATGACACTGGCGGTGCCGTGCCTGATCTTTGTGGCGTTGATGAACATAGACGCCGCACCACAGGCGATTGCCACCCTGTCACTGGCCTCTTTCGTGGCCTATCTGATTGTCATGGCGGGCTGTTTCATTCTTGTGAAAGCAGCGCGGCTCGACACGCAAACCTATCTGGCACCGCTGATTTTCGGCAATACAGGCAACCTTGGCCTGCCGCTGGCGCTCTTTGCTTTTGGCGAGACAGGGTTGGGCTATGCGGTGGTCGTCTTTGCGGTGATGGCAATCTTGTCGTTCACGATCGGCATCTGGATGGTGGCTGGTGCGGGGTCGTTCAAACGCGTTTTGCAGGAACCCTTGGTGGGTGCGACCTTGCTGGGGGCGCTGTTTTTATGGCGGGGATGGGAAACACCGATTTTTCTGACCAACACGTTGGAACTGATCGGGCAGATGGCGATCCCGATGATGTTGATCACCCTGGGGGTGGCAGTGGCGCGACTGGAAACGAAGGCGATGGGACAGGCTGTCCTGCTTTCAGTGGTCAAGCTGATGATTTGCGGCGGCGCTGGCTGGGTGGCTGCGGTCTGGTTCGGGCTTGATCCTGTTGCCGCTGGCGTGCTGATCGTACAACTGGCGACACCGGTTGCTGTCACATCCTACCTTCTGGCTGAAAAATACGGGGCCAACGCCCAGCCTGTGGCGGGTCTCGTTGTGGCCTCAACGCTGCTTTCGGTGCTCGCTTTGCCGCTTATCCTCGCATTTGTGATCTAAACCGCCCTCACAAGGGGATTCCCACAACGCCCGTTCCGCGCTATGCTGTAAAAAAACGAATATAAGCGAGAGGCAGATGAGCAGTATCTTTCGCGCAATGGCATGTGTGATGCTTCTGGCAAGTTGCAGCAGCGGATCGGGTTATAACTCGGCCCCGCGCAATCTTGATGATGCATGTAGTATCGTGTCCGAGCGCCCCGAATACCTTCGTGCTTTCAACGCGGTGGAGCGTAAATACGGCGTTCCGGTGCCGGCGTTGATGGCGATGATCTATCAGGAAAGCAAATTTATCGGCAACAACCGCACGCCGCACCGCTATGCGCTGGGTGTGATTCCGGTAGGGCGGCAATCCTCGGCCTTTGGCTATAGTCAGGCGTTGGATGGCACATGGGAAGAATACGTGCGCGGCCCGGGCGGGCGCGGCGCGCGGCGCGATGATATCTTTGACGCCACCGACTTTATGGGATGGTACATGACCAAGACCGTCGAAGAGACGGGCGTGCCGATCTATGACACACGCAACCAATATCTGGCCTATCACGATGGCCGGACCGGGTTCTTGCGTGGCACATGGCGCTCCAAAAGCTGGCTGATCCGGATTTCCGGCGAAGTCGAAGCGCGTGCCGTCATGTATGACCAACAGCTGCGGTCCTGTCGCAAGCGGTAGAAACAATAAAGGCGGCTCTGGGCAGAGCCGCCTTTTCTTGTCTTTGTGATGTCACATCAGTTTCCGCGGCGTCGTGTTTCTACGTTGATGTTGAACAGGACATCCCGGATCACGCTACCCATAATCAGATCATTCAGGATAACCGTGGTTTCGGTTCCGAATTCATCGGTGACAATCCACTGACGCAGTTCGACGGGATTGGCGGTAAAGACCAGTTGGATACTGCCATAGTTCGGATTGTCGGGGTCTTGCGCGGTGACAGTGGTCGTGGTTCCGTCCGAGGTGACATTTGTCACCATATCGGCGCGCTCAAGATCCACATTATTCTGCAAAATGATGCTGAGCGGGGTCTGGTTCAACGGATAGCGGTCCGGTCCAGTGTTTGAGCGCGGATCAAAGATCGCGAGCTGCCCGCCACTGGCCATTACCAAGGAATCCGACGGCGCGTTATACTCAAACCGGATACGTCCGGGGCGTTTGATATAGATCTGGCCTGTGCTCAGCGTGCCGTCGGGATTGATCTGGGTAAACCCACCCTGCGCCGTCTGTAGCTGGTTCAGATAGGCCGAGATTTGCGAAAGGCTTAGCTGCTGGGCCGAAACGGCACCGGCATAAAGCGTGAGCGCCAGAACGGCGATGAAGGAGAGGATACGTTTGTTCATGTCGCTTACCTATGTGTCTGGGTGACGAAATGCACCCTTTGGATAGGCGATACAACAGCATGTGATGTGCTGCTAAGCGATAACATGCCACCTGTTTCCTGATAACGGCTTGGCCTTTGCGATGGCAAACCAAGCGTCAGGTTAACGGATCCAAACCTCGACACGCGTATACTCGGACCCTGCGACCTGCCCGTCAATGCAGGTGGCCGGAGAGACATTTCCGAAACCATATGAGGTGACGGTGTAGTTTTTGGCCGCAACTGTATCCGCCGCAACATCTGTCAGCAGGGCCGCAAAAGATGCCGCCGCTTCCGCCGATGCCGCGATGGCCGCAGCGCTCCCATTGGCGCTCTCTCCGAAGCCGACAAGAAGGATCTCGCGGCCTTCGTTGCCCGGCTGTTTCAAAAAGTCGATCAGATCAATCAGTATCGCACGGTTCCACGCACCCTCTGCGCCACTGGCAGGACCACCCGTCATTGTCGGCGACAAACGGTCGGCATCAAACAATGCCTGGAACATCTCTGCCGCCGCAGCGCGTTGCGCGTCGTCAAGTGCGGCACCAAGCAGGCCGCTGATACGTGCGTTCTTTGCGACGCTGTCCAAGGGCACGGCACTGAAGTTGATAAAGCCTTCACTTTCGACCAGACCCTGCGCGACATCGCTGGCGGCGAAGTCGAACACTTCTGTCGGCAAAGCTGTGTTGGGTGTGGCGCTATATGTCGCCATGATGGGCTGGATCAGGGCATAATCGCCCGAGACAATGTTGAACGGTGTTGGCGCGACCGCAATGCCGCAAGAACCAGCTACTTCAACGATAAAGTTCTGGTTGGCATTTGCCGTGGTTACAACACCCACACTCCCGGGGAATTGGCCGATCGAACCGGAAACACCGGCCTCATCCGACATGGTCAGCACGTTTCCTGAAACCTCAAGCCCGGCAGGCTCCATGACAAGACGCTGGAATGCCGACCCCGCCTCGGTATTGGGCGGCAGCTGGAGAGGCAGGATACTCACGTCTGCACCACCGATCTGGGACCAGTTCGTCACCTCACCCGCAAAAATCCGTGCAAGGTCGTTTACGGAAAGCGCTGTGATCCCCGCATTCGGCGCCACAACAACAGAGAAAGATTTGAGGCCAAGCAACTGATGTGACAATGCCGTGCCCGTCGCCCATGCCGAGGGTGTGTTGTAAACACGGCTTGCTGTGCCGTTGAGGGAAACGCTGTCCACGCGAATATCGGCCACTTCATCCGAGGCACTGACCGACAAGGAGGCCCGATCACCTGTCGTCCTGTCCTCCAAGAGCAATTCCCCGACAGAGGTAAGATCGGCGGTTGTAGTCCCCGCGTTGGTCACCGCAAAGGCCCCGGTAATGGTCCGGTGCAACGTGCCATAAGCGGGTGAGGCGAAACCGACAGAAAGTGTATCAACAGCACCGGCGATCACAGGTACTGCATTTCCGACAACGCCCTGAAAGGCGGATTCCGTCAAACCAAAGTCGTTCGATGCAATGACGTCAAGACAGGCGTTGCCATAGCAAATGACCTCAGACGCCGGCACAGCCACGCGGCCAACCGTTGTCTCGACCTGAACCATTACACCGTTAAAACCGACAATCTCACCCTGCACGTTAATGAATTCGTCCAAGGAACGTAACTCAACCGCTTGCGCAAAAAGCGCTGCTGGCGCGACAGTACAGAACAACGTTGTGGCAAATCGTGAAATCATTTTATTCAAAGCTCCAGCAATGCATCAGCGGATAAGTCTCGAGACAAGACAATGCAGAACGGGCGAAACTAGGGAAATGCTGACATTGATTGGTTAATTATGCTACTTCGCGCAACAATCAGAAAGCCGTTCACTTAAAGATTTTCTGAAATTGCAAAGCATTAGCGCAGTCAGCCTTTCCACAGTCTCGCCACATTCCGAATAGTTTGCACTCACAGCATCATAACACAAGGCACGGAATCGCGGTTTGAGGCATCATTGTCGTTTCTAAAGGGGGTCTTAGCCCTCATCCACATCATCAAACCCGCGCATGGGTGAGGAATTACGCTGCAACGCGGCAAAATCGAACAGTTTGGGATCAAGCAAATGTGACGGGCGCGCGTTCATCAAGGCGCGGAACATGACCTGCCTGCGTCCCGGACTGTTCTTTTCCCATCCATCAAGGATCTGTTTGACCTGCTGGCGCTGCAATCCGTCTTGCGATCCGCACAGATCACAGGGAATGATTGGATAGTTCATCGCCTGCGCAAATTTCTCGCAATCAATCTCGGCGACATGGGCCAAAGGGCGGTATAGGAACAAATCACCCTCCTCATTGACCAGTTTTGGCGGCATTGTCGCAAGTCGCCCGCCATGGAAGAGGTTCATAAAGAATGTCTCAAGGATATCATCGCGGTGATGGCCAAGCACGACAGCGGAGCATCCCTCTTCGCGCGCGATGCGGTAGAGATTACCACGGCGCAAACGCGAACACAGCGCGCAGAAGGTTCGCCCCTGCGGCACCTTATCCATCACAATCGAATAGGTATCCTGATATTCAATCCGGTGCGGGACACCCATCTTTTCCAGAAACTCCGGCAGGACCGTCGCCGGAAATCCGGGCTGGCCCTGATCAAGGTTGCAGGCCACGAGTTCAACAGGCAGCAGGCCACGCCACTTCAGCTCGTAGAGCACCGCCAAGAGTGTATAGCTGTCCTTGCCACCGGAAAGGCAAACCAGCCATTTGGCATCGCGCTCGATCATGCCGTATTGCTCAATCGCCTCGCGCGTATAGCGGACAATCCGCTTGCGCAGCTTCTTGAACTCGGTTGTGGTCGGGGCGCCGTAAAACAGCGGGTGGATTTCAGATTCATCTAGCATGTTTTCGATATGCCAGAACGCCGGTGATCTGCCTAGAGGCATCCGAAACCCATTGGCCTGCGTATCAGAAATAAGTCATTGGAGAATATCATGCGCCTTATCCTTGCCGCCGCCTTCGCCCTGCTCGCCGCCTGCACTGGCAAACCGTCCTTTGATGACCCCAGCCTCAGCGACCGCAAATTGAACCTTGAAGAATTCTTTGACGGGGAACTGGTGGCCTACGGGCAGTTTCAGGACATCCTCGGCACGGTACGGCGCAGCTTTGTTGTGAATATCGCGGGTGACTGGGATGGTGAGCGGCTTAGATTGGTTGAGGATTTTGTCTATGAAGACGGGTCGACCGAGCAACGGATATGGACCCTGACCAAGACCGGGCCGGATAGCTGGGTCGGCACGGCCCCGGGCGTGATCGGGCAGGCGACAGGAGAGGAACAAGGCGACCGCTTTAACTGGAAATACGAGATTGACTTGCCAGTGCCGTCAGCCACGGGCGAGACAGAAACCCTGCGTGTGACCTTTGATGACTGGATGTGGCTCTTGGCGGACGACAGGTTGCTGAACCTGGCATATGTCAAACGCTATGGACTGGATATCGGGACGGTAACAATTTCCTTTGAGAAGCTCTAGGTGGCGGACTGCGCCCGCGAAGCAGCAATAGCTGGTTTGCGGGACATTGCTGCCGTTAGGCCCGCGGTGTCGAATGTCCGCTCCAACGATATCGCTGCACTTATGAGACCTTTGGCGAACGCTTTCGTGTTTCCCACCATGAGTGCATTTCCTTGAATGCGGGCATTAGCCCGACGCCGTCTTCAGTGGCGCTGTATTCAACTTTTGGTGGCACCTCGGCATAGATCTCTCTTTTGACAAGACCATCGTGTTCAAGGTCCCGTAGTTGCTTTGTCAGCATTGTCTGTGTGATTTCAGGGATCGCTTTCCGAAGTTCGCCAAATCTCTTTGTTCCATCAAAGATGAGTATCTGCAATATTGTCAGCTTCCATTTTCCACCGATCATCGCAAAGACAAGCGGTGCTGGGCAAAGGTTCGAACTCGAATTGTCGTGCAACTGAATCTCCAATAGTATTAATTTGATACTTAAGTATCAAAAAACTGCCTACTTTTCAAACTGAATGCATTGAGTGAGTCTAGCTCAAATCACCACGATGGAGCTTACCGTGACCGAACTGCCAAAAAACTATGAAGAAATCATCCAAGTGTCTGCATCTCAAGAGGCCTGTTTCCAAGCTGTTGCGACGCAGATGGACAAGTGGTGGACCCGGTCCACCGAAGGGGGCCTCAACGGGGTTGGAGACAAAGTGACTGCGCGGTTCCCGCCGGACTATGGGTTCTGGACTTTCGAGGCCACGTCTTTCGAAAGGCCCAACTGTATCAAGATGATCTGCACAGACGCGCATCATAAAGTCGAAGGACAACCGAAGGAGATCGATCAAGAGTGGCTGGGAACAAAGATCATCTGGGAGTTCAAAACCATTGGAGGCAAAACCGAGATCAAAATGACTCACGAAGGATTAACGCCGATGCTGAACTGCTGGGAGATTTGCCTAGATGGCTGGAACCACTTCTTCAAGAACAGTCTGAAGTCGTTTTTGTGTGGCGAGGAACCAAGCCCGCATGTCTCAATTTAGCGGACATTCGTACAACCCGCAGCATGCGCCATCTTGGGTTCAAAATAGTCATTCGCCGCGACTGCGCAGTTGCCTTGAGAACAAACTGTTCCTAGTCCGGTACGTTATCAATCCCCGACCCGCCCCATGGGTGGCAGCGCAGGATACGCCGGACCGTCAGATAGCTGCCCTTGATTGCCCCGTGCTTTTCCAGCGCTTCCAAGGAATAGGCCGAGCACGTCGGGTGATAGCGGCAGCTCATCCCCACCCATGGTGACAGCACGAGCCTGTAGGCGCGGACAGGCAGTGACACAATATAGGCGGCCGGGCTCATGTGTGGAGCTTTTTCATCGCGCGGCGCATATCGGCGAGGAGGGTATCAAAGCCGAGTGTCGCAGTCAGGTCTTTGCGCCCCACCAGCACATAATCCCAGCCATCACGGCCCATTTCAGGCAGGACGATGCGTGCGACCTCGCGTAAGCGCCGTTTGGCGCGGTTGCGGGCAACGGCGTTGCCGACTTTCTTGGAACAGGTATAGCCGACACGGATGCCCGCCGCCTCCCCCTCGGCGCGTTTGCGCCCCTGAAGATGGATGCCGGGGGTGCCTTGCCTGTGGGCGTGTGACGCGCGCACAAAGTCGGCGCGCTTGGTCAATACGCAAACAGAAACCGCCGGAGTGCCTGACACAGGCGCAACCGGCGGTTTCAAATCGGTCAAAACGGCTGTCGCGCTTACGCGCTCAGCTTCGCGCGGCCTTTGGCACGGCGATTGTTCAGGATCTTGCGACCAGCCTTTGTGGCCATGCGTGCGCGGAATCCGTGGCGGTTCTTGCGAACCCGGTTTGATGGTTGGAACGTGCGCTTCATAGCGTGCTCTCCGGTTTACGGCCAAACCCAAAAGGATTCGAGGCCTGTCTACAATTCAGACCCGTCCTTTAGAGGGGGGGTGGCATCATGTCAACGCAACAGGCGGGATGAAACTGCAACATTTCGCAGATTTATGCGCCGCCAAATGTTTCAATCCTCACAGAGCACACCCCGAAACTGAAACATCCGGGGGGCTTTGCATCAATGGGCTGTGAAGTGGGTACCCTGACCAAGCTGATCAGTCCATTTAATACAGCAGCGAATTGACGCCAAACAGGACACAATGTGATGACCGATATGCCCGATGCCCCCGCCAACCCGCTTCTCAAGAAGCTGCCTTTGATTGTGATTATTATTGTGGCCATTCTTGGCGCCTACTTTCTGCGCGACTACCTGACGTTCGAGGCCTTGGCTGAAAACCGCGAGACGCTGCTGGCGTTCCGGGATGCCAACTATTTCATGACCGTGCTGGTGTTTATTGCCGCTTACGTTGTGATCGTGGCCTTCTCCCTGCCCGGTGCGACCATCGCGACACTCACCGGCGGATTTCTCTTTGCGACCTTCCCGGGTGCCTTGTTCAATATGACCGCAGCCACAATCGGCGCAACGGCGATCTTTCTGGCCGCGCGCTGGGGGTTTGGGGAAAGCCTTGGCAAGAAACTGGAGAACGCGGAAGGGACAGTGAAAAAGATCAAGGACGGAATTGATGAAAACCAGTGGTCGATGCTGTTCCTCATCCGGCTTGTGCCGGCTGTGCCGTTCTTTCTGGCGAACCTGATTCCATCCTTCCTTGAGGTGCCCCTGCATCGCTTTGTGATCTCGACTTTCCTTGGCATTATCCCCGGCTCTGTTGTCTACACCTCGGTCGGTGCCGGTCTGGGCGAGGTTTTTGCCCGTGGTGAGACCCCGAACCTCGGGATTATCTTTGAACCCCAGATTATTTTCCCGATCATCGGTCTTTGTGTGCTGGCCGCACTGCCCATCCTGATCAACGCTTTGCGCGGCAAGAAAGGTCTTTAAGATATGAACCGGATCAAAACAGATATTTGCATCATTGGCGCAGGCTCGGGCGGATTGTCGATCGCCGCAGGCGCAGTGCAGATGGGCGCAAAGGTTGTCCTGCTCGAAGGCCACAAGATGGGCGGCGATTGCCTGAACTATGGCTGCGTGCCGTCCAAGGCACTGATCGCATCGGCCAAACAGGCCTATGCCATGTCGCATGGCGCACCCTACGGTGTGGCCGAGGTGGAGCCAACGGTCGATTATGCCGCCGCCAAGGACCATGTCGCAGACGTCATCGCCACCATCGCGCCTGTGGACAGCGTTGAACGGTTCGAGGGGCTGGGTGTGCAGGTGATTACCGAGTTCGGCAAGTTCATCTCGCGGACCGAAGTGCAGGCAGGTGACACCATCATCGAAGCACGCCGTTTTGTGGTTGCCACGGGCTCTGGCCCCTTTGTCCCGCCGATCCCGGGAATTGAGGATGTCACCTATTACACCAACGAGAATATCTTTGATCTGCGTGAAAAGCCCAAACACCTGCTGATCATTGGTGGCGGTCCCATCGGCATGGAAATGGCGCAGGCACACCGGCGGCTGGGCTGCAATGTAACCGTCATTGAAGGGGCCAAAGCATTCGGCAAGGACGATCCCGAAATGGCCGCGATCGTCCTGGAGAACCTGCGTGCCGAAGGCGTGAATATCGTTGAAGACGCGCAGGCCGAAAAGATCAGCGCCAAGGGTGATACGATCACGGTGCACACTCCCAAGGGGGATTTCACCGGATCACACCTGCTGATGGCGGTGGGGCGCAAGGTGAATACCGAAAAGCTTGATCTGGATGCAGGCGGGATCGCCCATGATCGCGCAGGGCTCAAGGTTGGACCTGATCTGCGCTCTGTCACCAACAAAAAGGTTTATGCCGCAGGCGATGTGGCAGGTGGGCTGCAATTCACACATGTCGCGGGCTATCATGCCGGCGTGCTGATCCGGTCAATGCTGTTTGGTCTGCCGTCCAAGCAGCGGACCGATCACATCCCATGGGCCACCTATACCGATCCAGAACTGGCCCAAGTTGGCCTGACCGAGGCGCAGGCGAAAAAGAAGTTTGGGCCTGCGCTGGAGGTCGTGCGTTTTGATTTCCACCATAACGACCGCCTGATTGCGGAACGCAAGACCAAGGGTCTGATCAAGGTGATGGTTGTGAAAGGCCGCCCTGTCGGGGCTTCGATTGCGGGGCATATGGCGGGCGAGCTGATCGGCATGTGGGCCATGGCGATTGCCAACAAGATGAAGATGTCGGCCATTGCCAATACCGTCCTGCCCTATCCGACGGTCAGTGAGGTTAACAAACGCGCTGCAGGTGCCTATTTTAGCCCGAGACTTTTTGATAACCCCACGGTAAAGCGTGTCGTAGGCTTCGTGCAGCGTTGGCTGCCATAGGCCGCTAAAACGAGGCAATATGACCAACTCTCTTTCAGGTCGCTTTCTGATCCTCACGGTGATCTTCGTGATGCTGGCCGAGGTCTTTATCTTCGTGCCCTCGGTCGCGCGTTTCCGCGAGGATTACCTGCTTGCGCGGCTTGAACGCGCGCAGATTGCATCGCTGGCACTGGAAGCTGATGACATGATCAGCCCCGCACTCGAGAGCGAGTTGCTGCGCAATGCCGAGGTCTATAACGTGGTCCTGCGGCGCGATGAAATCCGGCAACTTGCCCTGTCGTCACCGATCCCCTCGCCCATCACAGCGACCTATGACATGCGCGACCCCAGCGCGATGACCTTGATCGCGGATGCCCTGCGCACGCTTGTCGATCCCGAAGACCGGATCGTGCGCGTCATCGGTCATCCGGTACGCGACGGCGGACTTTTGATCGAAGTCACAATGGACGAAATGCCCCTGCGCAATGCGCTTTTGGAGTACGGGCGCAATATCCTGTTCCTCTCGGCTTTTATCTCGATCATCACGGCGAGCCTTTTGTTTCTTTCGGTCCAGATCCTCTTGGTGCGGCCGATCAAAGGTGTAGTCAGCCAAATGCAAGCCTATGCCAAAGCCCCAGAGGATGCGCGCCAGATCATAACACCCCGTGCCAGCGTGACCGAGCTACGCGACGCAGAAGAGGCGCTGCGGACGATGCAAACGCAGATGACCAGCTCGCTGAAACAGAAAGAGCGCCTGGCCCAGCTTGGTGGTGCTGTGGCGAAGGTAAGCCATGATCTGCGCAATATCCTGACATCAGCGCAACTCTTTACCGACCGCATCGAATCGTCCGATGATCCTTTGGTCAAACGCATGGCACCGAAACTGGTGGGCTCGATCACACGTGCGGTGAACCTGTGCGAAACAACGCTGGCCTTCGGACGGGTTGATGAGCCTGCGCCGCGTCTGTCGCGCGTTAATCTGGCGCAAATCGTTGGCGATGTGATCGACAGCGAAAGGTTGGCGGCCGCAGATTACCCGCTGTCTTTCGCCGAAGATATCCCCGCAACCATGACACTGCGCGCCGATGGCGAGCAGCTCTACCGCGCGATCTTCAACCTTGTGCGCAATGCCCGTCAGGCCATCATGGCCACCGGAGATCCCGGTGAAATCGGGCTGCAAGCGGTCGAGGATGATCTGACATGGTGTCTGACCATTACCGACACAGGGCCAGGCCTGCCCAAGAAAGCGCAAGAACATCTGTTCCAGCCGTTTCAGGGGGGTGTCCGCAAAGGCGGCTCGGGTCTGGGGCTCGTCATTGCGGCCGATCTGGTGCGCGGCCACGGCGGGCGGCTTGAGCTGAAATCAACAAGCGCCCAAGGGACGACCTTTCTCATTCAACTGCCAAAAGAGGACATGGCGCTTGCTCCGGCAGCAGAATGAGAAAGAATGTGAATTGGGCCTTGCATCGCAGGTAATCCCCGTCTAAATCCCCCGATACGCGGATTGGTAGCTCAGTTGGATAGAGTACTTGACTACGAATCAAGGGGTCGGGGGTTCGAATCCTCCCCAGTCCGCCACTTACCCCAGTCTCATTTTCCCATGTCCGTTTTGGCCTGAATTTCCGCGTGTCTTCCGCGGCTTGCAACGTGCTGTCTCGGACTGAGACGGACCGCGCGGACTGATCCTGTGGTGTAAGGCCCGACCGTCTCAGTTGCCTTAATACGCCGGTCCGCTTTTCCCGGATAACAGCCAATAAACAGGGAGGCACTGTCAGACAAAACCCGCTTGAGGCGGGCAGAACACCGCCCTAGCCTCTTTGGATGACAAAACGCTCTCCATTTCGCTACTTTAAAACGTCACCTGAAATCATCCGCCTGGCCGTGATGCTTTACGTCCATTTTCCTCTTTCGCTTCGGAATGTCGAAGATCTCCTTCATGAGCGTGGGATCGAAATCAGTCACGAAACTGTCCGCTTCTGGTGGAATAGATTTGGCGGGGTGTTCGCCGCTGAAATCCGCAAAAAACGCGTGCAGCAGATGCGGTCGTATGCGAACTGGCAATGGCATCTGAACGAGGTTTTTGTAAAGATCGGCGGCGAGCGGCACTACCTGTGGCGCGCGGTTGATCGCGAGGGCGAAGTGCTGGAAAGCTTCGTCACAAAGCGACGGGATCGCAAGGCAGCATTGAAATTCCTCAAGAAATCAATGAAGCGCCACGGACGTCCTCATATCTTGGTGACAGACAAGCTTCGATCTTATAGCGCTGCGATGAAAGATATCGGCAATGCCGACATGCAGGAAACGGGCCGTTGGCTGAACAATCGGGCCGAGAACTAGCACCTGCCATTCCGACGACGAGAACGCGCCATGCAACGGTTCCGCAGTATGCGATGTTTACAGAAATTCGCCGCCATTCATTCCTCCGTCTGCAACCATTTCAACCAGGAGCGTGCGCTCTATAGCAGAGACAATTTCAAGGCTAACCGAGCCGCTGCTCTCGCCGAGTGGCGCCAGCTTTGTTCGACATAGGTTCCGGAATATAGACACATCCTGAGACTGGTTCGAATTGGTCTGACACCACCCTGCCCTTTGACAATTCGGCCAACAGCGAGCTTACTCACACGCTAGAGGAAAGGCTGCGCACCCTTGACCAGCCAAACGCGCGGAGCGACCCTAGCGAAGTCCTAGAAGGGTACTTGTCTACGGAGGGCGCCGTTTGCGCAAGAGCGCAACTCTTATGTGAATTTTCGAAACAGCTTGGTTTCGTCAAACATATCCTCCAGCCGTTCAATACGGCCTTTGGTTTGAGACCAGTTCAATGTTTGCACAGACGAGACCATCGTTTCCAATAACAGCATTGTCGTCGTCGCACTGTCCCAAGCCGAGGGCACGACGATCCGGTTGCTCAGGCAAACTGTCGCCATTTGATGCACCGGAGATCGCCATTGATCTGTTATCAGGATGATCTTGGCGCCGCGTCCGTGGGCAAGTTCCGCCAGTTTCAGTGTGTTGTTTTCATACCGCCGCATATCGAAGATGACGAAAACATCACCTTCTTTTGCATCAAGCAGGTAGTGCGGCCATGTGTTCGCCGTTGATTGCACGTGTGTCACGTCTGATCGGACGACCTGCATGTGCAAGAACAGATACTCTGCCAGCGTGTGCGTAATCCGCCCACCAACAATAAACAGGTGCCGGTTCACATCCGCAATCAGGTCACAGGCATGATCAAAGGCTACTGGGTCGATCTGGCTGAGCGTGAGGCGGATGTTTTCGATGACGGCTTCTGTAAACCGGTTGAGGATATGGCCCGAGGGCGCAGCTTCTGCCCATGTGTCATGCTTGGCGATGGGCGTTTTGACCTTGGCTTTCAGTTCCTCGCGGAGGGCCATCTGGAATTCAGGGTAGCCTTTGTAGCCCAGTTTTTGAACCATGCGCGCAACTGTGGGCACTGACACGTCAGCATCCTTAGCAAGCGCAGTCAGCGGACCAAGGCCTGATGCGGGGTAGTTTTCCAGAACAGACAGTGCCAGCTGCCGTTCGGCCCGCGTCAGGTCATCGAGCATGTCGTGGATTTGATCTGATATTGTTTGAGCAGATTCCGCCATCGGTGCCTCCGTTCTGCTTATAAAATTAACAGCCCATATCAGCGTGTGATAAATATTCCACAATTGTGTTGACACGGTCGCCATATAGCAAGCAGATTATCGGCCAGGGGTGGCTATGGCTTTAAATCAAACGCAAGAAACGGTTGTTGAAGTGTCGCGCAGCGCGGCTCGGTCGCGCATTGTTTTGGTGTGTGAGCATGCCAGTTTCTATATTCCAGAAACGCTGGACGGTTTGGGTGCCAGCTCTGCTGCAAGACATAGCCATGCGGCATGGGACCTCGGCGCGATGGCCGTAGCCGAACTTATGTCGCGCGACCTTGATGCATGTCTTGTCGCGTCAAATGTGTCCCGCCTTGTCTATGATTGTAATCGCCCGCCAGAGGCGCCTGACGCGATACCTGTGCGCAGCGAGGTCTTTGAAATTCCTGGCAACGTCGGCCTGACTGATGAAGAAAAGCAGGCGCGCATTTCGCGTTACTACACGCCCTTTCGTCAGGCGCTTGCGGTAGAGATTGCACGCCGCACAGATCCGGTATTGGTAACGATACATAGTTTTGTGCCGGTCTATAACGGCAAAAGGCGCGACGTCGAAATCGGCATATTGCATGATCGTGATAGCGTGCTGGCCGATGCGATGCTGCGGGCCGCCGATCAAAGCTATGTGGTGCGCCGCAATGCCCCATACGGCCCGCAAGACGGAGTAACACACACATTGAAAGAGCATGCGATCAAGCATGGTTATCTGAATGTGATGATCGAGGTGCGCAACGATCTGATTGCAGATGAAGCCGGACAAACCGCGATTGCCAAGTCCCTGACAGCGTGGGTCAGGCAGGCATTAGAAACCTTGGGCGTTGATGCATGCTTGGCGTGATGTGCGGATATATTCGCGTCGTTGATGCTGTGAACTACCGGCTAGGGCGGGTGGCGATGTACGGGATCTTTGTGCTAATGGCGATCCTGCTTTGGTCGTCAATCAGCAAAACGTTCTTCCTGCCAACCCTTTGGACGCTGGAAATGGCGCAGTTCGTGATGGTGGGATATTATATTCTGGGTGGGCCGTATTCCCTCCAAATGGGTTCGAACGTTCGCATGGATCTACTCTACGGCAGCTGGTCTGTGCGCCGGAAGGCGTGGTTTGACGCAATTACGGTGCTTTTCTTGATCTTTTATCTATGCGTGCTGCTTTATGGCGCTGTCAGTTCGACTGCCTATTCCTTGGGATATTGGAAAGATGCGCCATTTTCGTTTCTAGCCGGCGTCGTCATTGGTGTCGAAGAGGTTGGCACGATGGAACGTTCTTCGTCATCGTGGCGCCCTTATCTCTGGCCGATCAAAGTCGTGATGATCGTCGGGTTTTTCCTGATGCTGCTGCAATGCATTTCAGAGCTTTTCAAAGATGTCCTGCGTCTTAAAGGGGCCGAAATCTGATGCCCTATGAGATGATCGCGACTTTGATGTTTTCGACCATGATGCTGATGCTACTGACTGGCCAGCGCGTCTTCGGGGCGATCGGGTTTGTGGCTGTTGTCGCAGCCCTGCTGCTTTGGGGTGACAGAGGCGGGTATGACCTAGGCTTTGCTGCCGCTATGAAGCTGATGAAATGGTATCCTCTTTTGACGCTGCCAATGTTCATCTTCATGGGTTACGTGCTGAGCGAATCCAAGATTGCCGATGACCTTTACAAGATGTTCCACGTCTGGATGGGCGGTTTGCGCGGCGGGCTTGCTATCGGGACGATTGGCCTAATGGTGCTGATTTCAGCGATGAACGGTCTCAGCGTGGCAGGCATGGCGATTGGCGCCACGATTGCACTGCCAGAATTGCTGAAACGGGGCTATGATAAACGGATGGTTACTGGGGTCATTCAGGCGGGGTCATCGCTTGGAATCCTGGTCCCCCCGTCCGTCGTATTAGTGCTTTATGCGATGATCGCAAGGCAACCGGTAGGGCAGCTCTGGCTGGCAGGCGTTATTCCCGGGCTGATGATGGCCGCGATGTTCATTCTTTATATCGTGCTCCGCTGCTGGAAAAACCCTGCACTGGGCCCCGCGCTGGATGCAGCTGAACGCGACATTCCGATGGTGGAAAAGCTGCGTTTGCTGCGTGCGGGTTTGCTGCCGCTGGTCATTTTTGCAGTGATGATGGTGCCTTTTGTGAACGGCTGGACATCGCTGGTTGAAAGCTCTGCGATTGGCGCAATTTCAGCGTTTCTTGCCGCTGTCTTCAAGGGGCGCATGACGCGGGAAGTGTTTGAGAATTCGGTCCGCAATACGCTGGGCATTACCTGTATGTTCATGTGGATCATTCTTGCGGCCCTTGCATTTGGCGCCGTGTTTGACGGATTAGGCGCCGTGAAAGCTATTGAAAGCCTGTTCACGGAACGTCTTGGCCTAAACCCGTGGGTCATTCTGATTTTGATGCAGCTTTCGTTTATCATTATGGGGACTTTTCTGGATGATACGGCGATGCTGGTAATCGTTGCGCCGCTTTATGTGCCTTTGGTCGGCGCGCTTGGGTTCGATCTGATTTGGTACGGAATCCTTTACACGATCACTTGCCAGATTGCTTATATGACGCCGCCGTTCGGGTATAACCTGTTCCTGATGCGTGCCATGGCCCCACCAGAAATCAGTATTCAGGATATCTACAGATCCATCGGGCCGTTCGTTCTGGTAATGGTCGGGGCGCTGATCCTTGTAATGGTTTTCCCGCAATTGGCACTTTGGCTGCCCAACTACGTTTATGGAAATTAAATCCAAGAACTCCGCCAACGGAGCAAAAATCAAACTAGGAGAGTATCATGACCACAAGACGTAATTTTATTCGGAAAGCGGGCCTTGTTGGCGCCGCAACATTGGCAGCACCTTCAATTGCCCGTGCGCAGGAAGCGATCAAATGGCGCTTTCAAACCTATGCGGGATCGGCACTTGGCGAACATGTGACGAAGCCAGTCATCGACTATATCAACACGGCTGCCAACGGAGAGTTGGAGATTGAACTGTTCTATGCCGACCAGATCGTCCCGACTGGCGAACTGTTTCAGGCGTTGCAGCGCGGCACCATCGACGGGGTGCATTCTGACGATGATTCGATGGCCTCACCCACTCCATTGCAGCAATTTGGCGGGTATTTCCCTTTTGCGACTAAGCACATCCTTGATGTTCCTGTGCTGTTCAACCAATACGGACTGAAGGAAATCTGGGAAGAAGAATACGCCAAAGTCGGCGTCAAATGGTTGTCGGCGGCGGGGCAAGATCCGTGTAACTTCAACACCACCAAAGAGATCACAAGCGTGGCTGATCTTGATGGTTTGCGCCTTTACACCTTCCCGACAGCGGGCCGGTTCCTGACGCAATTCGGCGTTGTTCCGGTGAACATCCCTTACGAGGACGCCGAAGTTGCCGTGCAAACAGGCGAGTTGGACGGCATGGCATGGTCCGGCATTACAGAAGACTACACTGTTGGTTGGGCCGATGTGACCGATTATTTTCTGACCAATAATATCTCGGGTGCATGGATCGGGTCATGGTTCGTGAACGAAGAGCGCTGGGCTGATCTGCCAGAGCACCTTAAAGCCATCGTGATGGCCGCAACTGAGGCTGGACACACCTACCGCAACCAGTGGTATTGGGGTGGCGAAGCAGCCCTGCGCGCCAATGGCGACAAGCTTCAATTGCGCTCGGTTCCTGCGAACGAGTGGGCCGAAGTTGAAAACGCCGCCAAGGTTTTCTGGGAAGAAGTGGCGCAAGAGGGCGAAGTGCACCAGAAGGTCGTCAACATCTTCAAAGAGTACAACGCCGTCATCAATCAGGCCGGTGCCCCTTACAATTTCGAGTAACACACCACAGAAAACAATCGACCATCCCGCAATGTCTGCGGGATGATCCCAACGCACGTAAGGACACAACTCATGGCAGGCAATCTCACGTTTGAGGCACTCGAAGCGGCCGTCAAAGATGGCACGATCGACACCGTTCTGGTCTGCTTTCCTGATATGCAGGGCCGCTTGATGGGGAAACGCTTTCACGGCGTGAATTTTGTCGAGACCTCGTTCAAAGAAACACATTGCTGCAATTACCTGCTGGCCACCGATCTGGAGATGGCCACACCTGACGGCTATGCAGCAACTAGTTGGGAAAAGGGCTATGGCGACTACGTCATGGCGCCTGATCTGACCACAATCCGCGTCTTGCCGTGGCTTGAAGGGACAGCGATGGTCCTGTGCGACATCCTTGATCATCACACGCATGAACCGGTGCCCCACGCCCCGCGTCAGATGCTGAAAACGCAAATCACGCGACTGAAAGAACTTGGCTTTGATGCTATGATGGCCACCGAGTTAGAGTTCTTTTTGTTCGAAGGGTCCTTTGATGATATCCGCAAGAACGGCTATCGTGATTTAACCCCGATCAGCGGCTACAACGAAGACTACAACATCCTGCAAACCACCAAGGAAGAAGGCGTTATGCGCCCGATCCGCAATCATTTGTTTGCCGCTGGCCTGCCGATTGAAAATTCAAAAGGGGAGGCCGAAACTGGCCAGGAAGAGCTGAATATCCGCTATGCAGACGCCCTTGATTGTGCCGATCACCACACGATTGCGAAGAATGCGATCAAGGAAATAGCGTGGCAGCACGGCCATGCCGCGACATTCCTGCCCAAGTGGGACCACAAGAAAGTGGGCAGTTCATCCCATGTGCATCAATCGCTTTGGAAAGATGGTGCGCCTGCGTTCCATGACCCAAGTGCTGAGCTGGGCATGTCTGATCTGATGAAGCACTATATGGCCGGCTTGATCGCCTATGCGCCAGATTATACCTTCTTTTTGGCCCCGTACATCAACAGCTACAAGCGCTTTGCCAAAGGCACATTTGCCCCCACCAAAACGGTCTGGTCAGTAGACAACCGCACCGCTGGTTTCCGTTTGTGTGGTGACGGTACCAAAGGGATCCGTGCTGAATGCAGGATTGGCGGGTCTGACCTAAATCCTTATCTGGCGCAGGCTGCAATGCTGGCTGCGGGCATGAAAGGTATCGAGGACAAGATGGAACTGGCCCCACCAACCCGGGGTGATGTCTATGAAGACGCCAAAGCGCAAGACATCCCACAAACACTGCGCGCTGCAACCGAAACGTTGCGCAACTCGGCCATGCTCCGTGCGGCGATGGGCGACGATGTTATCGATCACTACACCCGTAATGCCGAATGGGAACAAGAAGAATTTGACCGCGTCGTGACCGATTGGGAAATCGTGCGTGGTTTTGAAAGGGCTTAAAAATGATTCGGTGTGTGTCCCCTATTGATGGGTCTATTTATGCAGAACGCCCCGTGCTTTCTGCCGAGGCAGCAGAGGCTGCCGTAGCGCTTGCGAATGCCGCCCAAACCGCATGGGCCGCGCGCCCTCTGCACGAGCGGATTGCGCTGGTGCAGGCAGGTGTTGCGCATATCGGTGCGATGAACGATGAAATTGTGCCTGAACTGGCGCATCAGATGGGGCGCCCTATCCGCTACGGTGGCGAATTTGGGGGCTTCAACGAGCGCGCAAGCTACATGGCCGAAATCGCGCAGGACGCTTTGGCCGATATTGTGATCGAGGATAGCGATGCTTTCCGCCGCGTGATCAAACGCGTCCCACATGGCATTGTGCTGGTCGTGGCCCCTTGGAATTACCCCTATATGACTGCAATCAACACGGTTGCACCGGCCCTGATCGCAGGCAACGCTGTAATGCTAAAACATGCCAGCCAAACACCTTTGGTGGGCGAGCGGCTGGCGCAGGCGTTTCATGCGGCGGGCGTGCCGGAAGACGTGTTCCAGAATGTGTTTCTGGACCACCAGACGACCTCTGACCTGATCGCCGCCAAGTTCTTTGGCTTTGTAAACTTCACAGGCTCTGTCGGGGGTGGTCAAGCCATTGAACGGGCCGCAGCAGGGACATTTACCGGTATCGGGCTGGAACTGGGCGGCAAAGACCCCGGCTATGTCTGCGATGATGCGGATCTGGACGCCGCCGCCGAAACGCTGATTGACGGGGCAATGTTCAACGCTGGCCAGTGTTGCTGCGGGATTGAGCGGATTTATGTCGCCGAACAGCACTTTGATGCCTTTGTCGCAAAAGCCGTGGCGATTGTCAGCGGATATAAGCTGGGTAATCCGCTCGACCCCGAAACAACGCTGGGGCCTATGGCGCACAAGCGTTTCGCCGATGAGGTGCGCGCGCAGACAGCCGAGGCGATCGCGGATGGAGCCAAAGCCCATATCCCAACCTTTGCGGAAGATGACGGTGGCGCCTACCTGACCCCGCAGATTTTGACAAATGTGACCCATGATATGCGTGTGATGCGCGAGGAAAGCTTTGGTCCGATCGTAGGCATCATGTCTGTGAAGGATGACGCAGAGGCGATCAGGCTGATGAATGACAGCGACTTTGGTTTGACGGCATCAGTCTGGACAGGGGATGCGATCCGCGCCGAGGCTATTGCCGACCAAATCGAGACTGGCACAGTTTTCATGAACCGTGCTGACTATCTTGACCCGGGCCTTTGCTGGACGGGATGTAAAAACACCGGACGGGGTGGAGGTCTGTCACTAATAGGCTATCACAATCTGACCCGCCCAAAATCATATCACCTGAAGAAAGCCTGAGTTATGTCACTGATTGCTAACTGGTCCTACCCGACCGCTATCCGTTTTGGTGCTGGCCGCATTTCCGAGATTGCAGGCGCTTGCCACTCTGCTGGCATCAAGAAGCCTTTGCTGGTCACAGATCGCGGGTTGGCGGATATGGACATTACGCACAAGACTCTGGACCTGCTGGAGGCTGCGGGCCTCGGTCGCGCGATCTTTGCCGATGTGGATCCGAACCCCAACGAAAAGAACGCGGCTGCTGGCGTTCAGGTCTATAATGATGGTGGGCACGACGGTGTTGTGGCCTTTGGCGGCGGGTCCGGTCTTGATCTGGGGAAACTGGTCGCATTTCTTGCGGGTCAGTCGCGCCCTTTGTGGGATTTTGAAGATATCGGCGATTGGTGGACACGCGCGGATGCGGATGCCATCGCCCCGATTGTCGCTGTCCCAACCACCGCTGGGACGGGGTCCGAGGTCGGGCGCGCGTCTGTGATCACCAATTCCGAGACGCAGGAAAAGAAGATCATCTTCCACCCCAAGTTTCTGCCAGCGGTCGTGATTTGCGACCCTGAACTGACGGTTGGTATGCCAAAGCACATCACAGCGGGCACCGGCCTTGATGCCTTCGCCCATTGCGTCGAGGCGTTCTGCTCGCCGCATTACCACCCGATGTCGCACGGCATTGCGCTAGAAGGCATGCGTCTGGTGAAGGACTATCTGCCGCGCGCCTATGCCGACGGGACCGATCTGGAGGCGCGGGCGCATATGATGTCGGCTGCGGCAATGGGGGCCACAGCATTTCAAAAAGGGTTGGGGGCGATCCATGCGCTTTCGCACCCGATTGGCGCGATGTATCACACGCACCACGGCACAACGAATGCGGTCTGCATGCCTGCGGTGTTGCAGTTCAACAAGCCTGCAATAAAAGACGTCATGGCACAGGCCGCCAACTATCTGGGGATCGCAGGTGGTTTTGACGGGTTTTGCGCCCATGTTGACGAAATGAACGCATCACTGGGCATCCCGAAAACGCTGACGGCATTGGGTGTCACTGACCCCGATATCGACCGCATCGTCGCGGGCGCGTTGAGCGACCCCAGCACAGGCGGAAATCCGGTTGAGATGACCAAAGAAAACACCCGTGCACTCTTATTAGCCTGCTTGTAAGGTTGTGACAGACCCCGTTCCTTATGCCGCTGATAAATATAGACACAAGGCCCGCGCTCTGACTTAATACTGTTAGAAAAAATATAGCAAAATCATAAAGTTGACTATCCAAAAGGGAGAACGTTCATGAAGCTATCAATGATTTCATCCATCGCCATTGTTGCGGCTTTGACAGCGCAAGTAGCGCAGGCGGAAACGCTGCGGCTTTTGACGTGGGGCGGTTACGCGCCACAAGAGGTGATTGACCTGTTTGAGGCCGAAACGGGGCACACTGTCGAAGTCACGACATCCAACAACGAAGAAATGATCGCAAAGCTACGTGCCACCAATGGTGGCGGCTTTGATCTGGCCCAACCAAGCCAGGACCGGATCGCCAGTGCGCAAGAAGAATTCGGGATCTATAAGCCGATCGATATGTCGCGGGTCGATGCCGATCTGTTCATCCCTTCGATGCTCTCGGCCACGGCTGACAACACCACTTACGAAGGCGATGTTTTCGGCGTGCCGCATGTTTGGGGCACCAGTGGTCTTGTTGTGAACACTGCGGTGGCGAGTAACGTCACGGATTATACGGACCTGTGCGATGCATCTGTTGCTGGTCAGGTTTCATATCGCCTGAAGCGCCCGACGCTGATCGGATTTGCTTACTCCATGGGGCTCGACCCGTTTGCAGCTTATGACGATACCGACGCCTATCAAGATATTTTGGATGAGGTCGAAGCCATGCTGACCGCATGCAAGCCGAATGTAAAAACCTACTGGGACGGTGGCGACGAGATCAAGAACCTGCTGCGTTCAGGCGAAGTTGTCGCCTCAATGGCATGGGATACTGGCGGCTGGCAGTTGAATGCCGATAACGCCGATATCACTTTTGTTGCACCCGAAGCTGGTGCCTTGGGCTGGATTGACACCTTTGTTCTACCTGCACGTGGCCGGGCCGACGATGCCGCCTATGATTGGATCAACTTCGTGATGCGGCCAGAAATTGCAGCGATGATCACCAATACAGCAGGTAACTTTACTGCAGCTGTGGATGGCGATGCAGGTGTGAACGCTGATCTTAAAGCACGCTATCAGGGCAGCTTTGATCAGGCCGCGATTGACAACATCAAATGGTATCCGCCTGTGCCTGCCGGATTGGAAGCACTGGAAGGTGCTACACTCGACCGGATCAACGCGGCAAACTAAGCCGACAAAAAGCCAACATAAAGGGCACCCTTTGGTGCCCTTTTTTACCTTGCGAGGCCCCGAATTGTCCGTTTCCCACCCTGATCTTGTCTGTAGTGATCTGACGAAAGACTTTGACGCGTTTCGCGCGGTCGATCGTGTCAGCTTTGAAGTTCCACAAGGATCATTCTTTTCCATTCTTGGCCCCTCCGGTTGTGGCAAGACGACCTTGTTGCGCATGATTGCGGGGTTCCAGTCACCCACCAGCGGGGATCTGCGGATCAAGGGCAAATCAATGATAGGCGTGCCCCCAAACAAGCGGCCCGTATCGATGGTGTTCCAGCATCTGGCTTTGTTTCCCACAATGAACATCGGTGACAACGTCGGCTTCGGATTGCGTCAGCGCGGTGTCGCCAAGTCAGAGATCAACAGGCGTGTGGAACAGGTGCTTGAACGTGTCGGACTACCCGGTGTGTCCCAACGGCGGATTGACCAGATATCGGGTGGTCAAAAGCAACGTGTCGCCATTGCACGCTGTATGGTTTTGGAGCCGGATGTCTTGTTGCTGGATGAGCCGCTGGGCGCGCTGGACCTGAAGCTGCGCGAGCACATGAAAGTTGAGCTGAAGGTGCTGCAGGCTGCTTTCAACACAACCTTTGTATACATCACCCATGACCAGTCAGAGGCCCTTGTGATGAGCGACAACATCGCTGTCATGAACAACGGCAAATTCGAGCAGATCGGCAGCCCGCACGATGTTTATCACGCGCCGGAAACGGCTTTTGTTGCCGGCTTTGTTGGTGACGCAAATAAAATCAAAGCAAAGGTTTCTGCCGTGAACGGTACTTTTCTGACCCTCATATCCGATGGTGGATCAGAGATGAAAATCGAAGCCCCTGCCAATACGCTGCGTATCGGGGACCGCGCACAAGTGTTCTTGCGGCCCGAAGCCATCGAACTTTGCACCACCCAAGATGGGGTGAACGTGTCCCAAGCAGAGGTCACATCTGTTTTGTTCAACGGCGCCAACAGCAGCATAACAGTCAAAGATGACTCAGGTGACTTGCTGAAAATTGCTTTGCCCCAAACCGGCAGTTTCGCGAATTTGCGGATTGGCGATAGCGTATTGACCCGGTGGCTCCCCCAACAGGCCCGCTGCTATCGCGCAGAGGAGACTTGAACCATGGCTTCTGACACCTCTCGCCTTGGGTTTTATCTGCTGCTTGCCCCGATCCTGCTGTGGCTCTTGGTACTGATTATCCTGCCGCATGTCGGGCTGTTCATTGTCTCAATCAGCGAAAGGGTTGGGCCACGCGAGTACGAAACCGGTTTTGACAATTATGCGGCATTTTTTAACGAGCCACTGTACTGGCGAACGTTTGCACGCACCGCGATCATGTCGATCCTTGCCACTGTCCTGACCCTGATCCTTGGGTTTCCTATTGCCTATTACATTGCAAAACTGACGCGCGGCCGCACAAAAACTACGCTTTTCCTGATGTGCATGATCCCATTCTGGGTGTCCGAGTTGGTGCGCACTTTCGGCTGGATGATCCTGTTGCGCGAAACCGGTGTAATTTCCAACGCCTTGCAATATCTGGGTTTGGTCGATGGGCCGGTCGAGATGTTGTATAACGATGCGGCGATCATGGTGGGGTTGGTCTATACCTCTATTCTGTTCATGGTCGTGCCTTTGGTAACAACGTTGGACAGTCTCGATGATAGCCTGATCGAAGCTGGCCATGATCTGGGGGGGACCAGTACGTCAATCATGCGTGAAATCGTGATCCCCCATGCCATGCCCGGTATCGTATCAGGGTGCATCGTGGTCTTTATGCTGTCACTGGGCAACTATCTGACGCCGATCCTATTGGGCGGGAAAGACAGCTTGTGGTTTACAGGCATGATCTACACACAATTCATCACGCGCTTTAACTGGGAATTGGGGTCGGCATTCGGGTTTTTGCTGCTGTTGCTATCGTCTCTTGTCGTTTTTGCGGGCCTGAAACTGTCGCGCCAGTCGCTGACTGAAACGATGGGACGCACATGATACCCACTGTTCCACAGCCCGCCTTTGCCAAGTGGTGTTATCGCGCCTATGTCACGGTCTTTTTTGTCTATCTCGCCCTGCCGCTGACGGTTGTTTGTGTGTTTGCATTTAACAACAGTGTCTTCCCGTCAATGCCGTGGAAAGGCTTTACGCTGGCATGGTTCTTTGGGACCGAAGCGCCGTTTATTGGCGTGTTTCATGAACGTGCGATTATACGCTCAATTGGGACATCCGCCTTTGTTGCGATGTGGGTATCCGGCCTGGCCGTGGCCGTCGGGACGTGCAACGCGTTTCTGTTTGTCCGGCATGATTTCCGCGGCAAAGCGCTGCTCTACATGTTGATGCTTCTGCCATTGATCATTCCGGGCGTGATCCTCGGCATCTCAATTCTGGTATTTTCCAGCTCGCTTGCCAATGCACTGGAAGACGCCACAGGGCTGTGGTTTGACGGACTGCGCCCCGGTCTGATCCTTGTCATCCTTGGCCAGTTTTCGTTTATCACGACCTTTGCGTCACTGGTGATCTCGGCGCGTCTGCAAAAATTTGACCCAAGCCTCGAAGAGGCGGCATTGAACCTTGGAGCAACCAAATGGGGTGCAATCCGGCAAATTACGCTGCCATTCTTGCTGCCAGCCATCGTTGCCTCGGCCGTTGTATCGATCCTAATGAGCTTTGAGAACTTTAATACGACGCTCATGCTTGTTGGGTCTGACTCCCCGCTCACCATCACGATGTTTGACAAGCTTAAACAAGGATCGACGCCCGTACTGAACGCAGTGTCATTGCTGTTGATCATGATATCTGCGGCACTTGGAATGATGTCGCTGCTTTTCCAAACCAAGAGGCGATAGCGGGGTACTGCCAGATCAGATCCTGTTAGAGGCGGGTAGCGCGCGCCCGCCGGCACTGTCAGACAAAATTCGCTTTAGGCGGGCAGGCCCCCCCTAGCTTCTTTGGATGACAAAACGCTCTCCATTTCGCTACTTTAAAACGTCACCTGAAATCATCCGCCTGGCCGTGATGCTCTACGTTCGATTTCCGCTTTCGCTGCGGAATGTCGAAGATCTCCTTCAGGAGCGTGGTATCGAAATCAATCACGAATCGGTGCGGTTTTGGTGGAACAGATTTGGTCCGATATTCGCGTCTGAGATCCGCAGGAATCGGATCAGCCGGTTGCGATCCCATTCAAACTGGCGGTGGCACCTAGACGAGGTTTTCGTGAAAATCAACGGCGAGACGCATTACCTATGGCGCGCGGTGGATCATGATGGAGAAGTGCTGGAAAGCTATGTGACGAAGCGCCAAGATCGCAAAGCAGCGTTGAAATTCATCAGAAATTCCATGTAGCGCTATGGCCAACCGCAGACTATTGTGACCGATAGACTGCGGTCCTATGGTGCTGCGATAAAGGTCATTGGCAATGCCATTCGGCAGGAAGCAGGCCGTTGGCTAAACAACAGGGCAGAGAATTCTCATCTCCCGTTACGACGACGAGAACGGGCCATGCTCCGTTTCAGGCAGATGCGATGTCTGCAGAAATTCGCATCCGTCCATTCTTCCGTCCACAACCATTTCAGCCAAGAACGCCACCTTTCCTCAAGCGAAAATTTCAAACTCAACCGTCGCGCCGCACTCTCTGAGTGGCGTCAGCTTTGTTCCGCATAAGGTCACGCAAACTGCGGCAAACGGAGACTGGTTCGAATTGGTCTGATACCACCGCCACTTACTCCACTTTCATTGTTCGGTAGAAGTTTACGGCAAACTGAGACTGGTTAGATTTGGGCTGACAGCACCCAGCTGTCCTCCTCAGACAATCGATGGATCTGTTCTGTTCAAGAAGGCCCCGTAAGGACTGTCTTCCACCTGCCGTAACTCCTTTGCAGTGTTGACGGATGCCCACCATCCTGTGTGACGCTGCGCGACGACCGTTTCCTGCGCAACCAGTCGCCTCATCACGTCACGCTCAAGACTATCGCTATCAGCACGGATCGAGGCCAAAAGACGCGCGTCGGCTGAAAAAAATCCCCCGTTTATCCAGCGATCCAATGCAACTGGCTTCTCATTAAAGGCGGTAACCGTATCACCTGTCAAAGCGAGTTCACCCCATGGCTGGAGCGGGTTGACCGCAAGCATAGACATTGTCGCCGCGTGCCGTGCTCTGTGTGTCCGCAATGCGGCTAGATCAAAATCTGTGAACACGTCCGTGTAGCTGACAAGCGCACCATCGCCGAATTCATCTTCAGTGACGTGAGCAAGCCTGCCCCCGGTCCCAGCTTCATCGCCGGAATAGCGCAGCGTGAACGGTATGTCGGAGGTCTCATCGGTGGAAAAGCGTCCGATATCACGCGTCATATTCAGTGCATCACGCATGCGCGTATGGTTGGCACCCGTCAGGACAATAATGCGCTCACATCCTGCGCGGACGAGCGATGCCGCGACATGCAGCAACATCGGCCGCCCAGCCAGCAATACGACAGGTTTTGGCAAAGCACCCGACCCACCGAACCGTTCGCTTTTGCCCCCAGCCAAGATGACTCCGGTTTGCATACTCAATCCTTTACACCGAAATATTGCGCCCCCAACGTGCGAGCATTCGACCCGTCTTTCTGAACCGTTCGTACAGTTTTGGACGCTCCTTCAAGGGCAAGTAGCTGTAAATCAGCATATAGGCCAGCAACGTGAGCTGCGCCCCGAGATTCCCAGTCTTGAATTCCTGATCCTGCACGAACAAGCGTCGCACGTGCCGCAGGTAAAAGACCCGCTTCCAAAACGTTGGTTCCTGTCTTTCAATGTGGCCTAGATAAGAATCGTCGGAAGTTCGGTCCCGATACATGGCGGTACTGTCGATCGTGATGATGTCACCACGTAATGCAAGTTTTGCTGTCACGTAGTGATCCCACCCTTCCGGCGCGGTAGCCGGGATCAAATCGGGCAGCGCGGACACTCGCAACAAACCGTAAATCCGCGACGCGTCAAAGGTGTTGACCAAAGCGTCGCGCCAGCGCCGCCCTGCAGGGCCTATAATGTCGTGCACCCCTTCGCTTCGGCCAATGCGATGGCCATTCTCCAGCATCTCTATCCGGCCACAGCAGACCGACGCGTGACGGTTCACTTGCATTTGTTGGACGGCGCGCGCGATAAACTCGGGTGCCCAGCGATCGTCGCAGGGCGCAAACATGAAATAGTCGCCGGCGGCCGTCGCAAAGGCGCGTTCATAGCTGGTGCGAATATCGCTTCGTTCTGAAAACGACCTTAGCTCTATGCGCGGGTCCTGAACGGCTAGGTCCCTGACGATGCGTGCTGTGTCATCGGTACTGGCGTTGTCACACACCACAATCCGAAGGTTCGTGTATGTCTGTGAAAGCAGGCTTTCAAGCGATTCACGGATGGATTCGGCCCCATTCAGAACCGGCATGCCAATGGTCACCAGCGGTTGCGCAAAGCGCGGGTCATGAGCCGCAGCAACGATTGCCTCTTCCTGTTCCAGATCGAGCCGGCCTGTCAATTTCACAGACTGGCGCGCTGCCTGCAAAGACCCCTGATCGGCTGCAGGCGCTGCGTTGAAGTTGGCAGCGCCGAGGTCGTCGGATGGCGTCAGACCCAACCAGCGATGCAGGTCCTGAACAACAGCTTGCGGCTGCCATGTCATATCTTCGAAGGACACGACGCGCAGGCGGTCGTTGAACACAGTCCGCCATTCGGCGAGCGGCTTTGCATAAGCGGAGTATTTGAGATAGTCCCATGTCGGTGCCCAGCCTGCTGCAAGCCTTTCTTCGGTCGCAGCAAGCGCGTCTGCAAATGCGCGCGTTTCCCACCCGAGTTTCACAAAATGATTGTAGTGCGAGACGGTCCGCGCAATGGGGTCGCGCAAGACAACAATCACACGCGCATCGGGCTCAAGATGCTCATTCAAACGCTGCGCCATCCAAGCGCCTTCGGCAAAGTAGTTCGGTGTCGCCTCTAAACGCCATCGGGTGTTTCCAGCGTCCGCATAAAGCGCTGCGTAGTCTGTAGCATCGGTCATCAAGCCACCCCAAACCTCCGACCGCTGACCAGCGAGATACTCCGAGAGCGGAGTCGTGAAGGCCTCATGTTCAGGGCCACCCAATGGCCATCTGTGCGCCAAATGATAGTGCGGCTCTTTGACATTTGGTGCAAAAATGTCGGGGTGCATGGCAAGGGCGGAGAACAGAAATGTCGTCCCTGATCTGGGCGCCCCTATCAAGAGGACATTGGGCGACATAGTTGCTCCATAGACTTGCCTCATTTATTGGTTACTTCCTCGTTATCATGTAGGTGGAGTTGTGTCATGAGGGTGTTGGTTACGGGTGCGAGGGGTTATGTCGGCTCCAAGGTGGTTGCGCAACTGCAGGGTGCTGGTGCAGCGGTCGCCGAGGTTGACTCGGAATGGTTTGCCCATGCCCGCGTGACGGGAAACTGGTCCCAAAATCTGTACGGCACAGATTTCCGGATGCTTACGGTCGACGATTTGTCCGGTTTCGACACGATCATTCATCTGGCTGGATACTCGAACGACCCGATGGGCTGGTTAAGCCCGCAGGAAACCTACGCGTTGAACGAAACGGAAGCTGCAGCTCTGGCGCTCCACGCGAAGAAGGCTGGCGTGAAGAGGTTCGTCTTAAGCTCAACTTGTTCGGTTTATGGCGAAGCTGACGATAGCGAAAAGAACGAAATGGATGATGCGGCGCCGATCACGCCATACGGAGCAGCCAAACTTGGCGCAGAACGCGCGCTCTTGGCCTTGCACGATGACAGTTTCAATGTCGCGATCCTGCGCGGGGCAACGGCTTTCGGCCCGTCGCCCGTGCCCCGGACCGATCTGCTTTTGAATGAGCTTTGCGCCGAAGCGGCGCTAGGGCGCCCATTGCAGCTTCAAAGTGATGGCCAAAGTTGGCGGCCTTTTATGCCAGTTGACGATTTCGCCCGCGCTCTTGTCGCGGCGGCGGTGCAGACACCGCAAACGGACGACCTACCGATCTGGAACATCGCCCCACCCGATATGCAAATGACCGTGAGAGAAGCCGCAACACGCGCGGCACGGGTTGCGAAAGTGCCGTCACCATTATTTCCATCACAGAGCGCTGCAGACCGGCGCAGTTACCGGGTGTCCGGGACCAAGTTTCTCAATGCCTTCCCAAATTTTGCATACAGTACGGATTTTGATGCTGCTATCGCAGCGACTATTCAATCATATGCGGCTATCGCAACCTTACAGAATGACCTGAGCAACGATCGCTTCGTCAGACTGGCCTCTTTCAAGCGCGCGCAAATGGCCAAAACGGCATGACCGGGGTCGTCCCCATTCGAACGACGTGCCGAGTTTGCGGCAGCAAGACCGAGCCAATCCTCGACCTTGGTGAAAGCCCTCTTGCGAATGCGCTTTTGCATACGCCGGATGTCGAAGTTCCATATTACCCGCTCGGACTGTGCGCCTGTACGTCTTGCAACCTCGTTCAGCAGCGCGCAAGCCTGCCCACAGACCTTCTGTTTGACGACGCATACCCCTACTTTTCGGGCGTTTCGACGACCATCCGTGCGCATGCAAAGAACCTCGCAAGAGCCCTGCGCACCTATCTGCCAACGGGCAGCCGTGTGCTTGAGGTCGGCTCCAACGACGGAACGACGCAGCGCGCGCTGACTGCCGAAGGGCTGGTTTCGGTAGGTGTTGACCCCGCCGCCGGCCCTGTCGCTGCGGCAAAGCATGCAGGCTGCACCGCTTATTGCGGTGCGATGGACGCGGAAATGGCCGAAATGCTGGGGAACCGGCATGGTAGTTTCGATGCAGTGACCATGTCGAACGTGTTTGCGCATGTGCCTGACCCCTGCGCGCTCTTGTCTGCCGTATGCAAGCTGATGAAAGACGATGGGCTTCTGGTGATTGAAGTTCAGTCTTGGCTTGATCTGGTCGATGGCGGTTCATGGGACATGGTGTATCATGAACATCACTGTCACTTTTCACTGTCGTCGCTGGCAACAACACTGAAGCGGGCAAATCTCGGGATCGTAAAGGTTCAGCATATTGATGCGCAAAGCGGCAGTCTGCGCGCCTTTTGCAGACTTGGACGCCCGCATGCCGAACACATTGACGCGCTGATCGCGAGCGAGGCGCAGGCCGTGGCCACCGCGCCTGCCAGACTGTCCGCGCAACTGTCGGCATTCCGGCATTCGCTCGCGACTTTTGCCGATATGCATACAGGCCAGCAAGTGGTCGGCTACGGTGCAGCGGCCAAGACTGTCACGCTACTTGCGGCAGCAGGAGGCCGTCTTGAGCTTGATTGTGTCGCCGACGCTGCCCCGTCAAAGATCGGGAAGTACCTGCCAATCGGCGGAGTACCGATCATCGCACCTGACGAACTTAGAAAACGCGGCGCAAAAACGGTTGTACTGTTTGCCCGCAACCTCAGGGACGAGATTATCCCAACACTCGCAGCGAATGCCGTTTGGTCGCCATTGCCCTCGTTTACGAGGATCGCATGACGTCCGTCTGCGCATGCTGTGGGTCGCGCGACATCGTCGCTGTCGCGAGCACACCGCCACTCCCGGTGAATGCGTGTCGCTTGACACACTCAGCAGAGGTGTCAGCGGCCACTTCGCGCCGTCCCATTGAACTGCTGGGATGCAATGACTGTCGCTTTCTGTGGAATCGCAGTTTTGATCCGACATTGCTGCAATACGACATCAGCTATGAAGGCACACAAATCCACTCACCCCACTTCCGTGCCTATTTGCTGGAAACGGCGCAGCAGTGGCTGCACTGTGTTGGTCCGGACATCGGCACGGTGTTCGAAGTCGGCTGTGGCCAGGGTGAATTTATCGACATTCTTGGCACTCTCACACATGCGACATTGGTAGGCTGTGACCCGGCATTTCGCGGTGCGCCAAATGGCAACATAACGATTTATCCAAGGGTGCTCTCATCTTTAGACAAAAGAAATTATGACGTTGTCATCAACCGCATGACGCTTGAACATGTCGCTGATCCCGCAGCATTTATATGCGAGATGGCGGATTGCCTGGCTCCGGACGGATGTCTGATCACCCAGATACCGAACGCCGGCAGAATGATCGACCACGCGCTTTTCTGCGATCTCATCTACGAGCATGTTAACTATTTCAACGCCTATGCCATGACGCGTCTGATGCGGCGGCTCGGCTTTGAGAGCAACCGATGCGAACTGAGCTACGACGGGCAGCATTTGACTGTGTTCTCGTACAGAGCCGCAGACCGGTTTGAGGACAGCGGGGCGGTGCACAAGCCAGACCTGAGGACATTTCGGGCCAATGCAGCTGATTTTGCGGGCATTTGGCATAAGCGGTTGACGGATTTTGTTCAGGATGGCTATCCCGTATTTGTGTGGGGCGCTGGTTCACGTGCAACGACATTTTTGAATGCCTTGCCCGACCCGGACCTGATCAAAGGCGTTATTGATATCAACCCGCGCCGTCATGGGACTTTCGTACAAGGCACAAGCTGCCTGACAGAAGCACCCGAACGGCTTTGCGGAGTTGGTGCAGCAAAGGTAGTCATCATGAATCCGATCTATCGCGATGAGATCCAAGCCATGATGGCCACACTGGCCGTCGACGCAGAATTGGTAGCAGGGCCGCTATGACGCATTTCAGCCAAGACAGCTTTGCCCGGAAGACCATACCACCGGCTGCTTCGAAGACGCGCTGCAGTCATACAATCGTTATTCCGACAAAGGATCGACCCCGGCTGCTGGCGCGTGCGCTTGCTTCAGCACAACAAGAGCGCGGCCAGACTGGTGAAATAGTTGTGATCGACGATCATAGCGCTGACCCCGTTACCTGCGCCGGCGAGGGCATGCGCGTTATCAGACTCACAGACGGACAGTCAGGCGTCGCCGCCGCACGCAATGCAGGGATAAATGCCGCGCGCGGATGCGTGATCTTCTTTCTCGACGATGATGACTGGTTCGTGCCGGGCTATTGCGAACGGGTCCTGTCAGGAGCGGCGCAAAGCCACGACTATGGTTTTTCCAGCTATCTAGAAGTGCGTGGCGGGCACCCTGAAAGGGCCGGCAAGGTTCGCTTCGCTGAGGGTCCGATCCCGCGTCGCGCACCCTTGCGAAAGCAACTATGCGGTTTCGGTATGGGCTTTTGGATCAGGCGGTCTGTCGCTGACGAGATCGGTCCCGTCGACCACGATCTGACAATCAATGAGGACACTGATTTCGTCTGTAGGCTCATTCTTGCAAACAAATCCGCTTGGTACAGCGCCACCCCTGGCGTCACGATCTTACGCGATGAAAGCGCGCGCGCCGATCTTGGCCACCTTACCAGCAGGACATCGTCACAAGAACGCGCCCGCTGTATGCGCCTCCTTTGCGAACGCTACCCAAACCTTTTGCCTCATCTCGGCAAAAGCTATCTGCGCCATTGCGTCAAGGCTGGTCGCAAGCAAGACGCCATGAGCTTTTTGGGTGGGATCAAGGATTTCCGGCTGCGACTGAATCTCACGATTTTCACCTGCATGAAGCTCGTGGCGCGATGTTTCAGAGTGCAGCAACCAGCGCCACGGGCGCGATAGACTCGGTGCCTCGCAGGAGCTATCAAGCTCTCAGATACGTGGCGACCTAGCGAAAACATCAAAAAGCAGACGAACAGGCACATGAAGATCGTTCAGGTTGTTTTTGAAAATCCGACAGTGAACGGCACAGGTGGCGATCTGCGCAACATCGCAATTTCTACTGCTCTCGAGACCCTCTGTGAAGTCAATGTCATATCGGTACAGGATGCCCAGCCCGAAGGCCGAGTCTATCCTAAACGAAAGAAATCCTTCATAGAGCTTCGCCTCGTGCCTTCGCTGGTCGAGAATATTGTCCAGCGTGTGCTGCGATACTCACCCGACCTTGTCATCATTGAAGGGGTGCTGATCGCGGACGTAATGGAGCGGCTGATAGCAGAAGGGTGCAGGGTTATTCTTGACATGCACAATGTTGAAAGCCTGCTGCAAGAACAGATCGACAGATCAAAATATGGCTTGCTGGCATGGGTCAGGCGCGCGCACCGCTGGCGCGCGGCGCGCGCGGCAGATGCGCGACTTGCTACGTTGGCTTCACGTGTCTGGGTTTGCTCTGCCTCGGACGCAGCGCATGTGAAAGCTTTGATCCGCGGACGGGCGCAGATTGATGTGATCCCAAACCCTGTGCCAGCATGGTGTTTTGATCACCCGCCACGCGCAGGCTTACCTGACGGAGATCCGGTCGCTTTGTTTGTAGGTCATCTGGGGTATCGACCGAACATTGAGGCGTGCAAACGCTTGCTCACACAGATATTCCCTGCGCTGCTTTGTAAGGTGCCAACAGCAAAACTCATCATATGTGGTCGAACACCACATCCGGATCTGCGGACGCTGGCCGCCGACCATCCGCAAGTTCAGTTGCTGGCTGACCCTGAAACGCTTTCTTCTATATATGACAGCGCCACTGCGGTGCTCATTCCGTTGTCTCAAGGAGGCGGCACCCGGTTAAAAGTCCTTGAAGCGATGGCCCGAAGGGTGCCCATCATCGCCAGTGCCAAAGCGGTTGAAGGTCTGAACGTTGTCCCCGGACAACACTATCTGGCAGCAGAGACCAACACGGAATTTGCCGCAGCCTTCCAGACAGTCGTTGAAAACCCCGTCTTCGCCGACAACATTGTGACCGCAGCGCAAGATTGCATTGAAAAAGACTACGGCAAAGCACGCTTTTCCGAACGGATAAAGCACGCCATATCCCTGCCCTCTTCGTACTAAGCCAAGTATATACTTCTGACGCCGCGTCGTGAGTCGCCAGTAGAGGCGTAAGTGTAGGATCTCGCCTGACGCACTCCTTTCAGAGTCCACGTTTACGAGTTCACGCCTTACGGGGTTCGGTCCCCTTTTGACCGTCGGGGTACTGTCAGACAAAACACGCTCAAGGCGGGCAGGACACCGCCCCCACCTCTTTGGACGACAAAACGCTCTCCCTTTCGTTACGGAATGCCGAAGACTTGCTGCAAGAACACGGGATCGAAGTCAGTCATGAAGCGATGCGATTTTGGTGGAACCGATTTGGCCCGATATTTGCGTCTGAGATCAGGTGAAACCGGATCAGCCGGATCCGATCTCATGCAAATTGGCAGCGACACCTCGACAAGGCTTTCACGAAGATCGACGCAGAGATACACTGTCTCCGGTCCGCCGAAATCGCAAGTCAGCGCTGAAATTCAGCAGAAAACCCATGACGCGTTACGGCCAACCGCAGATTGTTGTGACCGATAAACAGCGCCCCTTTCGGCGCAAATCAGCCACCCCGCGATATCCAATGGATTGCGTGCATTATCCGTTTATAAAGCCGTCGGTAGAGAGAGGTGTCGATGATATGAATTCGCCGGTTGAAATCCACAGTTTGACGTGGAACGTGACCCCCGACCTGTTGGGCATATTGGATAACAACGGTGTTTTTATTGAAACAAATCCATCATGGCAGCACACGCTTGGGTGGGAAAGAGAAGAGGTCCAAAGCAGGACCTTTTATGACTTTCTTCATCCCGACGATATCGCCGAAAACGCTGCGGCATTCAGTGAAATAAAGGCCGGCAAACCGATCCTCGATTTCGAGAACCGCTACAGGCATAAGGACGGCACCTATCGCTGGTTGTCTTGGAACGCTGTGCCCGAAGGTAGCAGCTATTTCTGCAGTGCACGCGACATCACTGTCGCCAAGAAGAATGCCGCATCACTGCGTTCCAGGGAACAAGAGGCATTGCTTCGAGAACAGTTTGTTGCGGTTTTGGGGCATGATCTGCGCAACCCGCTCGCTGCGATCCGTTCCGCCGTCAGTATCATGGGGCGTGAAGAACAATCCGAGCGCACATCCGAGATGATCACGGCCATTAACGGTTGCGTAGACCGCATGGCCGCGCTGATTGCCGACATCATGGATTTTGCCAGATCAAAGCTTGGCAGCGGCCTTGAACTAACCACATCCGAACAGCTGGATCCGGTCGAACTATTGAGCGATGCCATTGACGAGATTGCCTTGGCGAACCCAGACAGGACGATCAACCGACATCTGACTTTCACCGGAACAGTCCCGGGTGATCGGATGCGTCTGACACAGCTCGTCTCAAACCTCTTGGGCAATGCGATCGCGCATGGTGACCCCGACACTGCAATCGACGTTCGTCTGAGCGAAGAGAATGGAAGGCTCGACCTGCGCGTGGCGAATGCAGGTGAGCCCATACCGGCAGACAAGCTGGGTGCCATTTTCGAGCCATTCTATTCTGCCGACCCCGGTGAACATAAAAAGGGGCTTGGCCTTGGGCTTTTCATCGTGTCGCAGATCGCAAAAGCGCATGGTGGCGAAATGACGGTGAACTCCGATAGCGTACAAACAGTCTTCAGGTTTTCCATGCCGACACATCCGGCGCGTCCGTTCATGGATGTGTGAGATTGACTCGGTCACGCGCATGGTAAAACAATAATTCTACTGACTTCAGCGCCAGCTACAGGGGAAACCAGTGACCCAGACCGTTGACACAGGCCTAGCGGAGCATGGCGGCGTTTTCGCAAAAAGCGCTTTTCTGGCATTTCATGAGGTCACTCCCGATGGCTTCATGATGTTTTCCCCTGTCAGGGGAGACGCTGGCGATATTGTCGACCTTGAATGGACCTTTGCCAATAGGGCGGCGGGCAAGATCATCGGTCGCGATCCCGCAACGCTGCCCGGTAAGCGTCTGTTGGTCGAGATGCCAGGAAACAGGGACGAAGGCCTGTTTGACGCTTACGTAAATGTCTTGGAAACCGGCAAGACATGGCAGAATGAATTTCGCTACGATCATGGCGGCATCACGGCTTGGTTCCGAACCACTGCCACCAAGTCCGGCGATGGATTGGCGCTGTCATTTGCGGACATCTCGGAGGCGCGCGCAGGTGAGGAAAGGCTCAAAAACCTGATCGACGGTGTGCTCGCCTTTGTCGGTGTTCTCTCTGTTGACGGGATCTTGTTAGAGGCGAATGAACCTGCCATCGCCGCGGCCGGAGGGGACCGTGAGCAAGTGATCGGTCGCCCTTTTTGGGATTGCTTCTGGTGGGATGTCGGTCAGGCGACGAAAGATCAGCTGAAACAGGCAATTGCCACAGCGGCCAATGGCGAACGGATCCGGTATGACGTTCAAATTCAGGTTGTGGGTGACCGGCGGCTCTGGATCGATTTTCAGATCGCGCCGGTATTGAATGCTGCCGGAGAGGTCGTCGAGCTTATTCCGTCCGGTGTCGACATCAGCGAACGCAAGGCCGCAGAATCGCACCGAGAGCTTTTGATCAGGGAGCTGAGCCACAGGGTCAAGAATACCTTGGCAACGATCCAGTCAATCGCGGGGCAATCCGTCCGGGCCGCCGAGACGATAGACGGCTTTCGGTCGTCGTTTAACGCACGCCTGCGCGCCATCGCTGCGTCGCACGATCTGCTGGTCCAGTTCGATCATGACGTGGTTCCGATCAAGGCCCTCCTGCAGGGACAGGTCCTGCAATATGCCGCAGACGATAAACAACTTGTCGTGGAAGGCGCGAATATTCACCTGCCCGGAGATGTCGCGCACGCGCTGGGACTGGTTTTGCACGAGCTGGCGACGAATGCGGCAAAGTATGGTGCGTTGTCGTCTGAAGCCGGAACCGTGACAGTATCTTGGCATGTCGCGGTCGATGAGGGCAAAAAGAGGCTGTTCATGTCATGGTGTGAACGTGGCGGACCTGAAGTAAAGATGCCAACCCGCAAGGGGTTTGGTAGTCGGCTGATCGAACGAAGCCTTGCACCCAAGGGCGACACTGCGGTGATTGATTATGATCCAAAGGGGCTTTCGTGCGAAATATTGATGGATCTTGAATGACGATATTGATTGTTGAAGACGACCCGCTCATTGCGATGGACCTTGAGGATGAGCTGACTGATCGCGGATTTGACGCCGTTTGTGCCACAACTGTAGCGGATGCCCAGAGCATACTGGCGCAGCAACCGCCATCATTTGCATTCCTTGATATGCATCTCAGGACAGATACGAGTTTCGATCTGGCAAGAGAGCTGCGCGCGCAGGGCGTGCCATTTGCTTTTGTCTCGGGCAACGATGCATCCTCGCTGCCCGAAGATTTGCGCAGCAGTCAAATTCTGACCAAGCCAATCAATTTCGATGACTTGGTTCGCATGATCGCCGAAGCAGAAAAGAGCAGCTAACGCGAAGCGGTGACAATGCCGGCTGCTATGTTGCTGAAAAGCAGGATAGGGGAGGTGTCGCTCTGCCGCGACGAAGATGCATAAGCGTAGTCATGTTAAATTCTGAAATAATTTCTCTGCCCTGTATCCTGCTGCGTGGAAAGCCTGTCCCTTGCAGGGACAGGCTTTCCGGTTTTTACGCTGGACAGCGCATTATTGGGGAATCGTAATGACGATTTTTCCGACGGCATGGCCGTCTTTCAAAGACGCATAAGCAGCGGCCACATCTTCCATTTTATAGCTGCTATCAATGACCGTTTTGACATGCCCGTCCGCAATCAGCTTGCCAAGGTCGGCCAGCATCGCACCGTCGGGTTCCATAAAGAACCACTCGAACCGGACACCGTAATCGGGCGCAAGATTATCGGTATCCTGCCCTTTGATCGACACCAGCGTGCCGCCTTTCTTGAGAACCTTGAACGACCGGTTGAGCGTCTCGCCCCCAATCATATCAAACACGATGTCATAGTCTGACAATTCGTCTTCGAAGGCCTGGTTCTTGTAATCAATCACGACGTCCGCCCCAAGATCACGGACAAGATCAGCGTTGCGCGCGCTGCATGTGGTCGCCACATGAGCACCAAAATATTTCGCGATCTGAATGGCCAAGGTCCCGACACCGCCCGAACCGGCATGGATCAGCACCTTGTCGCCTTTTTTCATCTTTGCTTTGGTGATCAGGGCCTGCCAAGCCGTCAGACCGGCCAAGGGGACGGATGCGGCCTCTGCATGGCTGATATTGGCGGGTTGCAGGGCCATTTCACTGGCTTTGAGACGCGCAATCTGTGCGATGGCGCCTGCATCTTGCTGGTTGGCACGGGCATAGACCGCGTCGCCAACGTGAAAGCCGGTCACATCTTTGCCGATCTCGGTGATTTCGCCAGCGACATCGAAGCCCATGACATGGGGAAATTCCAACGGAATGTTATCTTTCATCACGCCTGACTGCAGGATGTAGTCGATGGGGTTGATGCTTGCGGCATGCACCTTGATCAGAACGGAGTCGTCGCTCAGCGCAGGTGCGTCGATTTCGGCGATTTCGATTTCGGTTTCGTAGTCGCGGATAATAGCGGCTTTCATAAGGGTCGTCCTTTTGTTCGGTATTCGGGGTGTCATGCGTCTGCGGAACACGCGCCCGCAGACTGGGTCAGGTCGTCGCGGTGGCTGTGGATTTCAAGTAGGATGCCAAAGTTTTCTGCGACTTGAACGATGCGTCACGACCGGTCGTTCCGGTCGTGACGGGTGTAGTTGCTGTGATCGCTGTGTCCACGATCAGGCAGACTGCATCAGCAGGGTTTTGCCCGCCCATTCCGCGCTCATGGCGGCATCTGCCAGGGCTTTGGCCACGTCACCGCGCGCTGCCTTGGCTTTGGGGTCAACGTCATCACCGAAAACCATGGCACCTTCGCCATCATCGTCCGTCAGAGCGACGGGGCGCAAAATGGCGTATGGCAGGCCGGACGCCTTGAGATGTTCGTCTGCGTCATGTTTGGCTTGCAGGTAATGGCCCATCTCCGTGTCGGGATCAGGGTTTTCCGCGCCCACGCTGCTGAGCATGACAAACCGGGACACGCCTGATTTTGCGGCTTGGTCGATCAAGGCAATCGCCCCGTCGCGGTCAATCTTGTCGGTCATTTCCGCGCTGGTATCGCCACCCGACCCTGCCGCAAAAATAACGGCATCGCAGCCTTCGCAAACACCATCCTGCAACTTGGCAAGATCACCTTTGCGCTGTTCGGCCTGCACTGGCAGTTGACTGGTGTCAGAGCTGTCGCGGACCAAGGCCACAGTATCGTGACCCCGCGCGACAAGTTCGTTCATAAGACGCGTTCCGGTTTTTCCGGTCGCTCCGGCGACGAGGATTTTCATAGTTATTTCCTTTCGGTTGGGGTCGGCAAGTGTCGGTTTCGACCTAGTGCTTCGGTGCCATTGGACCTGCGGCTTGCGTTGCGGCTAGATAACCGGGCTGCTTTTGCAGGTCATCCCAGTAGGTTTTGACCCTTGGCGCGGCATCCAGAAACCCTAGGGCATCAAGGTTCGCCAAAAGATATGAAAACTGGATGTCCGCCATGTAAGCCTGATCGCCAAAGAGCAATCCGGTCGCAGGCAGGTGGCTTGCCAAATAATCAAGGTGCATTTGCAGCGTTTGGCGCGCATCGTCTGGCGGATCGCCCCTTTGCATCGCGGGCAGAAGAACAGCCATGCAAGCACCCGCAAAGCTGCTTTCGACATAGTCGAGCAGTTCTTCATGGCGGATGAATTCCGTCGTATGTGGGTCCGGTCGGTGCGTCTCGTCCGCGAATTTGTCGGTGATGTAGCGCAGGCAGGTGGCGGATTCCGCAAGTTTCAAATCACCGTCTTCGATGACAGGTGATTTGCCCAATGGGTGTACGTCCCGCAAGGCATCCGGCGCGCGAAACCTGTCAGTGCGGTCATAGGAGATCAGGTCATAGGGTTGCCCCAGATCTTCCAATAACCAGATCAGACGGATGGCGCGGGAACAAACAAGACAATGCACTTTAATCATCAGATCAGCTTTCTTTCAGAACATGTTGGCGGTGTGTGGTGGTCAAATGGCGCTTCAGGGCAAATAGATTGCTTTGGTATTGACGAATTCCTTCATCCCGAAACCGCCGTGTTCGCGCCCAAAACCGGAATCCTTGACGCCACCGAACGGCATGTTCGGATCAGCCGTGCCAAAGGAATTGATACGCACCATACCGGTATCAAAGTGGTCCCGTGCAAGGCGCAACGCCTTGTCCTCGTCCTTGCTGAAGATACCGCCGCCCAGTCCGTAACGGCTGTCATTTGCGATCCGCATGGCGTCGTCATCGTCTTTCGCCCTGATGATGGCCGCGACCGGGCCGAAGATTTCATCGTCATAGGCCGCTGTGCCCGGTTGGCAGTTCACAAGCACGGTGGCGGGGTAATAATGGCCGGTGCGGTCCGGTGCGGACCCGCCGCACAATACCTCTGCGCCGCCATCGACGCTTTTTGTGACCTGTTCGCAAATGGTGTCGAACTGTTCGGCGCTCGACAGCGGCCCCAGCTGGGTGTCGTCATCTTTCGGATCACCCAGACGGATGGCTTTCATCTGTGCGACAAAGGCGCTGGTGAAGGCGTCATAGACGGCGTCCGTCACGATGAAACGTTTGGCAGAGACGCATGTTTCGCCGTTGTTGTACAACCGTCCCTGAACGCAGGTTTTCACCGCCAGTTCGATATCGGCGTCCTCAAGCACCAGATAGGCGTCATTTGATCCCAGTTCGAGGACGGATTTCTTCAGGTTCTTGGTGGCGACCTGACCGATATGGCGCCCGCCGCCGTCACTGCCTGTCATGGTGACGCCACGGATATGTTTATGTTCGATAATCGCGTCGGACGTATCGTGATCCACGATCACAACATCGAACAACCCTTCAGGCAGTCCGGCCTTCAGGCAGATATCGCGCAGCATTAGGCCACTACCCGTACAGATCGACGCATGTTTAAGGATGACGCCGTTGCCAGCCATCAGGTTCGCCGCGAGCACGCGCACGGGCTGGTAGACTGGAAAGTTCCACGGCTGGATGCTGTAGATCACGCCGATTGGCGCATAGCTGACCAAGCCGCGCTTTTCGCCGCCGCTGTGTTTGCGCTCTTCATCCGCCAGAAGGTCCGGCCCGTGGTCTGCAGTATATTCGAAGATCTGCGCGCAAAGTGCCACTTCGGTCCGACCGTCACGCAGCAGCTTGCCGGTTTCTTCGGTCATCAGTGTGGCAAAGTCATCCGCATTGTCACGCAACGCCGCCGCAATCTTGCGCAGGTAGGGAGCGCGATCCTTGTGGCTTTTGGTGCGCCAGTCGCGAAAGGCCGCATGGCATTTTTCGACTTTGTCGAACGCTGTCTCGGATGTCATCACATCATAGGTTGCGATCGTCTTTTCGGTTGCGGGGTTCGTCGTGGATATCTGTGTCATGCGCGGCACCTTTCATATGAAGTTATGAAACAAACCCGTTGCGCGCCCGATGGTTCCGTCGGTCCCGCGTATTACCCAACGTCAAACGGAATGTGATCGAAAGGGGCCTGTAAAGAGCAGGCCCCTTTCGTTCATTTCAATCTCATGCGTGCCTAGAAGACGTAGGATACACGCAGGGCGGCGGTTGTCGCATCAATGTCCAAACCGTCATTCCCGTCGAAATCTTCGAACTGGTGGTGCAGCACTTCCCAGCCGAGACGCCAATTGTCGCCTCTTTTGTATTCGATGCCGAGGCCTGCAAAGTTGCCGGTGTCATCCGCGTCCAGACCGCCGGAGGTATTCACTTGGGCGACGCCTGCGGTGATATATGGCAACCAGCTGCCAGCGTCGTAGCCCATGCGCACCTTGGCGCGCGCCACGCTATCGAAATCGACGTCGCCTCCGGCTGATTCACCTGTGATTGACGTACCATCATAGTCGATCTCCCCACCGACGACGAGGCTGCCGAAGTCATACAGATAACCTGCATGGACACCGTAGAGTGCGCCGTTGGTATCGTTGTCGAGGTCATCGCTGTCGACGTCGCCATACCCCAGTTGCGCACCAGCGTAGAAGCCTGTCCAGTCTGTGCTGACAGGTGCCACCGGCACGATCACTGCTGCTGGTGCGGCGACCGGCTCACTCAGACCACCGGCCAATGCGCCAGATGCGGCCATGCCCAAGGGTGCGGCGACCAGAAGGGTTGCAAGAAAGTTTTTTGAATGTGTCATCGGTTTCTCCTTCAGAATTTCGTTCCGAGTGACCAACGCGCAGACAACATCGCGGTTCCCTTTAATCCGGGATTGATTTCTATAGAGGTGTAGAAAGACGGCAGGGACGCGTCACATCACCAACGGCAAAGCGCATCAGGCGAGACGTCAATCGGCATCCGGTCGGTCGCCTGCACCGCGGTATTCCATAAACCTGCTTGCCGCGAACATCGCGCAGATGACTGCGAATATTCCCAGACCAACACCGGATACCAGTCCAAGGGCGCCAGCGACAAGCGCATAGATCAGCTGCGAAAATCAGTCCGCTTCTGTCATAGCAATGTTTATGGCGTCCAGTATCTCGGTCATGGTGAAGCCTGTGGGACACGTACGGAAAGGATTGAGCACCCTTTCTTTGCTGATTTGTCAAAAAGCGGTCATGCGTTGCAAGCAAAACCGGCTTCGCTCATCAGCGACATTTCAGGATTTTCAGAGACATGCGCGGGAACCAATGGGCTTTTGGCACGTTGCCCTTTCATGCGGCGTCTAACGCCAAGAACCCAACATAAGGAACCGAGCCATGCGTATTACAACCCTCATCATCGCGACCCTGTCTGCAATGACACTTGCAGCCTGTGAAACTGTTCAGGGCGCCGGCGAAGACATTTCGAACGCAGGTGCCGCGATCTCTGAAGAGAGCCGCGACGTGCAGGCCGATCTGTAAGCTTCTCCGAAATGACCGCTATCCGATGGGCCGCGTTATGCGGCCCATTGTGTTTTTCTTCCCCGCTTTATGCCGCGATAGCGCAACTTTGCCGGCGGAACCAAGACCGCATCTGCGGGTTTGCCCTACTCACGTAATCCGAAAAACGCGAGGTCGCTATGACACATTTCGACCACGGTTCTATCCAGCAAATTCCCACAGACAACGATACTGTTTTGGCATTTCAAATCCACGGCCACATCGACGATGACGCGTCAGAGGCACTGGCCAAATTCATGAATGATGCCTTTGACAAACACCCCAAGGTGAACATGCTGCTTGATATGGCGAAATTCACCGGCAGCGACTGGGACAGCATCTTTGACAGTGACGTCGTCAAATCACGGTTCAGATCACTGCAACATGTCGGACGCTATGCGGTCGTGGGTGCGCCAGATCGCGCAGCCAAGATGATTGCGCTGATGAACAAAGTGATCCCCGTTGAGGCACGCGCCTTTGACGCCGATGAAATCACCCAAGCCTGGGACTTTGTCGGCGCGCAGCCCATCACCGCCTGATCCACAACACAGCGATACCGCAAGAACCGCGCCAAAGAGAGGAATAGCCGCGCGCAGATGCCGCCAATCGCCACATAGCTGAGGTCGGTCAGCTAATCGGGCCGAAGCTGACTGCGCCATGATTTGTCAAACGCAACATGTTCGCAGACTTATCCTTTTTTTGAAGGGCAATAAGTAATCCAACGTTTTCACGGCGCTGTCGGTTCAACGACGGCAATCTATCGCCGATTTGACGAAACCGGCGGAACGTTCTGACAGGCGCGGTGTTGGTCCAACATCAAGGCCGGCACGTCCGGCACCACGCAAACCAGGAGGAAACTATGAAAAACTTTCTCAGCACAACAGCCGCCGCACTTGCACTGACAACAGCCGCATATGCAGACAACCATACATCCATATTTTCGGATATGCAGTTTGACGAAGCCATGAACATCAATGCCACCGAAATGGTCGGGATGCGGGTCTATGCCTCGGAAGCGAGCATCGCAAATGGCATGGCAATTCCCGCTGATGGCGAAACCGAATGGGATGACATCGGTGAAATCAACGAGATTTTGTTGACCCGTGACGGCGAAGTACAATCAGTGATTGTCGGCGTCGGTGGCTTTCTGGGCATTGGCGAAAAAGATGTCGCCATCAATATGTCTGAACTGCGCTTTGTCGACGAAGAAGGCGATACAAACGACTTTTTCCTCGTGATCGAAGCGACCGAAGTCGGCGTACAGGACGCCCCGGCCTATGAGTACAGCCAGTTGACCAACACGATGGGCGACGGTGAACAAATGGGCGCATGGGCCGGACCGGACATTGCCGTAGACGGATTTGATCGCGTCACACCCCAAGAGCTGACAACAGAAGATCTGACCGGTGCACCCGTGATGGGCGTCAACGATGAAGAGGTCGGCGAGATCGGCAAACTGCTGTTGACCAGCGACGGCACCCTTGACCGTGCAGTCATCGACGTTGGCGGTTTCCTTGGTCTAGGCGAACGCCAAGTTGCGGTATCGCTGAACGAGCTGACAATCATGCGGATGGGCGACAGCGATGAATTTCGTGTCTACATCGACGCCTCGCAAGACGCGCTTGAGCAGCAGCCGGAATACGAAGGCTAACTGACAATCCCCTGAGGGCAAGGCATCACGCCTTGCCCTCTTGCCTCTACTCGGGCCCCTGTGGCCCTTTTTTTCGAAAGACACACCCCATGCCCGCCAAATTCCGTCTGACCGCCTTGATAAGCGCGTTCCTGATTGCGTCACCCGCGATGTCCGAACAGGTCGGCAATGTCGATGTCGACTGGCTGGGCAATGATATCGTGATCGCGGCCTTTGCCGACCCCGAGGTCGCGGGCGTCACCTGTCACGTCGCGTATTTCGAACGCGGGCTGATTGACCGTTTGCAAAAAGGTGACTGGTTCGAGAACCCGTCAAACTCCGCGATTTCGTGCCGCCAGACCGGGCCGATCAGTATCGGCGATATCGACCGCAGCGACGAGGGCGAGAGCATTTTTGCCGAGCGCCGCTCGATCATCTGGAAATCACTGTCCGTCAAACGCATTTTTGACGCGACAAACCAGACCCTGATCTACGTTGCACATGCACGCGACGTGCAGGACGGCAGCGCAAAAATGTCGCTCTCCACCATCCCGCTTTATCAGGCGACCGACAGATAGCTTTGCGGCCACTGCGCGCCTGTGCCATCTCACCCACATCATGCGGATTGACGAAAACCTGCGCGACGTGTTCATCGGCAGGTGTGTCCGTCATGCAGGGCAAGATTGCAGCCAGCACCGATAACGATGCTGACAAATGCTGACTGTGCCATGCGTCTAGTCGCCGTCGGGCTGCTGCGCGTCGTCGTTCAGATCTTTGTCCTTGGTGTGATCGGGATCACCTTTCTTGCCGAGATCGTTTTTCAGATCGTGGTGCTGTTCCGATCCGTCAAGTTCGGGGTATTGCGGGCGTTCTGGCGTTGCCATTGTCATGCTCCTTCGGGGTTGGTCGGGGTGAAAGCAGCCGGTGCTATTCGGCTGCATGGCGCTGGTTGTCGTCGTCCTGGACGACCTCCAGCATGGGGTTTCGATGCACCACGGTCCGTGTGGGGAACGGGATGTTGATATCGGCGGCATCCAGCGCTTCTTTGACCTTGCGCTTCATGTCGGCCTGATACTGGAAATAGACATCGCTATCGCACCAGACACGCACCAGAAAATCGACGCTGCTGCTGTTGAGGTTGTTGACCTGAACAAACGGCTCGGGGTCGCTGTGGGACCGCGCATCGGCCATGATCGTGTCACGGATCACATTTTCTGCATCATTCAAGTTCACGCCATAGCCCACACCAAAGGTCCACTGCGCGCGGCGCTTGGAATAGTCGGAGTAGTTCTTGATCGTATTGCCCCACACCTCGGAGTTGGGCACGATCACCTTGACGTTGGTCAGGTTGGCAAGCTCTGTGTAGTTCAGCGTGATGTCCTTGACGTTGCCGACCGTGTCGTTGATCTCGACAAAATCGCCCAGTTTGAGCGGGCGGAAAAGCACGATCATGATGCCTGCAGCAAGGTTCGAGAGCGTTCCCTGCAGGGCCAGCCCCACGGCCAGACCGGCGGCACCGATCACGGCGATCACGGAAGTGGTTTCAACGCCAAATGTGTTGAGAACGAATAGCCCGGTAAAAGCCAGCACAACATAGCGGGCGATGTTGCCGAGAAATCCGAACAACGTGTCATCAAGGCTGGCATGGTTTTCGCCAATACCGTGAATGCGCCGGCTGACAAAGCCCGCAATCACAAAGCCCACCACGATGATAAACACCGCAGCCAGCGTGTTCCCGAATAGGCTGATCAGAGCATCAAGCGTCAGGTAGTCAGCGAAAGACTTGCCGCCATAAATTTCGGTTGTCATGAGGTTTTCACCCCAGGAAATGATCGTATCCATAGGTAACGTCCTGTCGGTCTTGTGGCTTGCTTAACTGTGGGAAAAAATGGCCGGATCGGTGTCGGACATCCGCTTGGCCTGCGCTGCCATGCGCGCCTGCACCTCGTCGGGTGACATGTCTATCGGGCCTTCTACAGCGCAGGGGTAGCGAAACGCTTTACCTTTGCGGGTAATGTCGATGCGGCCTTCGAATGCGCTGGTTGCCGGATTGTACCAGATATTTTTGATCTCGGTTGCCATTGTCCGTCTCCTGAATGTTACAGGATTAACAAACACCTGACGAAATGGTTCCATCGGTTCAGGCCGTGGCGGGCTCAGGTGCGGGGTGGTTGGACAGCCAGTAAAGCGCAAAGCCGCCCACCGCGATGCCCGCCAATACGTTGGCCGCAGCAATGGCATAGAACACCGCGTCAGAGCTGGCGAACTGTGCGGCAACAAACGACAGCGGCACATAAAGAACGGCGGTGCGCACCAAGTAGAGCCCCAACCCGTAATGCGACCGCCCCAAGGCGTTGAATGCACCCGCGCTGATGATCACAACACCGTAGCCCCAAATGCTGAGCGGCACGATGGTCAGATAGGTGGTGGCCGCACCGATAACCTCTGCATCCTGCGAGAAAACGCCGATGATCGGTTCGGCGGCAAACCAGAAAAACACACCCAGAACGCCGGCCCATACGGCACAGACCATATAGCTAAAGCGCAGCGCTTCTGCCACGCGGCCACATTTACCGGCCCCCCAGTTCTGGCCCGCAAACGGGCCGATGGCCGACGACAGGGCAAGCATGGGGATCACCGCCAGCGATTCAATCCGCGTGGCGACACCAAAACCTGCAACGACAACGTCACCGAACGCCGCAATGAACGACGTCACAACCGCGATCCCGATAGGATTGACCGCGTTTCCCAGCGATGCAGGCAGGCCAACGGCAAGCACACGCTTCCATGAATTTGCCAGAACGGAAAATGCGGGCCACGTCAGGTCCAGCATCTCTTCGCGCAGCGCAACAAGCGCGAACGCACCAAACACCGTGACCAGCCATGCAACGAGGGTGCCAATGGCGGCCCCCTCGATCCCAAATGCAGGGACCGGCCCAAGCCCGAAGATAAAGACAGGTGTGATCGCGATATTCGTCAAAGCAGAGCTGACCATCACAACACTTGGCCAGAACGTATCCCCGACCGCACGGACAATGGAATTGGCGACAATCGGCACCACAAGCAGCGGGATCGCCAGAAACCAGATGCGCATATAGCGCCCGATCAGCGCCAGTGTTTCGCCGGTCGCCCCCAACAGGGTGAACAGCGGATTGATCAGGAAAAAGCCGATGATAGCCACAGCGACGACCAAAATCAGTGCCAACACAAGGCTGTCTGTCGCCAGCCGTTTGGCATCATCGCGCGCGCCTGCCCCGACTGCGCGCGACACCACAGAAGACGCCCCTGCCCCAAGCCCGATTGCAAGGCTTGAAACCGTCAGCGTCACCGGAAAGGTAAATGAGAGCGCGGTCAATTCCTGTGTGCCCAATTGCCCGACATAATATGTGTCAATCAACGAAACAGAGATGACGGCGATAATGCCGAAAACCATTGGCCCCGCCAGTTGCAGGAGCTTTTGCCACGTTGGTCCGGCAGTCAGATCACGTTTGTCAGCCACAATTTATCCTTTCAAAGGGTCACGTGCCAATGCCGCTGACGGCAGGAAGGCTCAGACATCTTGCAAAAACCCGAGCAACTGCTGCTCGGCCACGCGCAAACCGCTGGTTGTGACAGGCTCGAAATCGGGCACCGGCCGCCCTGCCAGATCAATGATGGCGGGGTGAATATAGCTGTTGCGCGCGATCGTCGGTGTGTTGTGCAAGACGTCAGCGGCGGCAGCGGCCATTTGCGTGATCGTCGCAGACCCGTCGCAGGCGACCGCGAAGGCGGCACAACTGCCGATCCATGTGCGAAACGATTTGGCCGTGGCCCCCTCAAGCGCGGCGGCCTCGGCGATATAGCTGTTCAATGCACCCGAGGTCAGTGTTTGCGCCGCCCCCGCATCATCCACCCATGTCAGCACGGTACGGCCGGGCAGGTCTGTCATATCTTCCAGAATACTTGCCAGCTTGGGATCTTTCATCTGCTGGTGCACTTCCTTGCCACCTTTGGCATCGTAGTGCAGTTTGATTTCACTTCCCACGACATCAAGGTGTTTTTCGCGCAGGGTCAGCGCGCCGTAACTGCCGTTCTCTTCCGCGTACTGCGGACTGCCCAAGCGCATGGCCGTGCGATCTATCAGTGTGACTGCTGCGGCAAGCGCATAATCGCGTGTGCCCGGCTCTGCGCCCAGATCGCGCTGCAACCTGCGGCGCAGGCGTGGCAGGCAGGCGCCAAATTCCGCAAGGCCGTCGAACTTTGCACGCGCTTGGGTCGCGGTCCACGCCGGATGGTAGAGGTATTGCTTGCGCGCCCTCGCATCGCGCCCTGTCGCCTGCAAATGGCCGAGCGGATCGGGGCAGTACCACACGTCGGTGTAAGCGGGAGGCACAGCCAAGGATTTGAGCCGCTCGCGAATATCGTCATCGCGTAAAAGAGTGCCGTCCAGATCAAGATAGCTGAATCCCCGACCACAGCGGCGGCGGCCATAGCCGGGCTCGGTATCGGGATAATAGACAAGCGCTGCGGCACTCACGCTTTGCGCACCTCCGAGGACAGCTTGAGTACTTTGGTCCCGTCATCCTGACTGATCTCGAGCGCGGGGTCGTCGCTTGATCCGTTGCGGGTAACTTCGGTTCCTTTGATTGTGCGGGTGATCGAAGATTGATGCGTTTCGTCGACTTTGCCCGTCGCCGTTCCGTCACCCCAATCCCATTCCACCTTATCGCCCGATTGATAGCCCATGTCTGACGCTCCTTTTCAATAATCAAATGTAAACGCAAAACAGCCTTGGTTGGTTCCCTAGGTATCAGACGTCAGCATCGCAATCTCGTCCTTGATGACCTGACGGTCTTCGTCGCGGACCACATCGACCAGATTGTTCAGCAGTGTCAGCGCGTGGTCCAGCACGAGCGCGTCAGGTTTGATGTATTGCCGGCACAGCGGAAAACTTGCAGCGAACAGTCGGGAAAATGTCAGCGCCTTGAATGTAATGCGCGGCAATGACCGGTCTTTGATGCCGCCCTTGTAGGTGCTGGCGACCGTCAATGCGGCGGCAAGCCGGTTCAGACAGTCCTTGGCGGTGTAAGGATCGTTCACGCCCGGCGACAGCGCCCGCGCGATCATCTCGACAAGCTGTTCGGCCAGAAACGTCGGATTTTGGTTCTCTGTCCGGCTTGCCCCGATGGCATAACATTCAAGGACCGCGTCCGCGTCGATGTCGTTGCCGTTTGATCCGGCCCATACTTCAAAAATGGGGGATCTTTCGGTGACAAAGGCACCAATTGATGTTGTGAGGTTCACGCGAAAATCGCAGTTGTCCGCCAGTTTTTCGAGTTGTGAGAAATTCACGGTCTGGATGTAGCCCGATGTGCCGGCGGTAAGGGTCATATCGGGCGCGCGGTCGGGCGGCGACACACAGCGGTCTTTGTCGTCCTGTTTATCAATCAACCTGCGCACATGGCGCTCCAACGCAGCACCAATGCTGGCCGAGATGCGCGAGACGTTGATTGTCTCGGGCACGTGGTGGATGAAATAGATCAGGGTGAACACGCACAGCAGAGTCAGCCCAAGCGCAAGCAGCAGCGAATAATGCGGCACGAATTGTGTGGCACCGCCTTCGATATCATCCTGAACGGTGCGCAAAACAACCAGCGCGTAGACAAAGGTCGCGATTAGTATGCCAAGGCTCCATTGGTTGCCACGGTCGCGCATAAAGTTGCCGATCAATCGCGGCCCGAAGTTACCAGAGGCAAAGGACACAGCGACAAGCGTCATCGAAAACATCACACCGGTGACACCGATGATGGATTGGGCAATCACCGATAGCATCGATCTGGCGCCGTCGGCCTGCGTATCCAGCAACGCGCGCGGCACTTGAATAGGCACAACAGAAGGGTTGCCGTCTACCCAAACCATGACACTTGCAAGGAGCAGCCCGACCATCACCAACAGAGAGGGTAAAAACCAATAGCTAGCCCGGATATCCTGCAGCAGCTTGAACAGATATGCCCGTTTTCCCATTTTTGATGCCTTTGATGCTATTGGTGGTGCATGTGACAAACGCTGATGGAACCAAAAGCGTTCCGCAAGGGTTATGGTTCGGATATCAAAAAGGACGATGAATATGGGACATGACCCCGTTGTAGACGACGCCGAAAAACTGTCTTCCAAGGACATCTTCGAGGTTATTCGCCACGAAGGGATCGAAGAGCTTGAACGGCCCAAGGCATCCTTGTTCTGGTCAGGCATCGCTGCGGGCATGATGATTTCCCTGTCGGTGCTGGGCGAGGCAATCTTTCGGACATATCTGCCCGATTCGCCTTGGCGCTATCTGCTGGAAAACCTCGGGTATAGTCTGGGGTTTATTGTCGTGATCCTTGGCAGCATGCAGTTGTTTACCGAAAACACCATCACCACCGTATTGCCCGTGATGCGTGACCCCTCGCCTGCCATGTTTCAGCAGGTCGGCGTGCTTTGGGCGATAGTCCTGTTCGCCAATGTCGTCGGCGCATTTATTGCAGCCGCCGCTTTTGCCTATGGGTCTTTCATCCCTGCCGAACTGGTGCCTGCAATTACCGAACTGTCCGAACACGCGACCGGTTTTGCCCCCGGCGAGGCATTCCACCGCGCCATTCCTGCGGGCGTTATCATTGCGGCAATCGTCTGGATGCTGCCCAAGTCAGAAGGATTTGAGCTGTTCCTGATCATGATCTTCACATGGCTTATCGCTGCGGGTGATTTCACACACGTCGTTGCCGGTAGCGTCGAAATGGCGTTTTTGATGGTGCAAGGTGCCCTCCCCTTGCAGACCGCCATATGGAACTTTTTCCTGCCCGTACTTGCAGGCAATATCCTTGGTGGCACTGCAATCTTTGCCTTGTTGTCGTTCGGACAGGTCCGGCACGAATTACCCGACAAAGAATAATGGAACCAATCGGGATCGGGTTCGTTGTTTAGGTGAAAACACCACAACAGTCGGAGGAAAGACAAATGGAATATGCTGGTTTAGGCGGACTTATCATTCTGGCCCTCAACATCTGGGCGATCATCTCGATCATCGGATCGGGCGCATCAACCGGAAGCAAAGTGCTCTGGACACTGCTGGTCCTGGTGCTGCCGGTGATTGGTTTCATCATCTGGCTGATCGCAGGACCACGCAGCGCGACAGCAAGCGTATAGCGACCTAGAAAAAGGCGTCCCGGGGTACCGAGACGCCTTTTTTGTGGGTCTTACAATCAAAAAAGCGCGCTTCGAAAAGCGCGCCTTTTTTATTCTGCAACATAGGCTGCCGGACTTTGCGCCGTGGGGTTATCACCCTGATATGCGGTCCAGATCATGAAGCCCGCAAAAAGAACTGCGGCCCAGAACAGGGCGAACGCGATACCGACAAGCGCGCCGCGGTGGCGCTTTTTCTGCTTTTCGATATTGGTGTTGGAAGCTGACATTGTCGTCTCCTTTTTTGTATCTGCTACCGACCTAACACCGCGATCGCCTAAAAGTTCCTTTTGCCGGGAACGAATACCCTGCTCAAAGGTTTGTGTGCGAGGGAGATCAAAAAGATGCGATCCACAATCAACACGATGTGTCTGGCGATATTGACGATCATTGCCGTGTTCATCGTGCTCTATCAGGCAAAAGTGCTGTTCGCGCCGCTGTTGGCGGCCATTCTGCTCGGGATCGTCCTGACCCCGCTGTCAGAGCTTTGGGAAAAGTTGCGTGTTCCTGACGCCGTGGCAGCGTTTTTGTCATTGCTTCTGGCCCTTGCATCGATCTTTGCCATCGTGCTGCTGCTTGAGCCCTATATCACGCAAGCCATCAGTCAGGGACCGGTCATTCAGGCTGAATTGCGCGAAACTGTGGAAGAAGCACGACGCCTGTTGCGGGGTCTTGAAAAGATTTCCGATGATGTCGCCGCGGCCATTGAACCTTCGGCTGCACCGAAAGAAGAAGCAGAAGGCATGACAATGCCCACGCTCACGGATGCCTTGTTTTACGCCCCGCAGTTTGCTGCGCAGTTCCTGATCTTTACCGGTACCCTTTATTTTTTCTTGCTGACGCGAAACGCTGTCTATGAATGGCTCAGCGCGACAACAGCGCCAATCGGGCAACGCGACCTGCGCCGCGCGGCGTCACAGGTATCCCGCTATGTTCTGACGATTTCAGCGATCAATTTCAGCTTTGGCGCTGTCGTCGCCGCGGTCATGTACTGGATCGGGATGCCGTCACCCATTGTATGGGGGCTACTCGCGTGCCTTTTGAACTTCATTCTCTACCTTGGACCGACCGCCCTGATTGCGATGCTGACCGTGACCGGCATTGTTGTCTTTGAAGGCGCGGCCAGCTTTCTTCCCCCTGCAATCTACATCGCCATGAACGCCATAGAGGCACAGTTCGTCACCCCCACGCTGGTCGGCAAAAGCCTGTCGGTCAATCCGCTTTTGGTGTTTGTGTCGCTGGTTTTCTGGCTCTGGCTGTGGGGCCCGATCGGCGGCATCATCGCAATTCCGCTTCTGATCTGGACCATGACGGTCGTTCAGGCGTTCAGCGATCAGGTCATCTCTGACGGAACACCGGGCAAGATCTGAGCATCCTCTCGCGCAGCTTCGACCCTGTAGGGCAAGACAAAGCCTTTACGATCTTCTGGTGCCAGCTGGGCGTTTTGTGCCGCACGCGCGGCCCATGCGTCACAGGCTGTCACGGGTTGGTAAAACGCTTCATCGGCATCCGCACCCAGCCAGTGTTCAAAGCAGCGCAGCTTTAATTGTGCGACCTCTGCCTTTGTCTGTGTCGCGACACCGGCTTCGGTGTCCCAACGCATGCTGCGCCCGTTCAGGTTGGCCGATGATACGATGCCCATTGCGTCATCAAAGATCGACACTTTGGCATGGAGATAAACCAAAGGCGCCCCAAAATGTGCGTCCCTGCCCTTTGATGATGAAGAACACGGCTGTGCGGGCGAGCCGATGAACACCCTGTCGCCAAAGCCGTCGTTGATCAGATCGACGCATTTGACCTGCATATGTTCGCCATAAGCTGCATCAGGCCCCCAATCATCGCTAAAGGCGATATCCTCTGGCGCGGCGGGCAGCATCATGACAAGTGACAGCCCCCGCTGCTGTTTCGCACGCATGGCAAGCGCCTGTGCGATGGCTTCATCACGGAAAAACTGGGTCTCGAAATAGATGAGTTGCTCGGCCTTTCGGATTGCATCCAGATGGGCATCTTCCAGTTCGGACACCATCGGAACCGGCGACATGAAAGGTAGTTCCATTTTGCGTTTCGCAGACATCGTCCGCAAAAGCGCATTGGTGTGGCGCGCGGTCCCGCCGGAAAAAACGTGTTCCATATCAAGCAAATGCTGGCGTGCTTCTGCTGCGACCTCTCCGGTGACGACGACTTGCACGTCGTGCCACGTATCATCCCCCTTGCGGTTATGGCGGGGGGTATCATAGCGGCGGTCGTTCACATCAAGCCCGCCGATGTAAAGCGTTTCTGCATCAAAAACCGCCAGTTTCTGGTGATGGGTCACAGGCACAAGCGGCGGTGGCGGAAATTTACGGGGCTGCAAGGTATCGCCGCGCTGTACGGCAAGCGCGGGCAGATAAGGGGTGCCAGTCAGATCGGCACCCACGTCCGCCTCAACCTTGCGCAGCTGCGCACCAACCTCTTTGAAAGATCGCGGCCACAGCAGTGTGCGCGGCAAAAGACCGACCCGCGCAGGATGCATCGCAACCCGTGCGTTCATGTTCTCGGGATGGCTTGACGCCTCGGCCGCTGCTAAGAAAGCGCGCAAGCATCGCCAGGCGTAGCGGTGTTCCTGCATCCGCACGACAGGGTCGAAATCCGTCAGGACGATGTTTATCTCGACACCGCGGTCGAGTGTGTGGACGATCAAGTCAAACCACGTGTCACCAATAGCGCGCGCCGCGTCAGAGCGGAGTTTGGTCCAAGGATCAAAGATACGAAAGCCTGCGACCACTTCCTTTTCGGCCGCCAGAAAGGCGGATTCCAGCCGTGGGTACGCCTCTTGCGCGGTGACAAGGACCTCAAACATGCGTGCGTCAGTTGCGGTCAATAGTCACGTGCCTCCGGTTGAAAGTCGTCAGCATTGAATTGAATCGTCAAGGAATACTGGTCGTCCGTTTCGTCAATATCAATTGTTCCACCAAGCTGCATGGCAAAGGCTTTCATCAGCTTGCTGCCCAAGCCGGTGCTATCCCGACTTTGGGTCACACCAACAGAATTTGTCATGACCAGCGTGCAAGTCGTGCCATCCTGCTTCAAGCGGACATCAAATGTACCGCCTCGGGCGGACTGAGCGCCGATATGCTTTAACGCATTCGTCGCGGCCTCGGACACGACAAGCGACAAAGGGACCGCCTGGTCGGGGTAGAGCAACACCGGATCAATCTCCATCTGAAGGTTCAGATCACGCCCCTCGCCTGTGACAAGCTCGGCGGATTTTTCAACGATCTCGGTCACAAGATTGCCTGCGTTCACGCGCCCGCCATCTTGCGACTGATAAAGATCGCGGTGGATTGTCGCCAAGCTAAGAACGCGGTCCTGAATGCGCCGCAAGACGGTTTTCGTCTCATCCGCGTCAGCATTGCGAATTTGCATATTGATGATGGATGAAATGAGCTGGAGGTTATTTTTGACCCGGTGATGGATTTCTTTGACCAGAACCCCCTTTTCGCGCACAGCGTTTTCCATGGCTGCTTCGTCGCGCAAGATCTCTTCGCTCATGCGGGCAAAGTTTTCTTCCAGCATTTCAATCTCGATTGGGAACAGCGCATTGGGCGCATAGGGCCGGTGCGTGTTGCGGTCATCAGCAAATGCATTCATCTTGCGCCGGATACGGGTGAGGTGGCGGATCACCAGCGTATTCATTGCCAACATTGCGACCCCCATACTGGCAAACCACATCAACAACGGAAAAATCGCCGGTGAAATTTTGGCCGGCAAGCTCAATGCGTTTTCTATTTCCCAGATTGCCAGAACCGACGCGGGGCTGCCTTGAATGGGTACAACGCTGTATCGCCGCTCGAGGCCGCGCCTGTTGTCCGCGCGAAAGGTCTGCGACTGTGTCGAAAACAGACCGGCGAGCTCCAGTCCGGAAGGCAATTCCGGCGTTGCAGCGTCCAATCCACCCCGCGCCGTCAAAACAGTGCCGGCTCTGTTGAATGTCACCAATTCAACCAAGCCCTGGTATTGTTCGTCGTCTTTGATGTACGTCGGCAAACTGCGATGGGGAATCGAGACAGACACAAAACCCGCAAACGCACCATCCATTTCAAGAGGCTCGGACACCACAAATACGGATTCGCCGCTAGCATGGCCATTCCGGTCCACAACAATAGCGGGTTCCTGACTGGACATCAGTTCGTCGAAGTTATCGACGCCGTTCAAATTGAAGATTTCGTCGGCTGACGAACATTCAACGATACCGGACTGCGGGATCACAGCAATAAAGCTGTACTCTGGGTTTGCGTCTATGAATGGTGCAAGTTGAGAGGCGCAGTTTTGAGGGTCCGCCAGAAAAGTGGGGGCAATCGACCGGAACAATCGTGCGGTGCCAATCGCACGTTCGATCAATATTTGTTCCTGACGCGCAGCAGCCTCGGTCAGGCTCAGCAGGGCAAGACCGGCGTTCGCGTCCGTCTTTGCGGCCACCCGATCTGTTTGAAAAATCGCGACGGCTCCGAGCGGCAGCAATGCGAGCGTCAGCAGCGCAATTAGCTGAACGCTCAGTTTCTTGTACCAGGGCCCCGGCGTCATGACGGGATATTCGGACTGCCGACCACTGCCATCGTAGCGCGATCAGTCAATTCAAGGGCCTCATCATCGTTCAATTGCAACATCTCGGTCAGTTTGGCGCGTGCACGGTTCACACGGCTTTTCATTGTTCCTGTGGCGACACCGCACATCTCGGCTGCGTCATCATAGGAAAAGCCGGAGGCACCAACCAAGATCAGCGCTTCGCGATGCTCGTCTGCCAATTGTGCGAACGCGACCTTGAAGTCCATCATCTGAAGCCGTCCGTCGTGATCAGGTTTGACTGACAGTGTGTCTGAAAAGGCGTTGTCCACATCGGCCACTTCGCGGTTCAGCTTGCGACGGGATGAATAGTAATTATTGCGCAGGATGGTGAACAGCCAGGCGCGCATGTTCGTGCCGGCCTGAAATTTGTCCATATTTGTCCATGCTTTCAGGACCGCATCCTGCATCATATCATCCGCAGTGGCACGGTTGCGGGTCAGACTAAGCGCAAAAGCGCGTAGGGCCGGCAAATGCGTTACCAGCTCATCTTTGGGATCTGGATGACTCATTTTTTGCCCTTCAACTCTTGGTCTTGGGCACGCAGCACGGACAAAAGGTCTATGATCTCGGAGGGCATATCGTCATTTTCCAAATCCGAGAAAACCTTCTTCAGATTCTGGTCGATATACTTGTCGATCTTGTCCTGCTTTGAGTCTTCTTTACTTGCCATCGCTTTTTGCTGCCTCATCTAAAAAAATTGCCACCTGCTGGGAACGAACTGATAACTTCCGCGTTGGTTCCCAGATTAATACAAAAAAGGTCAAAAAAATGAACGACACGGCACCGGAGCAAAATTTTTCCGATCTGATCGCGGCTGAGTTGCCTTATTTGCGGCGTTACGCACGTGCCCTGACGGGGTCGCAATCGCGTGGTGACAAATACACCGTTGCAACACTTGAGGCGATCCTGAAGGACCGCAGTGATTTTGAAAACGACAATGCCATGAAGGTGAATTTGTTCCGTTGCTTTCATGCGATCTGGTCGTCGTCGGGCCAGATGTTTCAGGATGAAGGAAGCGACCCACGCGCACGCGCGCACGGGCTGTTGTCGAAATTGACCGCCAATTCGCGCGAGGCGCTGTTGCTGCGCACGATCGAGGAATTCAACATCAAGGATGTCGCGACCATCATGGATGTCGACGCAGACGAGGTCCGCCGCCTGATCAAGGCCGCCAACAGTGAACTATCCGCAAGCGTGCAGGGCCGCGTGATGATTATCGAAGACGAACCGATCATCGCCGCAGATATTACCGATATCGTGACGTCCCTTGGCCATACGGTGACAGGCGTTGCGCGGACCCACGCCGAAGCGGTCGAGCTGGGCAGGAATGAACCGGCGGATCTGATCCTTGCCGATATTCAGCTGGCAGATAATTCCTCGGGGATTGATGCGGTCAATGAGTTGTTGAAAACGAACGATGTGCCCGTGATCTTTATCACAGCCTTCCCCGAACGGCTTTTGACAGGTGACCGCCCCGAACCTGCGTTCCTGATTTCCAAGCCCTTCCAAGAGGCGCAGGTGCAGTCGGCCGTCAGTCAGGCCATGTTCTTTGCGTCAACAGCGACATTGAAAGCCTGAGATGACGGATAAGCAGTTGCATCGGGCGGATCACGTGCCTGATGCACCTCCGGTTTTGCGGGGTTTAAGCGAAATCATCAATAAGGTCATTGATCTTGCCGCAGCAGATCGGATTTCCCTGCGCGAGGTGCTGCGCGCAATCGGCGACGCAAGCTTTGCGCCCATCCTGTTGCTGCCTGCCCTTGCCGTCGCCACACCGCTCAGCGGTATTCCTTTTTTCTCTACAACCATGGGCATCCTGATCTTTCTGATCGCGGGGCAGATGTTGCTACAACGCCAACACCTGTGGTTTCCCGATTGGGTGTTGCGCCGCGAGGTGCAGGGACACCTGGTGCGCGACGGGTTTCGCAAACTCTACCCGGTCGCCCACTGGATCGATGCCCGGACACAAGCCCGTCTGCGCATATTTGCGCGGCGCCCGCTGGTTTTCGTCCCGCAAATGCTGTGCCTTGTGTCAGGTCTGATCATGCCGTTGCTGGAATTTGTGCCGTTCAGTTCGTCCATCATTGGCGTCGGCGTGGCCTTGCTCGCCTTGGGTATGCTGACGCGCGATGGCCTGCTGACGCTCATCGGCATGTTGCCTTACGCGATTGTCGGATGGTTGATCGTCAGGGCGGCGACCTAAAGGAAAAGCCCCCCCGGAAACGGAGGGGGCTTTTTGTTTTATTCCGCAACGAGCGCTTTGAGCATCCATGCGGCCTGTTCGTGAAACGCGGACCGCGCTGTTGCCAGATCCTCGGTGACGGGATCGTTGTGATCGCCAGAAAGCTTGATCAACGCATGCAAGCGGTGCGCGATGCGTTCGTGATCGGTGGCAAGCGCCTTGCACATGTCGCCGGCTGAAATCTTTTCGGGGCTGTCTTCGACAACAGACCTGTCGCGGATATCGCCCATCGACATCGGCGCCATCTGGCCCACGGCGCGGATACGCTCGGCCAGTTCGTCAGCGGCGGCGAACATGTCCTCGTACTGTCCTTCGGTCAGGTTGTGGATCGCATAGAAAAGCGGCCCTTCAACGTTCCAGTGGTAGGCGTGGGTTTTGTAGGTCAGCATATAGGTATCGGCCAATACATCCGCCAAACCGCCAGCGACCGTATCGGGTTCGCGCACACCGGATGCGACTTTGCGGGGTTCTGTAACAACATTCAATGACTGTGTCATATCGTACTCCTTTCGTTGCTTAACTGCGAACAGCGCGCGCGATCAGCGTCACGATGAACAGAACGAGGAAGATAAAGAACAGAATTTGCGCGATCCCCGCCGAGGCAGAAGCAATACCGCCAAATCCGAATACGGCCGCGACGATGGCAACCAGTAGAAACGCGAGTGCATAGTACAGCATAGTGAACTCCTTTGGTTTGTTATCGCGCAAGTCATGATGCGCGAATTTCACAGACCAAACGTCCAGAATGCGGTTTTGGTTCCATCTTTGCCGATGAAACGATTTGCTGATCTCTGCGTTGACCCCCCAAGATCGCGGCGAAACGGTGGGAGAAGAAATATGCTGATCCAGCGACAACTTGCCCAGACCAGCAGTGACCTGCGCGCGCGGCGCATCAGCCGCTATGACGCGGGCGGCGCACCAGCGTCGGGTTCAGCCTTGTCCTGCGTCATCACGGCAAGCATCATATCAGAGCTGAAAGGCAGCTCGATAAATGTCGCGGCGAAATCAAATTCAAAGGGGCCGCCGATGACAACGATCCGTGCCGTCCGCATGGCAGCTTCGCGTACAACACGCCTGAGGTCATCGTCATCTGCAACGATTGAACCCTTCACAACAAACGTCGTTTCGGGGCCGCAGCTATGAATTGCAGGGCCAATGTCAGCCAAGGACGCACCCGCAGTAATGCGCGCGCGGGGAAATTGAGCGGTCAATAACCCCTCAATGTCCATCACCACGATCGGGTCAGGTTCGATAATGATAAAGTTCTCGGTCACATTTACCCCCGTAGACACGTCTTTTTACATGGCTGCGCAGGATGCTGCATTAATCTATGACATAGGATAGGGAAAAAATTGGCTACGAAATGTAAACAGTGTCCGCTGCGGTTGCAGCACCAATTCCTGCCGATGTCGCAGGACGAAGTGAACGCGATGCAACGGTTCAAAGTTGGTGAACTTGTGGTTGACGCCGGTGCGCCGATCCTGATGCAAGGCTCGAACAGCCCGCAGCTGTTCACCGCGCTACACGGGATGGGACTGCGGTATAAGTATCTTGAAAACGGCAAAAGACAGGTCGTGAATTTCATTCTGCCGGGTGATTTTATCGGATTGCAGGCCGGCGTTATGGGCGAAATGGGCCATTCGGTCGAAGCTACGACCAAGATGACGCTCTGCGTTTTTGACCGCTCGGCGATCTGGAATTTCTTCAAGGACAACCCTGAACGGGCGTTCTCGGTCACGTGGCTGGCCGCGATCGAGGAACATTTTCTCGGCGATGCACTGGCAACCGTCGGCCAGCGCGATGCCCTTCAATCGGTGGCTTGGGCGCTTGCCAAGGTTTATCTGCGCGGACAGCAGTTGAACATGGTCTCAAAAAGCCAGATGCCGCTGCCATTCCGCCAGCAGGATCTTGCAGATGCGTTGGGGCTGTCGCTGGTCCATACCAACAAAACGCTCGCGAAACTGCGCGATCGCCAGTTGGCGCAGTGGTCCGATGGTGTCTTGAGCATCGCGGATATTGATAAGCTGGCCGCAATCGCAATGATCGAAGACACCACCGTTCCGCCGCGGCCACTTTTGTAAGCGCAGGCCTTTTTTAAGGAAAACGTGGAACGGAAGTGCGGGCCGATTGTTGTCTCTGTGTAACCTTAATGAAGGAGAGAGAGTATGAAAATCGCATCAGTTCTCGCAGTTGTCGTAGCCGCCGTTGCCATTGGTTTTGGCATCTACATGGTCGATATCGACCAGACAGAAGAGGCAAGTTTGCCCGATGTGGATGTGACCGTTGAAGAGGGGAACATGCCCGAATTCAGCGCTGAAGTCGGCGACATCGAAACAGGCACCGAAGAGATCACGTTGGAAGTGCCAACAGTCGACATCGAAAGCCCTGAAGAAGACGAAAGCTAACATCCAGATCGAAGCCCCCGACCACGGCGTCGGGGGGATTTGGCCATAGAGAGAAGGAGATTTGCAATGACATCGACAGCAACAATCGAAAAAAACCTTGAAAAAGGGGTGAACAAAAAAGCCTCGGCAATCAAGGAGCGTGCAACCAAGACGGTCGAAAAAGGCGTCGAAGCGGCACAGGACACATTCGAGCAGGCCGCATTCCAAGCAGAGCTTGCGACAGAACAAGCAGGCGAAGAGCTGCGTAAACTCACCGCAAGCGGCACGAAATTTGTCCGTGATAACCCAGGCACCGCCGTTGTTGGCGCGGTCGGTCTCGGCATACTCGTTGGGTTGGCCCTGCGCAGTCGCGACTAATCCCCCACCATTCATGCGAAAAGCCCGTCGTAGCGATACGGCGGGCTTTTTGTATTAAGGGGACGCGTCCTGACTGATCGTGATCACCAGCTGACCGTCGGCCGTCTTTGTGATCGTGACAGCCTGTGGCGGTGTTTCCCCGACCTCACCTGCAAATGTCTTGATCACGACGTTTTGTGTCCGCGTTAGGCCCTCATCCAGCAGGATGTCCGCCACATGACCGATATCTGCCACATGCGCACGCACCGGATGGTCCAGCAGCTCGGTCATCCAGACGCCGTCATGGTCGCCGGGGATGTCCGGCTTGCCGCCATTAACGCGGGCATTGAACAGTGCAGCAATCATACTGAGCGAAAGCGTATTGCCGAATGGTCCGACAAATGTGCTGGGCAGATCTGCAGGGTCCACAGGCACCGCCGTGCGGTTCATCGAGTTATCATGCCGTGCCAGAATATCATCCGAGAGCGCCGTGGTGACGATGCCCTCTTTGTCAAGTTTCAGAACCACCGGGCTGAACAGAACCGGCGCTGTTCCTCTGGGTGTTGTGACATCGGCCATCATGAAAACGGCCTCTTTCAACGATAGATCAAATAATACATCGGTGATTTTGCCGGTGATGTCCTTTGCCGTGGCATGGTGCAGCTTGAGCCCGATAAGGTTTGTGGTTTTCATCTGTAATTCCTTTGTTTTCGCATATGCGAATGGGCCCGCCGGCGACAGCGGGCCCAGTGACGATCAGGCGTTCCCGATATGATGAAACCGCAGCGCGCCAGCATTGGCGGCTGCGGCGGTCTTCATCAGTCCGACAAGCCCGATCAGCGCTTGTTGACCCATTCATCAAGCTCCTTCTGGACCTCGAATTTCGCCTTGCCGTATTTTTCGCTGATCAGGCCCACAAGCTGCTCGCGCTCGCCCTCTGCCTGCGCGATTTCGTCTTCGGTCAATTCGCCGTATTTCTCGCGCAACTCACCCTTCATCTGTGTCCAGTTTCCTTTGATCTGTTCCCAGTTCATGACAATTTCCTTTCTTCTCTGCGGTGTCGGTTGTGTTTCAGATTGCAAGGGGACACCGGATACCCCTGCCCTGTTTGTCGGCTGTGCGTCAGGCGGGCTGCGGAACCATGTCCGCCAACCCCATCCGCACGAATTCGTCACGCAGAACAGCCACGTTCTTTTTGTGGCTTTTGAACGCCACGTCGAACACATCACCAACAAGCGGGACCGACCCCAAGGTCAGATCCAGTCCGGTGTTCCAGACCATCCGGCCAAGGGCGCGTTTACGAATCCCGCGGCGGTAGCCTGCATTGATCATCATCGCGGCGGGCACCACCGTCACGGCGTCACCGACCCCGGGCACCAGGCCGAGGATGGAATCCCACCCGATGGGCAGGCCAAAGAGGCTGAATCTGCTGTCCAGCGCCTCAGACCAGCGTTCGAATTTTTGCAGCTCCGTCGCCATCTTAGCGGCGTGCGATGGTATAGACGGCGTGCACGATCCCAGGGATGTAGCCCAGCAAGGTCAGCAGGATATTCAGCCAGAATTGCTTGGACAGGCCCACTTCCAGAAAGACGCCCAGCGGGGGCAGGATCATGGCAAATATGATACGAATGAGGTCCATAATCAGAACTCCTTGTGAAATGTTGTGTCGTCCAACCAACCCCGAGCCCTGCATTTCGTTCCACGGGGCGTGCGTATTTAACGTGGGAACGATTTGGCAGGTGGCGTGTTGATCCAGCGAAGATAGAGACGGAAAGGAGACACAAGATGTCCGATATATCCGAGCTAGGACGCACAGCGCGTGCACATGCAGAAGATCTGACCGCGCAAGGCAAAGCTGCCGCCACACAGGCGGCCGCGGCGCAGGCCGATAAGGCCAAGGATACAGCCGCAAACAAGGTGCAGCAGGCCGCCGACGCAGCAGAGGCTGCCGCCAGCCAGCTGGACCCGGCATCGCCGCAGGCCGAGGCCTTCGGGCACGTCGCCGACCACATTGAAGGGTTCGCATCGCAACTGCGCAACGCGGATGTGCGCGAACTGGCGTCGCAGGCCACCGATATGGCCCGCCGCAATCCGATGCTGTTCATCGGTGGCGCCGCAATCGCGGGCTTTGCCGCCGCGCGTTTTCTCAAGGCACGCGACCCGCAGCCGGACCCCTCTGCACAGGCAGATCCATGGGCCGCACCCTCCCCCACCTCACGCGGCTTTAGGCCCCAAGAGGCCGGTATCAACGGGGGCCGCACCGATGTCTAAACACACCATTCAAGACGCCCCGTCGCTGCTGGTGGACACGTTGCGCCAGTTCTCATCGCTCGTGCAGGGCGAAGTGCAGCTGGCCAAGGCAGAGATGTCGCGCATCGTGACGCGCGCAGGTACCGGCATCGCGTTCCTCGCGGTCGCATTCCTGTTGGCGCTTGTGGCGCTGAACGTCCTTGCATCCGCTGCCGTCGCTTACATCGCGGCCAACGGGCTGTCAGTCGGCACCGCCGCTTTGATCGTCGGTGGCGTTCTGATCGTCGCCGCAATCGGCTTTGTTCTGGCGGGCAAGTCACGCCTGAGCGCTGATGCACTCACACCGGAGAAAACAGCCGAAAGCATCCGCGACGACATCACAGCAATCAGGGAGGCATCCAATGTCTGATCTCAAAAAAATATCCGACCGCGTCGAAGCGGACCGCGCACAGCTTGCGTCGTCGCTCGACGCGCTAACCGAGACCGTGCAGCCGCAAAAACTGGCGCAGGATTTCACATCTGCGGCCAATGATATCGGCGCTGATCTCGCACAAAAAGCGTGGGGCACCCTGCGCGGCAACCCCGCAGGCGGACTGCTTGTCGCAATCGGGCTTGGCCTTTTGGCCAACGGCCAGCAGCGCACGGCTGCACCGGCGCCGCAGGCAGACCCAACAGCAGTCCCGCCCAAGGCCGCGATGTCAGGGTTTGACGCACGCGTCGCCCAAGCAGATGCGGAACTGCGCGCAGAAATGACCGGCGAAATGGAACGGCGCCCAGAGGCATCGCGCCTGAGGGCCGCATTGAACAGCGGGTTAGACCATCTGCCACCCAAAGCACGCCAACGCGTCGTCAAGGCACGCGAGGCAGCCGTCTCAGCGCAAGAGGCGATTGAACGGAAATCACGCAAAGCGCTGCGCAAAACACAAGGTTTTGCATACGAAAAGCCGCTAACCGCTGGCGCGCTCGCGCTGGGGTTCGGTGTGCTCGCAGGCACGCTTTTGCCGGGGACCCGCCGCGAAGACGAACTTCTGGGCCGCCGCCGCGATGCGCTGATGGCCGAGGCGCGCAATGCGCTTGAGGAAGAAATGCGCAAGGCCAAGGCGCAAGCGGAAGACACGATTGCCCGCAAAACCGGTGCAGATGTACATGAGTTACGCGCCTGATCCGGGCCAATTCACCAACAAAAAAGGGGCGGCATTTCTGCCGCCCCTTTTTTTATCGCGCGACGTCCGGCAATAAAGACCGGCAATCGTGGTCAAGCATCACAGCAACGCCCGCGGCTTCTATTTTTGCCACATCATCCTTGGTCCGGCGCGACAGGGCGGCCGCACTTGGCCGCCGCAAAACCACCTGCGTCACGCGGTCGGGGTGGCGCGCCACGATATCTGCGTAGATGTGCGGATCGTGCTGGCCGGTATCGCCCACAAGTGTGAACTGCAAATGCGGATTGGCGGCAAGGATCGTCTCGATCGCGTCGGTCTTGTGGTCACCATGGGTGCCTGTAATGAACTGGGTCCGCGATATCCCCAGATCGCGCAAAAAGAATGGCCCTAACGGCAGGCCGGTGCGCACAAAAACCGCCTGTAGATAATCAAAAAGGTTCCAGGGCGAAGAACTGACATAGAAACACGCAGCCCCCTGCCCTTTCAGATCCCGCAGCAAGGCAACCGCGTCCGCGAAAACCTCGCGTTCATGCACGTTACCTGTCGCGGATGTCCACAGGTTGCGCAGCAGCGAATAGGCACCGGTGCGCAGGAGCGTGTCATCAATGTCGGATATCACGCCGAAACTGGCGGTGCGGGCGTTGAAAACGGGGGTCGAATGGACCTCATCCGCGCCTGCCGCCTGAATATTCACATAAAGAGGAACGTCATCGCCGACGGGTATTTGCAGGGTAAAAAACCCCTCTTCGTCGGTTTGGGTAGCCAGATCGCTGTCGGCTGCGGTGATCGTCAGATCGCGCAGTTCGTCGGTCATGAAAAGGCTCAGGAAATCTTTGAAATTGCGCCACTTCGATTGTGGCCCTTCCGTGCTGATCGCGCGGGCTTTGGCAAGAACGCGGCCCCGTAACACGATATGATCATGCGATGTATAACCACCGTAGCAATCAATGATAGGATCGTGCCGCGCGGGGCCGCGTCTTATTTTTTCGAACCCACGTTCAAAACGATGTGCAACACGGGCAAGGGCAAGCTTTACAGCCATTGAGTGTCCTTTGAGCTAGACGTCGGCCGGTTTGCCAGTCGATGACTTATCCTTGGCCAAGGTTGATTTTGTGGCCGACGGGTCATCCATACGCGCCTGTGTCTTTTTCTTGCTGACAATGGCCACCACGATGAAGGCCATCAGCGTAAACAGCGCAAGCACGATGACGATAAATCCGCTTTCCATGGGTCTACTCCTATCATTGGTTTGTGTGTGGATGAACGCGCAACCTGCGGGCTGGTTCCATTGCCTTTCATGGAACCATCGGCGGGGGCAGGTGTTGGGTAGGTGACGTAACCATTCGCAACGAAGGGAGATACCAACATGACAATGTCACATCTCAAAGACGTATATCACGACCAACTGCAAGACCTGTGGAGCGCGAACACGCAAGCCGCCGATGCAGTAACCAAGTTGGGCCGCGCCGCCGGGGACAAGGATTTGTCCGAAGCGCTGATCGCTGGCGTGAACGGGATGAACGACGGTCTGCAAAAGATCGCCGAGATTTGTAACCGCCACGATATTGATCCCAATGGCGAGCACTGCAAAGGCATGGAAGGCCTTGTCGCAGAAGCGCACGCACATGTGCTGGACGCCGAATTCGGCAACGCCGATGTGCGCGACGCCATGATCATCACGCAGTATCAGCGCATGGTGCACTACGCGCTGGCCGGCTATGGCTGCCTTGTCGCTTTTGCCAACCGTCTGGGCCACGACGAAGATGGCGCGGTACTGCAGGAATGTCTGGATAACACCTATGGCGGCGACCGCACGATGACGGCTCTTGCCACGGGCGGCATCAACAAAGCCGCCGCCTAGGCCAAAAGACGCAGGAGCCCGAACATGACACGCGGACGCCACGCCGACAGCCCGACCAATATTCCCGCCAAAGGCTGGAAAGACACCGCATTTCGTCTCAAGGATGAAATCGGCCAAGACAGGGTCGGGCTGATCGCGGCGGGCGTTGCGTTCTACGGGCTTCTGGCGCTGTTTCCAGCCATTACCGCCCTTCTTGCGATTGGCGGGCTATTGGTCGAACCGAACCAGATCATCAACCAGCTTTCGACCCTTTCGGGCATCGTGCCAGAGGCGGCGATGAACATCATCACCGAACAGGCAACCGAAGTCGCAGGCTCTCGCGAGGGCGGGCTGGGGCTGGCTGCAGTGTTCGGGATCGGCCTTGCCGTCTATTCGGCCTCCAAAGGCATGGGCAGCCTGATGGACGGCATGAACGTCGCCTATGACGAAAAGGAAGAACGCGGGTTCATCCGTCTCAAGCTTGAAACGCTTGGCCTGACGCTTTTTCTGATTTTCGGACTGCTCGTCGCGCTTGCCGCGATGATCGGCATTCCGGTCTTGCTGAACACACTGAACCTTGATGCCCTCGCCGAGACCACAGCGACGGTTATCGTGGTCGCCTTCATCCTTGCCCTGTCGATGCTGGGGCTGGCGGTGCTTTACCGCTATGGCCCGTCGCGCGACGCGCCCGAATTCAAATGGGTCAGCCCCGGCGCAATTGCCGCCTGTATCATCTGGCTGATCGGATCTGCCGGTTTCGCCTTCTATGTTGCGAATTTCGGCGCATACAACGAAAGCTTTGGCGCTTTGGGCGGTGTTGTCGTCCTGCTGATGTGGCTCTGGATTTCGGCCTTCATCGTGATGCTGGGCGCAGAACTGAACGCCGAGATGGAGGCGCAAACCAAATATGACACAACCGTTGGCCGCGATCAGGCGATGGGCGACCGCGACGCCGCAAAAGCCGACCGGCTGGGCCAGCCGCAACACAGCGCATAAGAAAGGGAGATCACATGAAACATGTCAGACCGGAATTTGACCGCGCTTGCGACGAGATGGTGATGCACGCCACGCGTCCGCAAGACACGCATACCGGTGATCAGCGCGGTGCGCTTGATCTGGAAAAGGATGCATCGCAACACCGCCGCTTTCACGTGCTCTATCAGGACTTGATGAATTAAGCGGAAGGTGCCGAACACACGAATGGAAAGGACAAGACAACGGATCGTTAAAGTCTCATTCTGACGTTGATGACAGGCGCGGTCCTGACAGGTGGTCTGGCCACCGTCGCAGTGTCACTCGGCGTCATAAACTGGTGGGCCATCGGGGCCTCTGTCGTGGTCGGCTGCGCCCTGTCGTGGCCAACTGCCGATATGATTTCGCGCGAAATCAAGAAAAGGGATCCGGGATGATCGCACAAGACAGTATAAAGACGTGGACGGCCTGATGCCAAAGAAAGACGCACCAGAAGTTTGAACGATCACACGTTACACCGCTCTGTCAGAGTATTTCTGTTCGCGGGCGCTGTGTTGGCCACTGCTGCCTGTGCGGGCCCGCGTGTCATTGCGCGCAATGCAAAAAGTGCGGTCGATACCAATAACGTGCTTTTCAAGCCGGACCAATTCCTGCGCAACACGACCGCCGAAATCTCGAAGACGTATGGCAATGATCGTTTGTGAAGACGCGGCCACCCGCACTCCCTTGCTTATAAGCCCACACTTGCCAGTTCCGGTATGAAGCGGCGTTTGCGGCAGTTGGTTCCTCTCACACGCCATGCCGACATTTTTTTTCGTTTTGGGGTGGAACCTTTCTTGGCCTGACGTGTTCAGCATACATAGAGACTTCTGTCCCCGTCTCAAATCTGGGAAATCCAGAAACCTAGAACCTGCCACATGTCCCCGCGTTGTGGCAGGTTCATTTTTGGCGATTTCATGTATCTGCCGCGTCTCCGAATTGGTCTGGCATCACCGCCCAGCGATGGGCTTGCACCGGCGACAAAGTCACTGTCGTGTCTCATGCGCATCAAGCCACGCCCGGATGATAGCCCTGTGCCTTGCACCATCGTAGCTCGGAAAGTGCCCGCCATGCACAACGCGCACTGGCAGATCGTAAAGCCGCACCATGGATCGGAAATAATCCGCAGCGTCCGAATGATAGGTATCTTCGATTAGCGGTCCGTCATAAACGATATCACCCGAGAAAAGCGTTGCTGTCGCCGCCTCCCAGAGCGCTATGCCACCAGGAGAGTGGCCTGGCGTATGGATCACCTCGAACTGCCTATCTCCCAGATCGACAATATCGCCATCGGCCAACAGACGGGTCGCAGGCGCAGATTTCACGCGATAGGTCGCGGATTGGTATGGCGCCGGTGGCAAGCGATCAAAGATATCGTCGGTGACGTAGGGATCGGCCAGCGTGGCTTCACGTGTCGGATCGGCCAATAAGTCAGCCTCTGCGTGATGCACACAGCGATCATCAAATTCGTGATGACAGCCGATGTGGTCAAAATGCGTATGGCTGGCGACGGCCGTCAGGGCGCGTTCTGTCACCAGCGGCACCCACTCACGCAGCGACACGACACCCATACCGCTGTCGACCAGGAGGTCCCGATCACGACCGCGGATATGCCACATGTTGCAGCGGTAAAACGGCTGGATAAACGGCTCATCTATCAAAGTGACACCGTCGGCTTTGGTTTGCAGACGATACCAGTCTTCAGGGCGGGCGCGCTCCATTGCTAAGGCTCCTTGGAAAAGATGCTAATCGTATCAGCACCGGCGGAGATCACCAGCACATCGCCAGTTGCCGGCATATCAACGGGCGGGAGATGCGCGATCAACACCAGATCGGGGGCCGCATTAGGGACCAGATGCGCGCGAATATGGGTGCCGAAAAACGCCGCATCCCGGACGCGCGCCGGTCCAAGCGTGATCTGTGCATCAGTGGTGCCAATCGCCTCGGGCCGCAGGCACAGCGTCCCGGGGCCGCATTTTGGGGCGGCGGGCAGTTGCAGACGGCCAAACGGGGTCTCTACGCCGTGCTCCGTGACTTGCACGGGAATATGGTTCATCTCGCCCATGAAGTCTGCTGCAAAGAGGCTGGCTGGCTGGCGATAGATACGTGCGGGCGCACCGTGATCTTCGATGCGACCAGCATTCATGACGACGATGCGGTCCGCGATCGCCATCGCCTCTTCCTGATCATGGGTGACATGCACGAAGGTCGTGCCGACATGGCGCTGGATTGCTTTGAGTTCATCCTGCATTGCGCGGCGCAGTTTCAGATCAAGCGCACCAAGCGGTTCGTCCAGCAAAAGCACATCCGGTTCCACAGCAAGGGCGCGCGCAAGCGCCACCCGCTGGCGCTGGCCACCCGAAAGTTCGTGCGGGCGTTTTCCCGCGTCGTCACCCAAACCGACCAGCGACAGTTGCGCATCAGCCTTACGGTCGCGCTCTGCGCGGCCCATCCCCGCCATGCGCAAGCCAAAGCCGACATTTTCGCGCAAGCTCATATGCGGAAAAAGGGCATAGTCCTGAAACATGGTGGTTGTCGGACGCTTGGCGGGCGCCACCCGTGTCATGTCGCGTCCGCCGATCATCACACTTCCTTCGCTTGGCGCGATGAATCCACCCAACACAGACAGCAGCGTGGTCTTGCCGCACCCCGACGGGCCAAGCAGCGTCACATACTCGCCCGCCGCGATTTCCAGATTGATGTCATCAAGTGCTTGATAGGTGCCGAACCAGTGGTTCAGGCCGGACAAGGTGACAGGTGCAGTCATGCGCGGCGTTTCCGGAATACAAAAAGTTCAAGGGTCAGGACCACGGCGATCGAGACAAGAAAGACAAGGCTGCCAATCGCATTGAGCCGCGGCGAAAGCCCCGAGCGCAGCATCGACCAGATTTCAACCGGAAGTGTCACGTCAAAACGGGTCAGCAGAAACGCGATGATGAATTCGTCCCAGCTGAAAGTCATCGACAAAAAGAAGGCGGCCCCGATCGCAGGGGCCAGCATCGGAACTGTGACCAGCAAGATCACCTGTATCTCATTTGCCCCGAGATCCCGCGCGGCACGTTCTGCATTTTGCTGCTGTGCGCCCATCGCTGCAAAAATGATCGCAAAGGCCAAGGGTAGGTTAATGACGACGTGTCCTATCCCGGCGGTCATCAGTGACAAGCCCAAACCCGCTTGCGTCAAGACGATCAACAACCCAAGCCCTACGATCAGGTAGCTTACGGTCAATGGCGCGATCAACAGCGCGCGGATGAGTGCCGAGCCAGGCAACACGTGACGCGCCAAACCGTAAGCTGCCAGAAATCCGAGGGTCACCGCGATCAAGGATGCGCCAAAAGCCACCAGAACCGAATTGATCAACGCTGCCGTCAGGCGGCTGTCGCCAAGCACATCCGCATACCAGCGCAACGAGGGCCCGTTAAACGGCGGCACCGGCAATTGTCCGTCCTGAAATGAAAACAAGACAAGTGTCGCGACCGGCAGATAAATGAACACGAAAGCGACCGCTAGGTAAACCCAAGGCAAAACGCGCATCATATCCGGTCCAATCGCAGCCAGCGTGCAGCAGCCAGATAAGCCACTGTCACAATGCCCATCAGCACGATTGCCAAGGCTGCCGCCAAGGGAAAGTCCGCGCGCCGTCCGAGTTGGACCATGATCACCTGCGGCACTGTTAATTCGGTATTACCACCCAGAATCTGCGGCGTGACATAGTCACCGATGCACAAAACAAAGGTCAGAAAAGCCCCCGTCACAATGCCAGGCAGCGTGAGGGGCAAGATCACATGCCGAAAGGTCTGAAACGCGCTCGCCCCAAGGTCCTGTGCGGCACGGCGGTAGTTCGGCGAAAGCTGCACCAGATTGGCGTAGATCGTCAGCGTCAGCAGCATAACAAAAAAGTGGACAAAGCCTGTCACGGTTGCGAACCGCGTATTGGCCAGCGTCAACGGCTCGGCGATCAGGCCCAGATTGAGCATGGTCTGGTTGACCACCCCGTCACGCGCCAACACCAACAGCCATGCGTATGATCTTACAACGTACGATGTCCAGAACGGCAGGATCGCAAGCAGCAGTGCCAATCGCTGCCACCGCTTCGGCACATTAAACGCGATGATCCACGCCAGCGGATAGGCCAGCACAACCGAAACCACCGTTACCGTCAGTGTGATTTCGAGCGAAACGACGATCGCGCGCCACAAGAAACGCTTTTCCGCCAATTCTGCATAGTTCTGAAAAGATAGCCCCCAGATCAGCGTGCGCCCGTCCAACGTTGCAAGGCTCATCGCGCCCATCACAATGAAAGGCACGATGAAGAATGCAAACGTCCACAACAAGGCCGGGGCGACAAACCCCCAGCCCTGCGCGCGCTGTCCCGTGGCGGTCAACGGCACTGCCTTACTGTGACAGCGTGTCGAGCCACATGTCCTGCATATCTGCGTCCAGCGCATCGTCAGGTGCCGGATAAAGCTGGGTCAGAGCCAGATAATCCGGCTGATCGTCCCAACGCAAAACAGTCTTTTGGTCGTCGGTCAGATAGTCACCGGCCAGAGCATTGGCAGGCATCCCCCAGAAACAGGACGACGTCGCCAGTCGTGCCTGCCCTTCGGGGCTGACGATATACTTAACGAACTCAAGTGCGAGATCCGGTTGCTGCGTTCCTTCAACCACGCCAATCGACTGGGTCCAGCGCACGGCCCCCTCGGACGGGATCGTCCATGTCAGATCGGGCTGTTCTTCGGCCAGCACAGCCGTCAGCCACTCACCACCACCGACGACAATATCGACCTCGCCTGTGGCAAGTGCGGTCTGCGCCGCAACAACCCCTGCAACCGAGGCCGCGCGCGACCGCATGGTGCCCATCACCTCGCCGATCGCATCCAGATTGTCGCTACCGATATCCGCCGTTGCAATCCCTTGCGAGATCGCGGCAAGACCCATCACGGGCAGATAGTAGTCATAAATCGAAATCCGGCCGTCGTATTTTTCCGACCATACCGTCGACAGCGATTCCATATCCGCAGGATCGACGTTGGCGGCGTTGTAGGAAATCGTGTTGTAACCGAACTTTTCGGTCACGGCGTAGGTGACACCGTCAACCGTGTTGACCCCTTCCATCACGACCTCCGGGAAAAAATCCGCTGTCGGCAATTGGGTATCATCAAGCGGTGCGAGGATGCCTGCATCTACCGCGCGAAACACATCGATACCGTCGATGACCAGCACATCCCAATCACCGGGGCGCGACTGGTCAAGAAGTGCAAGAGCAGCGCCGGTGCCTTCATATTCGCGCAGGTTCACCGTGACGTTGTGCTCTGCCTCGAACGGGGCGATCAGCGCGGGGTCCATGTGGTCGCACCAGACAAGTGCATTCAGCTGTTCCTGCGCCGTGACAGCACCTGCCGCACAAGTCAGGACAGTCGTCGCAAGCAGTGTAGAAGTCAGTTTTGTCATGTCCATTCTTCCCTATTGTTTTGATGTCTGACCGCTTGTTGCGCGGCTCTTGATAAAAAAGTTGAAGTCATTCATCTTTGTAGTCAACACTAATTTTCGTCAGTGCACCAAGAGCTAGAAGGAAAACAAATGGCCGGATTGCGCGAAAAACAGAAAGCTGACCGCGAAAGGCGCATCTTGGAGGCCGCCGTGACCAAATTTCGGGCAGACGGTTATCGCGCCGTCCGCATCGAGGACTTGGCTGACATGGCAGAAGTCTCGGTCGGGACAGTTTACAATTACTACCAGACCAAAGGGGATATCCTCATGGCCACGGTTGCAATGGAGGTTGAGGAAGTCCTCGATGCAGGCCTGACCATTCTGGCCGATCCACCCCAGGCGGTGGATGACGCGCTTTTGGCCCTCATATTTGCGTACTACGACCACTCCTTGGAGTATCTGACAAAGGAAATGTGGCGCACTGCCATGGCACTGGCAATCGAGGCCCCGGGTACGCCGAACGGTCGCCGCTACTTTGAACTAGACCAGCGACTTGCGGCACAAATGACTGATTTGGTTCAAGTGTTGCAAGAACGGGGCACCGTACGGCGGGATCTGGATCCTCGACCGTTGGGTGTTTTGCTGTTCAACAACCTCAACCAAATGTTTTTGGAGTTCGTCAAAGATGACGACATGACGCTCGAGGTGCTGCGCCGGCGCGTTGATGCCCAAACAAGACCACTTGCTCAGCTTATCGCCGCTGGCCCTGCGGTGCATTGATATGCGCAATTAACAACTAAGCATCTGCATCAGCGAACAAATCATCGGGTGCAATCCCGCGTTTTTCAGCGCTCTCGCGCACCGCTTCCTGTAACGTTGCACTCCGGCCCAGCAGACGCCGGAACCGCGCTTCGTCCAGCTCCAGCAGGGTCGACGGCGTAATGACACGCACTTCGGTCCGACGTGTCTTGCGCATCAGAATGGCCATCTGCCCGAACATTTCACCGCGTCCAAGGCGCCATGTCTGACCAGCTGTTTCGACCTCTGCCGCACCTGAGGCGATGAAGAACACACTTTTGGCAGTGCTGTCCTTGCCGATAATGATGTCCCCCGCATTCACATAGCGTGTCTTGAGAACACGACTGAGCCGCTTCAGGTCGGGCTCATCCAAGGTGGCAAAAAGTGGAAACTGACGCACCAGTTCAGAGCGTTGAAGCGCGATGTCCAGCTGAGGACGATCTTCGGCAGCCGCACGACGCTGATCGAGATCCTGCATCAGCTTGGTGTAAACTTCAGCCCCGATCAGGCCATCCTCGCGCATCGTTGCATATTCACGTTCTTCCAGCCGCAGTGCTGTGCGGCGGATAAAGCGCCGCTCAAGTTCTTCGGCATAGCCGGGATACTGCAACCTGAGACCTTCGAGGGCGGTTTCGACCGCGTCAATCCGGCGCGATAAAGAATCCCGCAAAAGGTCTGCCACCCGCCGTCCGTGGATGCGGCGGATGCGGCCATCAATAAATGCGCCCAGATCCCGCAGGATCAGCCGTTGCGACAAGAGCAATTCGAACCGGTCCGCTGTGAGCCGCGCCAGTGGGAGTGACAGGTGCAACCGGCTGTGCAGCAGCCCCGCCGCACGGAATGCGCGCCCATAGGTGACACTGCGCTTTGCAGCGCGATTGTAGCCGCTGCGCCCGTCGGAACGCGCACCTTCGATCAGACGATCGGCATCCGAAAGCACTTGTTCCGCCATGCGGGCCGAGATCGTGCGCTCGCGCAACCGGACAAGGATGGTGTCACGTTCGTAGCCCGCAAGCGCGATAAGACCCAGCGTGATCCGGTCGCGATCCAGAATGTCCGCGCTGTCCTCTGCCGTCTTCACGGCTTCTTCAAGTCTTTCCCCAAATCCCTTTGCTTCGGACCGGACGATATCATGGCTGAGCTCATAGTTTTCCGTGGTGCGCGCGAGGTCCTCACGCACCGTCTGCAGGGCAACGGCGACGACCTGCCTCGAGAGCGCCTCGTCGATCGGTGACAGCCGGTCGAGCCCCAACCGCCCGATAACCCAGCGCAGCGTGGCACCCTGAACGATCAGTGTGAAAAGCGTGAAACCAGTCGCAAGGATGCCCACCACACGCTGGATCCCGTCTGGCACACGGAAGCTTTCGGTGACTGCAAGCGCGAGAGCCAAAGTGACTGCGCCCCGCAAGCCACCCCAGAGGATTGCGACACGGTAAGGCCGTTCGACCGAAGGTGAGAGCTTTAACGCGGACAGTAACGGCAACAGACCAAAAAGGATCGCAACACGCGCGGCAATGGCAGCAAGTATAACCACACCAACCAACAAGAAATCGGCGACGCGCACCTCTTCCAGAAGTCGCGGGATCAGCAATGCTGCGAGGATAAAGATGAGCGCGCCTGCCCAATGCGCCAGAATATCCCAGAGCTCGCGCAGTTTTGTCCAGGCCTGTGGTTGCAAACGTCCGGGCCCGGTCAGATTAAGCGTCAGCCCGGCAGATACCACAGCAATGACACCAGAGGCCCCAATACTTTGCTCTGCGCCGATATAGGCAAGGTACGGCAATGCGACAGAGATCGAGAGCTGGGCAAGCTCGTGCCGACGGAACAGGGCCATGAACCACAAAGCGATCCGCGCAGCCAACCACCCCGTGAATGCACCGCCAGCAATCAATAGCGGAAAACGTGCAAGCGCGTCTGCGAGGCTCGGATCCGGCACACCCAGCATCACGAACCCCATAAAAAGACCAAAGAGCGCGATGGCTGCTGCATCATTCAGCAGGCTCTCACCCTCGATGATCCGCGCAAGCCGCCGCGGCGCAGAGATTGACCGAAAGATCGACACCACGGCAGAAGGGTCCGTTGTCGACACGATTGCCCCGATCAAGAGACAGGCCGCCAGCGGCAGGGCGCTGGCCCATGACAGAGCATAGCCGACGCTCAGTGTGGCGACGACAACGGCGACGACAGCGAGCACCAGAATAGGCACCCAGTCTTCAAGCATCCGGCGCAGGTTCATCCCGAGTGTCGCCTGAAACAATAGCGTCGGCAGGAAGATATAAAGAAAGACATTGGACCGGATCGGCAGGCCAAGGATCGCCTCGGCAACCGGGTTAAGCGCGTCGGTAAGGTCTGTCCGCAAGAAGAATATCGCGCCAACACCGATCAGAATACCGATGGCCGCCAGAATCACACTGTAAGGCAGGCGCAGTCTTGCCGCCAAAGGCTCTGCCACCCCGATGACGAGGAACAATGAGGCGATAACAGTCGTGATCAGAACAATGTCCATGCTGTTGAAATAACACAATGACCAAGCGCTGTACGGTAAAACGGAGTTAACAGGTCACACGACCAAGAAGTTACGCGATCTATCCGTGTGGTTTTTGCGCAGTCAACTATCGCAGTCGCCGACGCGCCGCAGATAAGACATTCATATCCACGATCCCGATGAAGGCGCGCCCTGCTGAACATCGCGCCCGGTGCGCATCATGAACCGTGTAGAAGCCCGGCCGATCGTCCGGGCCTTGTGAACGGTCGCCACCAAATGCCGTATCTTTTCCACGCGTAACATGCCGGTCCTTATGCCTGCGAAATAAAAGGAAACCCCAACTCGCGCACATCACCTGCGCGCCAGCTGATTGGCGCAAGCCGCAATAAACGGCTAGGAAGGGGCAGGAATAAGGAACGGAGATCGCTATGCCAGATGAACTGCGCAAGATTCAGACGCAAGGCGTCCACCACATCACGATCATCGGCGCAGACCGCCAAACGTCGATTGATTTCTGGGAGGGCGTGCTGGGTATGCCCTTCATTTTTGACCAGCCAAATCTCGACGATCCAGATGAGGGTCATCTCTACTTCGATCCCGGTGATGGTCGCCTGATCACGATCTTCACCAATGAAACCCGCAAGCCCGACGCGACACCGGTGCCCGAGGCAACTGGATCGCTTCACCATCTTGCCCTGAATGTCAGTCAGGCGACTTTCTGGCAGGTCGCATCACGCCTTGATACGCGCGGTGTCAGCCACTCGGGCCCGGTAGACCGGGGCTTCATGGACTCGATCTACTTCCGCGATCCGCTAGGGCTACGCATTGAACTGGCTTCCTACCGGTTCGAGCCCCCGGAGGGATGCCGCCATGCCGATGTGATGATCGAAGCCCACCGCATCCGCGTTGCGAAAGGCGATCGCAACATCGACCGCGAACATCTTGCAGACGCGATTGAGCTTCTGGTCGTACGGCGTCAGGATTCCCTCTCTGACAAGCGAGACGCCAGAAACCCCTACTAGGGGTTTCGCAAATGGGCTTTGATGTCAGCCGCCGACGGCGGGCGCGGTTGTTGTGCGCAGTTTCAAATCGCCTTTTATCTTCTGACTAACGATCTCTTCTGGGTCTAAATGCGCGATACATGCGACAAGATACTTTCCCGCCTGCATACCAATTTGCTACGTCGGAATTTGCGCGGTGGCTAAGGCAGGGTAAACATCTGCGGAACCGGCGAAATCACCGATACCGACAATGGACGGTGACACGGCGGGCGACGTGCACGTCTGAATTGTAGCAAATTTCCCCCGAAACACCCTGAGAGCGAATCAGGCGTAAGCGTTCCGGCGCCTGCCTAGACGATTCGTCTCCGCGACAAGATGCCGCTGACTGCGCGAGATGACCAAGAAAGCAGCATTTCGCACTCTCACTGAGCTGTATACTTCTGCGTACCGAAAAACAAATATTTTACAAAGGCTTATAAAACCTCAACAAAAGGTAACTGAAACTAAGTTTCGCAGGAAAAATACTTGACGAAAGAATATTGCGCGCTTCATACAACTATAACAGCGAAAAGCTGCACCTTGGTGCCTGAACTCGCTCTATGAATGTGATGCGTTGGGATAGCGCAAGAAGACAAAAGGCGGTTCTTAGCGATGATAAAGTCCATCCTGGTACCCGTACGTGGCGATGGCATGGTCGCAACCGTGCTTGCACATGCAGCCGAGCTTGCCAGGCAACACCAAGCACAGGTCAATGTCGTTCATTGCCGTGCACAGGCCAAAGATCTGATGCCAACAGGCATTCCTCTGAATGACTTCGCACGCAAAGTCATGATGGAGCAGGCCGTCGAACTTGCGAACCGGCAAGAGGACCACCTGCGCGGCATCTTGCACCGTCTGGCGCGTGAATTCGGTCTCAGTGAGAATGGTGGCGATGACGGGTCTGTCATCTGTACATTCACCGAAAAAAACGGGCGCATGGCGGATGTCGTCAAACACGCTGGCCGGCTGTCAGACCTGATTGTTCTGCCGAAACCGCAGCGCGAACGGAACCTCGGCCAGAGTTCGCTGAAGGCTGCACTCTATGGCGCGGGACGGCCCGTTCTGATTTGCCCAGGGCAACTGCAGCCCGATGAGACCTTCACCCAGCACGTCGCAATCGGCTGGAACGGTTCGCTGCCTGCTGCCCGTGCCGTCGCCTCTTCTCTCGACATTATTCACGCAGCCCAAAAGGTCAGCATTCTTACGGGTGGCAAGCCTCAGTCGCAGGGCCCGGGCGTGGACGAACTCATCGATTACTATGCGCTGCGCGGCATCACCGCCGAGATCGTGCGCTTTGAGGGGAAAGACCCCGCAACCGAGTTGCTTAAAACGAGCAAGAAAATCGGCGCAAGCCTTCTGGTCATCGGGGCCTATAGCCACAGCCATGAAACCGAGATGCTTTTTGGGGGCAACACCGAACGCATCGTGGACAAGACGGACATGCCGATCCTCATGGCCCACTGAAACACTCTCGGGCCGCGCTACGGCCCAAGACGGCGGGGCAACACCCGCAAACAAAATAAAAAACCGCGCAACAAGCGCAAACTGCATGTCCGGACGTCCGGACCCTACACGGAGGAATATATTATGAAACTCACTAAAAGGCTTTTTCTGGGGCTGGCCGTCGGTGGCACCCTTGCAACGCTTCCCATTTCTGCCCTCGCGCAGGAGTGGCAGCCTACCCGCCCGATTGATTTCACAATCATGGCTGGCCCCGGTGGCGGCGCAGACCAGATCGCGCGCTTCGTGCAGTCTGTTGTCGAAGCAAACGATATGACAAACCGTCCCCTGATCCCGACCAACCGTGGCGGCGGTTCCGGCGCCGAGGCACTGTTGCATCTCAATGATGCCCGTGATCCCGACCATACGCTGATGGTGACGCTGAACTCTTTCTACACAACACCAATCCGCCAAGAAGCACTGGGTATTGATATCGAAACCTTTACGCCGATTACGATGATGGGTGTCGATCCTTTCGTGCTTTGGGTGCACAAGGATTCAGGCATTACGGACTTTGACGGTTTTCTTGCGAAAGTCCGTGAGATGGACGGTGAGTATGTGATGGGCGGCACAGGGGCCGGTCAGGAAGACTCGATCGTGATTGCCTATATGTCCAGTGCTTATGATCTCGATATCAAGTACATCCCCTACGATGGCGGTGGCGCTGTGGCCAAAGATCTTGCCGGTCAGCAGATCATGGCGACAGTGAACAACCCTGCAGAAGCCAAGGGTTTCTATGAGGCCGGCGATTTCGTCCCGCTCCTTGCCTTCTCGGACACACGTATGGACGCCTACCCTGACGTGCCGACGATCAAGGAATTGGGGCACGATTTCTCGTACTATAACCAGCGGGCCATTGTCGGTGCACCCGGCATGTCGGACGAAGCTGCAGCCTATTACCGGGACATCTTCGGTCAGGTCTACGCAAGCGACGCCTGGCAGGACTACCTTGTCTCTGAAAGCCTGTCGCCCCTGCCGATGGATGAAGCAGAAACCCGCGCCTACTGGGCAACGCAGGTTGCAAACCATCGTCAGCTTTTGTCCGAAATTGACAGCTAAGCCACACTAAAGGAAAGGGGGCAGACATGCGCCAAGGTGAGATATCGCTCGCAGGGTTTCTTGCCCTCTTTTCACTCTACCTGATGTGGAAGAGCGCTGAACTTCCCATCGGTTACATTCGCGGCCAAGGGCCGGGTGGCGGGTTTTGGCCATTCTGGTTGTCTGTGGGCATGCTCCTAAGCTGTTGTGCCATCGCGTGGAACTGGTGGCGCGGCAAAAGCCCGGCATCCGTATCGGATGAGCCTCTTATGGACCGTTTTGGATGGCAGACGGTGCTACTTGTCGGCGGCGGCGTTGTTGGATTTGTCGCCATGATTTCTGTGGTGTCGATGTACGGCGCAGTTGGACTTTTCCTTGTCTACTACCTGCGTTTTCTGGGCAGGCATTCGTGGCTGCTGACACTGGCGATGGCAATTGTCCTGCCCATTGCGCTGTTCTTTTTCTTCGAAGGCGCGATGCAGATTTCGATGCCGCAAGGCATGCCGTTCACCCAGCCATTCTTCGATGTGATGTACGACATCATTTACTGACGCAGCCGCGAACCGAGGACCATCATGGAAGTTTTCTCATCTCTTGCCGACGGCATTTTGCTGGCACTTATGCCGATCAATCTCATGTTGATCCTGATTGGTGTGACTGTCGGGCTCTTTATCGGCGCGATGCCCGGCTTGGGGTCGGTGAACGGCGTAGCAATCCTTTTGCCAATCACGTTTCTGGTGCCACCCAGTTCGGCCATCATCTTTCTTGCTGCCATATACTATGGCGCAATGTATGGCGGTGCGATTTCGTCAGTGACATTGGGCATACCCGGGGCATCAACCGCCGTGGCCACAACGTTCGACGGGCGTCCACTGGCGCTTCAGGGGCGGGCCAGTCTGGCCTTGGTGACTGCGGCGCTGGCGTCATTTGTCGGCGGCACCGTCGCGACCGTCCTCTTCACGCTCTTTGCGCCATTGCTCGCGACGATGGCGCTTTCGTTCGGTCCGCCCGAAATTTTCGCCCTGATGCTGCTGGCCTTTGCAACTTTTGTCGGCCTTGGCGGCGATGATATCCCCAAGACGATCTTTTCGATCTGCTTTGGTCTGGTGCTTGCGACTGTCGGGTTTGATACGATCTCGGGCGAACCCCGGCTGGTGCTTTTTGACATACAGGGGTTCCTGCGCGGGATCGGCTTTATCGTCCTGGCCATCGGTGTCTATGGCATCGGGGAAATGATCTGGACGATCGAACAAACACGCGGTGAGGTCACAACGACAAACCCCAAGATGACCGCCAAGGGTTTGATCGCGGACTCCAAGGAAGCCACGAAAAAGGGCTGGAAAGGGACATTGATTGGCTCATTCCTCGGCTTCTTTGTCGGTGTTTTGCCAGCGGCGGGCGCCACACCCGGCTCACTGATGTCTTACGGTGTTGCGAAGATGCTTTCGCGGACCCCGGAAGAATACGGCAAAGGCTCCCCTGACGGGGTTGCGGCCCCCGAGGCCGCCAATAACTCAGCGTCGACGGGGTCTATGCTGCCGATGCTGACACTGGGTATTCCCGGCTCGCCGACGACTGCGATCCTGCTGGGCGGGATGGTGATTTGGGGCCTCACGCCGGGCCCACGCCTTTTTCTTGACCAGAGCGAGTTTGTCTGGGGCCTGATCGGGTCCTTCTATATCTCGAATTTGGCGGCGGTTCTGATCAACCTTGCGTTCATTCCACTGTTCGTGTGGATGCTGCGGATGCCGTTCACTATCCTTGCCCCGCTGATCTTTGTGCTGTCCATTGTCGGTGGTTTTGCAGCGTCACGCAGCATGCATGACTTGTGGTTGATCGTGATCTTCGGACTTGGGGCGTTCTTCATGCGCAAGTTCGATTATCCCCTCGCGCCTGCCGTTCTGGCGATTGTGCTTGGACCGATTGCAGAACCAACATTGCGTCAATCCTTGCTTTTGTCGTCAGGTGACCCGATGATCTTTTTGAACAGACCAATCGCAGGGCCTATCACGGTGATCGCAATCTTCCTGATCCTCCTGCCCGCTTTCAAGCTGTTGCGCCGCAAAAAAGCGGCCGCAGCGAACTGACCGATGTGCAAAGTCTGACGCCAGATCGCGCCCATCCAAACAACAAAACGACATGAAAGACATGCCATGCAAAGACTTGAAGACCTGATCCAGCCGCACCCCGATACGGCCAATGCCATCGGTGCACCGGGCCGCGACTGGATGACCTATGCTGACCTGCGGGCGCTTACGCAAGACGTGCGCGCGGCATTGCGCAAAGCAGGTATCGGCGCGCGTGACCGTGTTGCAATCGTCTTGCCCAATGGCCCTGAAATGGCTGCTGCTTTTGTGACCGTCGCCCAGTCTGCCACCACGGCCCCGCTGAACCCCGCCTACAAAGAGGACGAATTCGCGTTCTATCTTGAGGACCTCAAAGCGCGCGCCATTATCGTAGAGGCGGGTTATGATGGACCTGCGCGCGCGGCAGCGGACCGTTTCAATATGACGGTGATCGAACTGACCGCGACCGAACCGGCGGGCACCTTCACACTTTCGACCGGTGTGACAGGCGATACGTCGGATGCGGTTCCCACAGCCGATGATGTTGCCCTTATCCTGCACACCTCAGGCACCACGTCGCGTCCCAAGATCGTGCCGCTGCTGCAGTCGAATGTCGCGGCCTCTGCCGAAAATATCCGCGCGTCACTCGCTCTGACGCCTCAGGATTGTTGCCTCAACGTGATGCCGCTGTTCCACATTCACGGTCTGATCGCGGCTGTCAGCGCGTCGCTTGCCGCCGGGGCATCTATCAGCTGTGCACCGGGTTTTGATGCGCTCAAGTTCTATGGCTGGCTCGAAGAGGTCGATCCCACGTGGTACACCGCCGTGCCGACGATGCATCAGGCTATTCTGGCACGCGCGCCGCGCAATGCGGAGATCATCAAGAACGCGCGCTTGCGCTTCTTGCGGTCATCTTCCTCGTCCCTGCCCGGTCCTGTGATGACCCAACTGGCCGAGACCTTTGGCGCGCCCGTCGTCGAGGCCTACGGCATGACAGAGGCCGCGCATCAGATGTGCTGCAATCCGATTGAACCGGGCCGTCAGAAACCCGGCGCTGTCGGTCTGCCCGCCGGTCCCGAAGTACGTATTGCCCATGAAGTGGAAAACCGCCTGATTGATGGCGTGGGCGAGATCGCGATCTCCGGGCCCAACGTGACACCGGGCTATGAGGCAAACCCCGAAGCAAACGAGAAGAACTTCTTTAAAGCCGACGGCAAACGCTGGTTCCGGACCGGCGATCAGGGCATGTTTGATGAGGACGGATATCTGTCGCTCACCGGTCGCCTGAAGGAAATCATCAACCGTGGCGGTGAGAAGATCAGCCCGCTGGAGGTTGACGGCGTCCTGTCCGATCACCCCGCCGTCGGGCAATGTGTGACCTTTGCTGTCCCGCACGCCAAACTGGGCGAGGATGTCGCGGCCGCCGTAGTGTTGAAAGAGGGGCAAAGCGCCACCGACCGCGAAATCCGCGATTTCGCAAGCGAACGGCTGGCGGCCTTCAAGGTTCCGCGCAATATCCTGATCCTGGATGAGATCCCGAAGGGTGCGACCGGAAAGCTCCAGCGTATCGGCCTCGCCGAGAAACTGGGTCTGGGATAGGGAGCACGCCATGAAGATCTGTATTTTCGGGGCCGGTGCAATCGGCGGCTATATGGGTGCAAAGCTCGCGCAGGCCGGGGCAGATGTCAGCCTTGTGGCGCGCGGCCCGCATCTTAAGGCGATGCGGGAAGACGGGTTGCGTCTGATTGAGGAAAGTGGCGAAACCACGGTGAAGGTCACAGCTTCGGACGACGCGGCCGATCTTGGGCCACAGGACTATGTGATTGTCACGCTCAAGGCCCACTCTGTTCCGCCAGTGGTGTCAAAAATGCAGCCGTTGATCGGTGAGAACACGACCATTGTATCGGGCGTGAACGGTGTCCCTTGGTGGTATTTCCACAAAATCGGCGGTCCGCTTGAAGGCACGCGGCTGGAAACAGTCGATCCCGGCAACGCACAATGGGACGGCTTTGGTCCGGACCGTGTGCTGGGCTGTGTCGTCTACCCTGCCGCCGAGGTCATCGCACCGGGTGTTGTCAAACACATCGAAGGCAACCGCTTTTCTTTGGGGGAGCCTGACGGATCAAAGTCCGAGCGCGCACTTACCCTTTCCAAGGCGCTTGCAGATGCGGGGCTCAGGGCGCCTGTCCGGCCGAAGATCAGGGACGAAATCTGGGTCAAGCTCTGGGGCAACCTGTCTTTCAATCCGATCTCTGCGCTGACCCATGCGACGCTTGATGTTCTGTGCACAGACCCCGGCACGCGCGAGGTTGCCCGCAACATGATGCTTGAAGCGCACGCGATTGCCGAAAAGCTGGGCGTCAAATTCCCGATTGATGTCGACCGTCGCATCCAGGGCGGTGCCGATGTGGGAGCGCACCGCACATCCATGCTGCAGGATCTGGACCAAGGACGCCCGATGGAAATCGACGCGCTTGTAGGCTCGGTGAAAGAACTTGGGCGCGTCACCGAAACGCCGACACCAACGATTGACACGGTGCTGGCTCTGGTCGCATTGCGTGGCAGGGTAGCTGGCCTTTACGGCGTTTAAGGCAAAGGTTTTGTTGAAAGTGATAACGCCGCAGCGGGAAACCCGTTGCGGCGTTATCTGTTATCTGCCGCACAAATGGTGCAGCCCCGCAGGATCAGACAGCGATCGCCGCACCGTCAGCGCGCGGATCACTTGCGCATTCCATCAGGCCGGAAGGGTGCATCACCACCGCCCCGGCGTGACCTGCCAGATCAGAGAACGGTGCGATCATCTCAACCTCATGGCCTGCTGCGGTCAGGGCCGCGACAAGTTCGGGATCAAAACGGTCCTCGAGCTTCAGGCTGGTCGTGGCATCCCCCCACGTGCGGCCCAACAGCCACCTTGGCGCTGTCACCGCTTCCTGCAAATCCTGTCCGAACAGCACATGGCGCGTAAAGACGGCTGCCTGTGTCTGGGGCTGACCTTCGCCACCCATCGTGCCGTAGGCCATGACACGGCCATCCGCCAATTGCGCCAAAGCGGGGTTCAATGTGTGGAACGGACGGCGGTAGGGACCCAGTTGGTTGGGCCCCTCCTGCAACGAAAAGCCTGCGCCACGGTTCTGGAAATAGACGCCGGTATCAGGACATGTCAGGCCTGATCCGAATTCCCAAAAGACCGACTGGATAAAGCTGACAACGCAGCCCTCACGATCAGCAGCCCCCATCCAGATCGTATCACCTGCTTTGGCTTCATGCGGCCAAGGCAGGGCGGTCTCAGGATTGACCTGTTTCGCCAGCGCATCAAGATCTTCCGCTTGCAGCCAGTCCTGAGCGGGTGTCGCCATATAGTCGGGATCACCCAGTTCCGCATTGCGCTTGATAAAGGCCAGCTTTGTAGCCTCGATCAGACCATGCAGATGCGCGAAACTCTCGGCCGTCTCGACGTTCAAACGGTCAAACAGCGCAAGGATCATCAAGGATGAGACCCCTTGGGTCGGTGCGATCATGTTATATAGCTGACCTGCATTCACCTGCACCGTGAGGGGCGTGACCTGTTCAGCAGCAAAGCGGTCAAAATCGTCCAGCCGGAGCGGGCTGCCTGCTTTTTCCAGAAATGCCGCGTGGGTTGCGGCAATGTCGCCGCGGTAATAATCATCAAGGCCCACATCGGCGAGGCGCTGCAAGGTTTGACCAAGTGCTGTCTGGCGCAAACGATACCCCGGTTCCGGTGGCGCGCCATCCACAAGGAAGGTCTCGTCAAAGCCTTCGACACCTTTCAGGGTCGCCAGCTTGTCGGCGGTTGTGAGAGACTGGTTTGCTGTCACTGCGACACCCTCGCATGCAAGCGCAATCGCGGGTGCGAGAAGTTGTGACAGGGGCAGACGCCGGTCTGCCGGCACAAGGTCCAGCGCTTTTGCCCAACCCTCAATCGTGCCCGGCACGGTCAATGCCGCCTGTGCGCCACGGCTGGGGATCGCGTCTGTTGCGCCACGGGCGGCGTACCATTCCGGCGTGGCAAGCCCCGCTGCACGACCACAACCCGATATACCCACGGGGGCTTGACCAGGCTTGTGGATTACCCAGAACCCGTCGCCGCCAATCCCGTTCATATGCGGATAGGCCACGGCCACCGCAGCGGCGGCGGCGACCATGGCTTCAATCGCCGTGCCCCCCGCTTCCAGCACATCGCGGCCCGCCAGTGCCGCAGCACGGTGTGGCGCGCTGACCGCACCGTTGTATCCCATCGCTGATCTCAGCATCTTACCCCCCTATTGCCTCTTGCTGACAAAGTGCCTGCTGCCACAAGCAGAAGACAAGCACTAATCCGCTGCCTGCAAACCGATAACGCTATCGCTTCCGGCCTTACACGGCGACGCAATCGGCAAAATACTCGACAGTTCCATCAACACCGGTGATTTGAACCAAGCCATGGATGTCTGTTTCAAACCCCGGGCAATCGCGCGCAAATTCGCGATTGAATTTGAGATATTGGACAATCTTGCTGTTGAAGACCTCACCCGGAATAAGCAGCGGAATACCCGGCGGATAAGGCGTGATCAGGCTCGTCGTGATCCGCCCCTCAAGCGCGTCGATCGGCACACGCTGCGTTGTGCGCTGCGCGATATGCGCAAAGGCGTCCGAGGGTGTCATGGCGGGGGTCAGGTCGCTGAGATACATATCGGTTGACAGGATCGCGACGTCATACTTGGCATAGAGCCTGTGCACATGTTCGCAAAGATCGCGCAGGCCCATCTGTTCATAGCGCGGATGTTTGGCACAGAATTCCGGCATCGTGCGCCACATCGGTTGGTTCTTGCCGTAGTCGTCCTTGAACTGCTGCAACGCGGCCAGCAGCGTGTTCCAACGGCCCTTGGTGATGCCGATGGTGAACATGATAAAGAAACTATAAAGGCCGGTTTTTTCCACCACGACCCCGTGTTCGGCCAGATATTTGGTCACGATCGACGCAGGAATACCTGCCTCTTCGAACCGCCCATCAAGGTTCAAGCCCGGCGTGATGATCGTGGCCTTGATCGGGTCCAGCATGTTAAAGCCCGGGGCCATATCCCCAAACCCGTGCCAAGCGTCTTCACCGTCAGAGGCCTGTACCCCTTCTTCATCAGTGCGCTTGAGCACCCAATCCTTGGCGCGGCCAATCCCCTCTTCCTCGAGCGCATCAGGGCCCCAGACCTTGAACCACCAGTCATCAGCGCCAAACTCTTCATCGACCTTGCGCATGGCACGGCGGAAATCGAGCGCTTCCTGTATGCTTTCCTCGACCAGGGCCGTGCCGCCCGGAGGTTCCATCATGGCCGCGGCCACATCACAGCTTGCAATGATGCTGTACTGCGGGCTGGTGCTGGTGTGCATCAGGTAGGCTTCGTTAAAGAGGTGGCGATCCAGTTTCGTATCCTGGGAATCCTGCACGAGCACATGGCTCGCCTGACTGATCCCCGCGAGGAGTTTATGGATCGATTGGGTGGCATAAGTCACCGAATGCCGCGGCCGTTCCCGTTTGCGCCCCATCGAATGGAAGTTGCCGTAGAACGGATGGAAGGCCGCATGGGGCAACCATGCCTCATCGAAATGCAGGTTCTCGATATAGCCGTCCAGCCGGTCCTTGATCGTCTCGGTGTTGTACAGCACACCGTCATAGGTTGACTGCGTCAGCGTCATGATGCGCGGCTTGACGGTATCGGCGTCGATATGCGCCAGCAATGGGTTGGCGCGGATCTTGTCGCGGATCGCTTCGATCTCGAACTCGCTGCGCTGGATCGGACCGATGATCCCGAAATGGTTGCGCGTCGGTTTCAGAAAGATCGGGATCGCACCAGTCATGATGATGCTGTGCAAAATGGATTTGTGACAGTTGCGGTCGACCACAACAACATCGCCGGGGGCAACCGTGTGATGCCAGACCATCTTGTTGCTGGTGCTTGTGCCGTTGGTGACAAAGAAACAGTGATCGGCGTTGAAGATGCGGGCGGCGTTGCGTTCCGACGCGCCGATTGCACCATTGTGGTCCAACAACTGGCCCAGTTCCTCGACCGAATTGCACACATCTGCGCGCAGCATGTTTTCGCCGTAGAACTGGTGATACATCTGGCCAATCGGGCTTTTGAGGAAAGCAACGCCACCTGAATGGCCCGGGCAGTGCCACGAATACGAACCGTCATCGGCATAGTCCAACAGCGCCTTGAAGAAGGGCGGCTGGATGCCTTCGAGATAGGTCTTCGCCTCGCGAATAATGTGTCGCGCGACAAATTCGGGCGTATCCTCGAACATATGGATGAAGCCATGCAATTCGCGCAGAATATCGTTGGGCAGATGGCGTGCGGTTTTGGTTTCACCGTAGATGAAGATCGGCACATCTGCGTTTTTCCACCGCACTTCTTCGATGAAGGCGCGCAGGTTGACGACCACGGGGTCAATGTCGGGGCCCGCGCTGAACTCTTCATCATCAATCGACAAAAGGAAGGCGCTGGCGCGGGATTGCTGCTGTGCGAACTGGGACAGGTCACCGTAGTTTGTAACGCCGACGACCTCGACACCCTCGTTTTCGATGGCCTGTGCCATCGCGCGAATACCCACCCCAGAGTTGTTATCCGACCGGAAATCCTCGTCGATAATGAAAATGGGGAAACGAAACTTCATGATGCTTTCCTAGCTCCAGACTTGGTGGATGACGCCCTCTTGAGAATCGACACAAACGGCGTTTCGAACCACCATCGTTGCCTACTTATGGGGCTACTTATGGGCCGATGTCCATGGCTGCACATATACTTCCCACTGGCAGTCACCTGCGCCGCAGGCTAGACATATCTTGCATCCTTGAGCAGGCATAAATGCGCATTCACAGCATGGCCGCCGCATGGATATGACGTCAGGACATCCAAAGGATCGCACTATGACTGCCCAGAATGAGCCACGAGCAACCACGACCACAAATATCATGACATGGCTGCAGGAGCACCCCGAGATCGAGAGTGTTTTTGTCTGTGTTTGCGATCTGAACGGCACAATGCGCGGCAAGCGGCTGCCGATTGAAAAGGCGCGTGCGTCGCTTGATGGTGGGCTGCGGATGCCGCTGTCAATCCTGAGCATGGATGTCTGGGGCGAAGACATCGAGAACAACGAACTGGTTTTTGAAACGGGCGATTCAGACGGGATCTGCGAACACACCGGCCGCCCGCTTGTCCTGATCAACTGGACCAGCCAACCCTCGGCCTTGGCGATGTTCTGGATGCATACGGATGATGGCAATCCGTTTCTGGGCGACCCGCGCCATGCACTGGCCAACATCGTTGATCGCTACAAGGCACTTGGCCTCACGCCCGTCGTGGCAACCGAGCTTGAATTCTATCTGTGCGATCCCAGTGAAGAACGCCCGCAGCCACCCCGGTCACCTGTCACGGGCAAGCGGCTTGATTCAGACGGTGCCTTGTCCCTGGATGAATTGCAGCATTTCGACAGCTTCCTGAACGATGTCTATCAGGCCTGCCACGAACAAGGCATTCCCGCCGATGCCGCGATTTCGGAAAATGGGGCCGGGCAATTTGAAATCAACATGATGCATGTCAACGATCCGCTTCAGGCCGCCGACGATGCCGTGTTGTTCAAGCGGCTAGTCCGCGGGATCGCGCGCAAGCACGGATTGGCCGCGACCTTTATGGCCAAACCTTACGGTGAACGGTCCGGCAGCGGCTTTCACGTGCATTTCAGCCTTGTCGATGAGAACGGCGTCAACCTGTTCGACAACGGCGGCGCGGAAGGCACGCCGCTGATGCTGAATGCCGTGGCAGGGCTATTGGAGACGATGCAGGAAAACACCCTGACATTTGCGCCGCATGAAAATTCCTACCGCCGTTTGCTACCGGGGGCACATGCCCCGACCAGCGTGGCTTGGGGCTATGAAAACCGCACCGCCGCGATCCGCATTCCCGGCGGCAACCACAAAGCGCGCCGGATCGAACACAGGGTCGCGGGGGCTGATGCGAACCCGTATCTGGTGGTTGGCAGTATTCTTGGCGGGGCACTGATCGGGATCGAAGCAAAAATGGAACCTGCCCAGCCGATCGAGGGCGATGCCTACAGTCTGAAACTCGACCACTTGCCCCTTGATTGGGCGACAGCGATTCAGGCGTTCAACCGCGGCAAGCACGTGCAGAACATTTTCTCCAAGCGCCTTCAAACGATGCTGGTGGAATGCAAGACGCAGGAACTCAAACGCTTTGCCCGCCACGTCACGGACTTCGAATTCCATAGCTATCTGGAAACCGTCTGACGGCGGTCCAAAGCCCGCGCCCCGCCTGATCCGCTCAGCTTGCCTTTGCTTCGGCTTCCAGCGCAAAGCACGCCGCATAACCGGTCTCTGTCGCGACCTGATGGGGCGCATCAACCTTGCAGCGGTCCATGGCCAGCGGGCAGCGCGGGTGGAAGGCGCAGCCGGGTGGCGGATTGATCGGGTTGGGGATTTCACCATCGACAGGTTTGCGCCGCCGTCCGGACAGTGCCAGATCAGGCACCGCATCGAGGAGCATCTGCGTATAGGGATGCTGCGGGGAGGAGAACAGCGTCTTGCCATCGGCCACTTCGACCAGACGGCCCAGATAAAGCACGCCAATCCGGCTCGCCATGTGCCGCACGACCGAAAGGTCATGGCTGATGAAAAGATAGGTCAGGCCCATTTCGTCCTGAAGGTCCTTCATCAGGTTCAAAATCTGCGCCTGCACCGACACATCCAGCGCCGAGGTCGGTTCGTCACAGACGATGAATTCAGGTTTGGATGACAGCGCGCGTGCAATCGCGATCCGCTGGCGCTGGCCGCCGGAAAACTCATGCGGAAACTTTTCGGCGTCTTTGGCGGACAGGCCCACCGTATCCAGCAATTCACCCACACGGTTCGTCACGTCAGCCCCTTTGAGCAGGCCAAACGTATGGATCGGCTCGGCGATGATATCACCAACGCGCCAGCGCGGGTTCAGGCTTGCGAAAGGGTCTTGAAAGATCATCTGGAACCGGCGGCGCAGATCGCGCATCGCGGTTCCTGTCGTGCCTGTCATCTTATGCCCATCAAATTCGATGGTCCCTTCTGATGCGCCAAGCAATCCTACGACCAACTTTGCAATTGTCGATTTCCCCGACCCGCTTTCACCCACCAGCGCAAAGGTTTCTCCACGCTTGATTTCGAAGCTCACGTCGGCCACCGCCGTCAGGAACTGCTTTTCATCGCGTTCCAGCATCCGGTTCAGGAAAGGTTTCGAAATATCGAAATACCGCGTCAGGTGTTCGATCTTCAGCAGCGCATCAGCCATTCGCTTGCTCCTTTGCAGGTGTGTCGATGGCATCATACAGCCAGCACGCAACCTTGCGCCCGTCTGCGTCACGCAGGACAGGTGCGGGACGTTCTTTGAAACAGCGATCAAACGCTTTTTCGCAGCGCGGATTAAAGGCGCAGCCCTGCGGGATAGCATTCAGCCGGGGCATCGCACCCGGGATTTGCACCAGCCGCGCATCGGTTTGCGTCAGCGTCGGGATCGAACCCATCAGACCTGCGGTATAGGGATGTTCAGCTGCGGTAATGACCTGCCGCACGGGTCCGATTTCAGCAATCCGGCCCGCATAGAGCACCGCCACACGGTCGGCGGTTTCGGCAATCACGCCCATATCATGGGTGATCAGCATCACCGCGGCACCCCGTTCCGCGCAGATTTCCTTGATCAGGTCGATGATCTGGCTTTGCACCGACACATCAAGCGCTGTCGTGGGCTCGTCCGCGATCACCAGCTCCGGCTCGGCGCAAAGCGCAAGGGCAATGACAACGCGCTGGCGCATGCCGCCTGAAAAATGGTGCGGGTAATCGTCGATGCGCCGCGCTGCCGCAGGAATACCCACGCGGTCAAGCAAGGCGATAGCCTTTTTGCGTGCCTCACTTTCGGAAATATCCGCGTGCGTGCGGATGGTCTCGATCAACTGCTGGGCCACGGTATAGAGCGGGTTCAGGCTTGTCAGCGGGTCCTGAAACACCATGCCGATCCGCTTGCCACGGATCCGGCGCATGGCTTCGGCGCCCAGATTGTCGATCCGTTCGCCCTTGAGCAGGACTTCACCACCGGCAATGCGCCCCGGCGGTTCCAGCAGGCCGATGATCGCGGCACCGGTTAGCGATTTGCCCGCACCGGATTCACCTACCACGCCCAGCACCTCGCCGGGCATGATATCAAAAGACACATCGTCAATCGCAGTCAGAATACCGCGACGTGTCGGGAATTCGACCCGCAGGTTACGGACGGAAAGCAAAGCATCGGTCATAATTGTCACCTTAGCCGTGGGTTCAGCGCGTCGCGCAGCCAGTCACCCAAAAGGTTGACCGACAAAGCGAGCAGCAAGAGTGCGATGGCCGGGAACAGCAAAATCCACCATTCGCCAGAGAAGAGATACTGCTGGCCAATCCGGATCAGCGTACCAAGGCTCGGTTGTGTCGGCGGCACACCGACGCCCAGAAAGGACAGGGTTGCTTCGGCGATGATCGCGAGCGCCAGACCGATCGTTGCGATCACGAGCACAGGTCCCATCACGTTGGGCAGGATATGGCGCAAAACGATACGCGCGGGATGTACGCCGATGACGCGGGCGGCCTGCACGTATTCCTTAGACTTCTCAACCATTGCGGCACCACGCACCACACGGGCGTATTGCACCCAATCCGACAGGCCGATCGAGACGATCAAAACCCAGATCGCAACCTCTTCACGCATCGAGGGCGGGATAAAGCCGCGCGCCACACCAAAGATCAGCAATGCAATCAGGATGGACGGAAATGACAACTGCACATCCGCAATACGCATGATCAGGCTATCGACCCAGCCACCGCGCCACCCCGCCAACAGCCCGAGCCCGATACCCAGCACCAAGGCAAACACGACGGCAGAGAAGCCCACAAATAGCGAAATCCGCGCGCCATAAAGAATCGTCGAGAAGATGTCGCGGCCCTGATTGTCGGTGCCCATCAAATAGGTATTGCCGGTGAACTGGTTCGGCTCACCTGGCGGGGTGAAACCGTCCATCAGGTTCAGAGATGCCGAATTGAACGGATCATAGGGTGCAATCCACGGTGCAAAAACAGCACCCAGCACGATGATCAACGCGATTATTGCGGCAACAATCGCGACCGGTGTATTCCGAAAGGACCAAGCAATATCACTGTCCCACATGCGAGCAAGGCGGTTCATGTCAGTAAATCCTTAATGCCGTGTCGCCGCGCGATCGACGCGCAGCCGCGGATCAACCGCATAATAAAGCAAATCAACGATCAGGTTGATGATCACGAATACCAGCGCGATCATCATCAGATAGGCCGCCATCACAGGTACATCGACAAAGCGGACCGAGTTGATGAACAGCGCACCCACGCCCGGCCACTGGAAAACGGTTTCCGTGATGATGGCAAAAGCGATAATCGACCCCAATTGCAAACCGGTGATGGTAATCACCGGCACCATGGTGTTCTTGAGGGCATGGCCAAAGTTGACCGCGCGATTGCTCAGGCCACGTGCCCGCGCGAATTTGATATAGTCGGTGCGGAGCACTTCGAGCATCTCGGCACGCACAAGGCGCATGATCAACGTCATCTGATAAAGCCCCAGCGTGATCGCGGGCAGGATCAAAGAAGCGCGGCCCGTGGGTGTCAGAAAACCGGTCGTCCAGCCGCCGATCTCAACCGTTTCACCGCGGCCAAAACTGGGGAGCCATTGCAGTTCGACCGCGAAAACCCAGATCAGCAGAACACCAATCAGGAAGGTGGGCAGCGATACGCCAATCAAAGACACCGTCATGATCGTGTTCGACACCCAACCGTTGCGTCGTAGTGCTGTGTAGACGCCAAAACCGACACCAAAGACAAAGGCCAGCACCCCCGACACCAGCGCCAGTTCCAGCGTTGCCGGCAGGCGCGACAAGATCAGTTCCATCACAGGCTGTTGCAAGCGGTAGGATATCCCGAAATCGCCTTGGGCGGCACGGGTCACAAATGTCGCGAATTGGCTCAGGAACGGGTCGTTCAATCCCAACTGGTCGCGCAACGCTTCGCGGTCGGCAATCGACGTTTCCTGCCCGACCATCGAATTGATCGGGTCACCGACAAAACGAAACAGGGCAAAGGACACCAAAGCCACGACAAGCATCACCAAGACGGATTGCAGGATACGGCGGATGATATAGGCCAGCATGATGAAATAGCCCCTTCATTGCTGTGCGAATAGGTCAGCCCCATTGACACAAATACAAATTGCCCGCGTGGCGCTAAACCACGCGGGCAAAAGGTTCAAGACGTATTAGTTGTTGAAAGTGACAGTCGTCATCTTCGGCTGGTTTTCAGGATGCACATCAAGGTTGATGTCGTCACGCATTGCGTAGGCCAGCATCTGGTTGTGCACGTTCAGGAAAACGCGGTCTTCCATTACTTGATCCCAGATTTCGGCGATCGTCGCATCGCGCGCTTCCAGATCGGTCATGGTCGCCAGAGCCTCGATTTTCGCATCAACCTCGGGGTTCGAGTAACGCGATCCGTTATATGCGCCATAGGCGTCTTCACGGGTGTGCACGAGGAAGTTGAAGATATAGGCGCTGTCAAATGTCGGTACACCCCAGCCCAGCAGATAGAAATCGGTTTCCCAGTTTTCGATCAGCGGGAAGTGCAGGCTGCGTGTCTGCGACACCAGATTGGCGCGGATGTTCGCGCGGCCCAGCATGCCGACCATCGCCTGACAGATCGCTTCGTCGTTCAGATAACGGTCATTCGGGCAGTTCAGATCAACCGAGAACCCGTCAGGATAACCCGCTTCGACCACAAGCTGCGCGGCGCGTTCCACATCTGGTGAACCATAAGCGTTCATCTCTTCGGTCCAGCCGTTCACAAACGGCGGCAATGGGGCCGCTGATGGCTGTGACTGGCCGCGCATCACGACCTGCTGGATCGCGTCGCGGTCCAGAACGAGGGCCATTGCTTCGCGAATTTCAGGCTTTTTGAAAGGGTTGTCGGCGGCATCAGAGGACCGCAGCGTGTCCGACACCATGTCATAGGCGAAAAAGATGTTGCGGTTTTCAGGGCCGGTTGTGATCTTGACGCCTTCGGTCTGCTCAAGACGTGCAATATCCTGCACGGGCACATCCTGTACCACATCGACTTCACCCGAAAGCAGTGCGGCAACGCGGGTCGCGGCCTCTGAAATCGGGGTGTAGATGATCTCGGTCACGGCCGGGGCTTCGTCCCAGTGGCCATCAAACGCAGCCATCACAGTCCGCACTTCGGGATCACGCGATACCAGCGTGTAGGGGCCGGTCCCGTTGGTGTTGCGTACGGCAAAGTTTTCCTCACCGGCAGCAAAGTTCTGCGGCTCAACCACGTCGTTTGCCTCGGCCCAACCCTGATCCATGATGAATGTGTTTGTCAGGTTCTGTACATACAGCGGCGACGGGCCGGTCATTTTCACGTGGACGGTATAGTCATCGACCATCGACACGCTTTCAACAGCACCATGCAACGCTTTGAAGCCCGAGCTTTCGGCACGTACACGGTTCAAAGAGAATACCACGTCCTCGGCGTTGAACTCGGAACCATCATGGAACGTCACACCTTCGCGCAGCGTGAAAATCCAGACAGAAGGGTCTTCTTCGCTGATGCGCCAGTCTGTTGCCAGACGCGGGGTCAGCGAACCGTCCGTCGCACGCCCCACAAGCGTTTCATAGATGTGGTGCAGCAATGTCGACGTCGGACCTTCGTTCTGGGAATGCGGATCAAGCGTCAGCGCATCAGCGACACGTGCCCAGCGCAGTGTCTCGGCGTTGGCAGACACCGAGGTCATTGCGAGGGCGAGGGCGGACACCGAAAGCATTTTTCGCGCATGCGCGAAGCTTTGATCCTTGGTAAATATCGACATAGAAGTCTCCTGCTGGTTAAGACGATGATTTGATTTTTTGCTGTCACGCACTGTGCAGGGTAAAACCCCGAAGTGCCAGAGCATGCTGTTTTGTGCTAGATTTTTTCGGGACAGACAACACCTTGGTTCTGAAAAACACAACTGATTGTGCCGCCACAGAACAGCCGCTGTCGCATTGTCCGGCGCCCACCTCCAATGTTTCGAAAGCGTGGTCTTTGCTCTTTTCCCGCCCCGCGGACAACCTACCGGGCGCACAGGATAATCGGCAGCGCTATTTTGAAATCGCGCATCGCTTTTGGCGAAAACACCCGAAAATGTTGAATTTTTCAGATAAGCCCCACGTATAGCGGCAGTAGCGCTGACCGTGATCGGCGCCCAACGACGCAAGAAAGAGGGGCGGAATGCCGCAGCGAAACCGTTACGCAAAGCCTAGGATCGCATGCAGCGTATACATCTGCGACTGCGCCATGGCCTTCTAATCTTTCGCCCCCCTGCGAAGCATTGCCAGTTGCTGGCACGACGGTTGCGACTGATCGTTACACCCCCCAGCGCTGACGGAACCTCCATCACATTCACAGACGCACACAGAAAGGAATTTCTCATGCTCTTTTCAGTAAATGATCTTTTTGGGTTTTTAGCCCAAGCCGAAGACTTCAAAGCCTCCATCGTAGATGCCTTCATTGATCGGAAGACAATGAAGATCAAACACCTGGCCATTGATACGGGCGGAATGCTGTCCAATCATACCGTCGTCGTTGCAGCCGATAAAATTGGCAAAATCGACCCGGACGACCGCTCGGTAACACTTCAATTAAACAAAGCGGACCTTGAGAACCTGGAAGTCATCGAAAAGGTCGGCCTTGATGACGGATTGCAGCTGAGCGACATCCCGTCATTGCTTCTTGGACCCTCAAGCAAGGATGTCGCAGCCACATTTCTGGAAAAGAACGCACCGGACGGCAGACTGTTTTCAGCGCGCAGTGTCTCGGGATCTGTCGCCTGTCACGGGGCAGACAAGCTTGGCAAGGTGATCGGCCTTCTGGCTGGTTCGGCGGACCTTACCGTCAGTCATCTTGCCGTTGATACCGGCGTGGTATTGCCCGAAACCCAGCGCGTGCTGCCGATCAATCTGGTGGAAACCGTTGGCGACGCCGATACCAAAACCGTGCTCACGATTGATGCCGCAACGCTGGACGCCAGCCCGCAGCTTGAAAATACCACCGCCCTTGACCGGCACTGGGCCGACAAGGTCGCAACCTACTACGGTGTGTTCTAGTCCAAACCGTTCTGCCGCGCGATGTAGTCAACAAGATGCGGCACATAATCCTCTGGCCCGCTGCCCCCTGCGGCGCTGGCCAGAGCGAAACTGTTTTTCACCGCATTACCGACAGGATTGGCAAGCGCGATACTATCCGCCATCGCTTCAAGATAGCGCAAATCCTTGAGTGCGTTGGTCAGTGTGAACTTATGCGCCTCGCGGTTGCCCTCAACAGCATACCCCATGAAGGTTTGATAAAAACCGCAGTCCATCCGGCTTCCTCGAATGACGGAGTCGAACTGATCGACCGAAATACCAACCTTACGTGAGAGCGCAAGCGCCTCGGAATATAGGGCGGCATAGCCAAGCGAGACAAAGTTGTTGAGCAGCTTCATCTTGTGCCCTGCCCCACACGGCCCGATGTGCACAATCGCGCCGGCCCAGCTTGCGATGACAGGTTCAAGACGCGCGAAAACCTCGGCATCCGCCCCGACCATTGTGGCCAATTCCCCCTGCTCGGCCTGCACGGGCGTACCACCAAGCGGCGCATCGGCCATGTGGCACCCGGCCTTGGCCAGTTTTTGCGCCAATGCGATTGTCGATGTGGGATCAGAGGTCGAGCAGTCGACAACTATGCTGCCGCGCTTGAGCGCCGGTAACAGCGCATCAACGATTTCTTCGACCTGCGGCGATCCGGGGGCGCAGATGTGGATCACCGAACATGTCGCAGCCATTTGGGTCAGGTCGCCAACCTCAACCGCGCCAAGTGCTGTCAGGCTCTCGATCGGGGTCCGGTTGCGGTGGGCAATCACAGTAACCGGATAATCAGCCGCCAGCAGGTTCTTGGCGATTCCGTGCCCCATCAAGCCGACACCGACAACACCAATCGTTTCCTTTGCCATCTGGTCAGCACTCCTTTGATTTAGATGCCGTAATTTGGCGCGACAGTCGCCATACCCTACCATTCAAGCCTAAGCCTTTGGCTGCGCGAAAGCCAGATGCGGGCGATTAACGGCTTGTTGGCCCGCGACACTGCCACCATGGAGCAGACATAGTGCTGCAGAGCCCAAAAAATTGCGCCCCCGCGCACATTGAACTAATTTTTGCCACAGTTTTTGTGTCCTCTGACGACAACCCGTTCTATTCTATAATTTCCCAGCGCTACCGTGCTTCCAGAAGAGATTTTTCATGGCCGATATTCCAAGCAATCCATCAACCTCCGCAACCCTGACTGTTGGGGGGACTTTTCAAAGCAATCTTGGGTTCCAAGGAGACCGTGACTGGGTGCGGATTGATCTTGGACCGGGGCAGTTTGCCGAGATTTCAATGGAAGGTCTCAGCCTCAGCGACCCTTTTTTGCGGGTCTATGACGCTGATGGCGATCTGGTTGCACTCAACGATGATTTTAACGGACGGGATTCTCAGGTTACGATTGGCAGCCCGACTGGCGGGACGTTCTACATCGAGGCCGGGGCATTCAATGACAGCGGCACCGGCACCTATGAATTGGCGGCAGTGTCTGTTCCGCCCCCGTCACCCGTAGACACACTCGATTCCGGGCGGGCCCGTGGTGACAGTGATAATATCGTGACCGTATATTTTGTCGATGCCGGCGATCAGGCAGAATTCGAACGGCTGACAACAGACGCGGGCGCAGATGTTGTTTCAGAAGGCTGGAGCCTCGAGGAACGCGATGCTGTCATGACGGCTTTGGGTGTCATTTCAAACTATGCCAATGTGACGTTCGTTATATCGGACGATCCTCGGGCAGATTTCCAAATGGTGTTGGATGACTTCGGCGACCCGGGACTGCTTGGTTACTTTTACCAGCCCGGCGGCTCGAGCTATACTGGTGAGTCAATGGGCGCGTTCAATAGCGGTGGTTTTGGCTGGTCAAATGGGCTTACCGCTGGCGGGCTCGGGTTTTCAACAGTTATTCACGAAGCCCTGCATGGCTTAGGTCTGGACCACCCGCATGATGGCCCTTCGGTTCTTTTGGGCCTGAACCCCGGCGCACCCAACTTCCCATTCGGGGACTACGGGGATTTTGAATTGAACCAAACCGTCTATACGATCATGTCGTATAATGGTGGTTGGAATGGCGCGCCAACAACGACCAATAGCTATGGCGATGCCGCAAGCCCGATGGCGCTTGATATCGCGATGTTGCAAGAGCTTTATGGCGCAAACACAACCTACAACAACGGCAACAACACCTATGAACTGGCCAGCGCAAACGCGACCGGCACAGGGTGGGTTGCGATCTGGGACACCGGCGGTGTTGATACAATCACATATAGCGGAACCCGCGACACCGTGATTGATCTGCGGCCTGCCACGCTGGAATATGAAGTTGGCGGCGGCGGTTTCATCTCGAACGCCTCGGGTATCCGGGGTGGATTTACTATCGCAAATGGTGTTGTGATCGAAAACGCAACAAGCGGCAGCGGCGACGATACACTTGTCGGAAACGATGCGAACAATGTTCTGACCGGAAACGGCGGCAACGACCTTTTGATTGGTGGTGTTGGTCAAGACACGCTGAATGGCGGTTCAGGCAACGACGAGATATTCGGCGGTTCCGGCAGTGACCAGATTGATGCGGGTGCCAACAACGACGCAGTCGATGGCAACTCTGGCAACGACACGATCACGACAGCCAGCGGGACGAACACGATCTATGGCAGTTCCGGGAATGACCAGATTACAGGCGGTACGGGTGCCGACACGATCTATGGCGGCAGCGGCAACGATGAGGTCACAGGTGGTGGTGGCAATGACGCGCTCTTTGGGGGCCGTGGCAATGATGAGATTGACGGTGGCAGCGGCGCGGACGACATCTCAGGGGGTCTTGGTCAGGACACGATGACAGGGGGATCCGGCGCGGATACCTTCATTTTCAACGCCATCAGCGACAGCTGGAACAACAACCGAGACACCATTACAGATTTCGAGACCGGGACGGACGACATTGATCTCAGCATGATTGACGCCAATCTGTCGCTTGGCGGTGATCAGGCATTTACCTTCAACGCTGGTGGCGCGCCGACAAATACGGTTGGCGAGATTTGGGCGACAGCGTCCGGTAGCGACACCATCATCTTTGTTGATCAGGACGGCGACGGAATTGCGGATTTGGGTATCACGCTTGAAGACACCACAGGCGTGACAGCGGGTGATTTCATCCTTTAGATTGCGCGCTTAGGTGCCACAGAGCAACGGGTTCAGCCCGCCTGCTCTGCCATCCGCTCTTCGCGCTGCCGCCGCATGACGGCGCGCTTGGTGGTCAAGGACGCGGCAATCGTCCCGATGGTGACGATCCCGATCAGAATGGTGGAGAGCGCGTTGATTTCGGGGCTCACCCCCAAGCGGATCGAACTGAACACTTTGATCGGCAGCGTTGTCGCCGATGGGCCCGCGACAAATGATGCAATCACCAGATCATCAAGCGACAGTGTCAGCGCCAGCAACCAGCCCGAAATCACGGCGGGCGCGATTATGGGCAGTGTGACAAGGCGAAACGCCTCGAACGGGGTGCATCCAAGATCAAGGGCCGCTTCTTCGACCGAGCGGTCAAAGCTGACCAAACGCGAACTGACCACCACCGAGACATAGCACATCGCAAATGTCCCGTGGGCGAGGATAATCGTGAACATGCCACGGTCCAAGCCGATCGAGATAAAGAGCAGGAGTAGCGAAAGCCCTGTGATCACTTCGGGCATCACGAGCGGCGCATACATCATGCCGGAAAACAGGGTGCGCCCGTAGAAACGGCCGCCGCGCACAAGCACATAGGCCCCCATTGTGCCAAGCACCGTCGCAATAATGGACGAGAAAAAGCCGACCTGAAACGTCACCCAGGCTGCGTCAAGAAAGGATTCATTGCGTAACAACTCGCCATACCACTTGGTCGAAAAGCCGCCCCAGACGGTGACCAGACGGCTTTCGTTGAAGCTATAGATGATCACCACGATCATCGGGATGTAGAGGAACGCAAAACCCAGTGTCAGCGATGTCGCGTTGAACCATGTCAGCCGTCTCATGTTTCGGCCTCCATCATCTTCTGCTCGTTGCGCTGGTAGAGCACAATCGGGATGATCAGGATCAGCAGCAAGATGACAGCCACAGCACCGGCCACCGGCCAATCACGGTTGGAGAAGAATTCCTCATAGAGCACCTTACCGATCATCAGCGTGTCAGAGCCGCCCAGAAGCGAGGGGATCACGAATTCGCCCAGCGCGGGGATGAAAACCAGAAAACAGCCTGCGATAATCCCCGCCTTGGACAGGGGGACGGTGATGCGCCAGAACGCCTCGGTGCGCGAACAGCCCAGGTCTTCGGCGGCCTCGAGCAGCGATCCGTCAAGTTTAATCAACGTCGCATAGATCGGCAGGATCATGAACGGCACATAGGTGTAAACGATCCCGATATAGACCGCGATATTCGTGTTCAGGATCGTTAGCGGTTCGTTAATGATACCGATCCACATCAGAAACTGGTTCAGCATGCCTTCCTGACTCAGGATGCCGATCAGCGAATAGACGCGGATCAGAAAGCTGGTCCAGAACGGCAGGATCACCAATAGCATCAGGGTCGGCTGCCATTCCTTGGGCGCATTTGCCATGCCGTAGGCGATGGGAAAGCCGATCAGCAAACAGATCGTCGTCGAGATGAACGCGATCTGCACGCTGGAAAGGTAGCTTTTCCAGTAAAGGTCATCCGTCGCGAGAAACTCGTAATTCTCGAAATCCAGTTGTGACAGAAAATCCCGAAAGCCACCCCAGCCTTCGGAGAGTTCCAGCGTTGGTGTGTAGGGCGGGATAGAAAGGGCGACATCCGAGAGCGATATCTTGAAAACGATCAGGAAGGGGACAAGAAAAAGCAGGACCAGCCACCCGTAGGGAACCGCAATCAAAGAGAAACGACGCATGTTCATCGCGCGCTCCCTCAGCTTTTCAACACGATGCCGGCGGTATCGGTCCAGGATAGCCAGACCTCATCGTCCCAGGTAAACGGGCGGCTTGAACGGCGGCGCGAGTTGGCCGTCTGCGCTTTGATGATCGTCCCGTCCGGCAGGGCCACATGATAGGTCGACAGGTTACCCAGATAGGCGATGTCGAGCACTTTGCCTTGGACAATGTTGTTCCGGTCGGTTGGCCGTTCTGCGGAAATCGCAATCTTTTCAGGCCGGATTGCGAAACTCACCTTACCATCTGCAATCGGTTTCGACGGCGTGCCAATGATCGGGGAATTGCCTTCGGACCACGCAATCGAAACCGTGTCGCCCTGCTTCGTCGCATAGCCTTCGATAATGTTCACATCGCCGATGAAATCCGCAACATAGGTGCTGTTCGGGGCCTCATAAATGCGGTCGGGGGTATCAACCTGCTTGAGCTTGCCATGGTCCATCACCGCCACACGCGACGCAACGGTCATGGCCTCTTCCTGATCGTGGGTGACCACCACAAAGGTCGTACCGGTTTTTTCCTGAATATCCATCAGCTCGAACTGCGTGTCCTGTCGCAACTTCTTGTCGAGGGCGGACAACGGCTCATCCAGCAGCAAGAGCTTGGGCCCCTTGGCCAAAGCGCGCGCAAGGGCGACACGCTGGCGCTGACCACCGGAGATTTGCTCGGGTTTGCGGGCGCCGAATTTCTCGATCTGCACCAGCTTCAGCATCTGCTTGACGCGCGCGTCGATCTCGTCTTTTGGCATCTTCGAGCGGCGCAAGCCGAAGGCGATGTTTTCGTAAACCGTCAAATGGGGGAACAGCGCATAGGACTGGAACATCATGTTCACGCTGCGCTTGTTTGGCGGGATGGGCGAGATGTCCTGCCCGTCCAACATGATCGTGCCGGATGTCGGCGTCTCGAACCCTGCCAGCATCCGCATCATTGTGGTCTTGCCGCAGCCCGAGGGACCAAGCAGGGCAAAGAACTCACGCTCGAAAATATCGATGCTCAGATCATCAATCGCGGTGAAGTCGCCAAAGCGTTTCGACACATTGCGAAACTGGATCAACGGCTTTGCGTCAGGGTCATTCCAAGGCTCAAATGCGGTTTGCGGCATAGGGATCGGGGCCTCAGATACTTGTATGTTGCAAAAACCCCGGCCCGTGTTTCGGGCCGGGGATTAATCTATCTTATGTACCGGATTTTACCCGTGTCCACATCCGTGTGAGTGAACGCTGCGAGCGTGCATCAAACGGTGTGGTTGTATAAAGCGTCTCAAGTGTCGCGGCGTCCGGGTAGATGGCCGGATCACCGATCACGTCTTCCACCAAAAGCTCTTGTGACGCGAGGTTGCCATTGGCGTAATAGACGTAGTTCGACGCATCCGCCATGTTCTGGGCATCCAGGATGAAGTTCAGGAATGCGTGCGCACCTTCAGGGTTCGGGGCATCCACAGGGATCGCCATCTGGTCAAACCACATCAAGGCACCCTCAACCGGGGCGTTATAAGCAATCTCGATGCCATTGTCGGCCTCTGCGGCGCGGTCGCGTGATTGCAGGATGTCACCGGACCAACCGAAAGCCACACAGATGTCACCATTGGCCAGCGCCGAGATATATTCCGAGCTGTGGTACTTCTGGACATAGGGGCGCACAGCGGCAAGAACCGCCTCTGCTTTGGCCAGAGACTCATCGTCTTTCGCGTCAGGGTCTTCGCCAAGGTACTGCAACGCAGCGGGAACCATCTCGGTTGGTGCATCAAGGAAATGCACACCACAGTCAGCCAGCTTTTCCATGTTCGCAGGATCGAACACCAAAGACAGCGAATTGATTGGCGCGTCTTCGCCCAAACGTGCGGTCACTTCGCCAACGTTCACGCCAAGGCCCGTTGTGCCCCACATGTAGTTGATCGAATACTCACCGCCCGGATCATAGGTATTGGTGCGTGCGCTGACCACATCCCAGAGATTTCCGATGTTGCTCAGCTGCGATTTATCCAATGGCTGGAACGCGCCCGCTGCGATCTGACGCTGCAGAAATGTCGCGGAGGGAACGACAACGTCATAGCCTGACCCACCAGCCAGAAGTTTCGTTTCCAGAACCTCGTTGCTGTCAAAGACATCATAGATCAGCTCGAAACCGGTCTCTTCCTCGAACTTGGTCAAAAGCTCTTCGTCGATGTAATCCGACCAGTTGTAGACGCGCACTTCTTGGGCCCAGCCCGCCTGCGCAGCAAGCACGGCGGCCGCAAGCAAAGCGTATGAATTCGTTTTAGGCATGTAATCCTCCGTTAGGAATCCTAGTCTCTGCCAAGCAGCTTTGATGAAATCATACGCCTTTGCAATCCCGTCATATAAATTTGATAGGTTTTGACAACTTAAAGGGTTTATGAAAACAAGGATGCTTGGAACGCAGGCACAATAATGACCGTACTGATCAGCAAAAAGCCGGAACACGAAACGATCTACCTGCGCGTCAAAGAGATGATTCTCTTTGGCGAGGTCGTCCCCGGACAGCCTGTCACGATACACGGTCTGGCGGATTTGATCGGCACCGGCGTCACCCCCGCGCGCGAAGCGATCCGGCGATTGACAGCAGAAGGCGCCCTTGTCACCCTTGAGAACAGGCGCATCGCTGTACCCGCTATGACAACCCACAAGTTGCAGCAGATCGAGCTGGTGAGACTGACCGTGGAGCCGGAACTTGCAGAAGCAGCAGTCGCGCATATTTCACAAAATGATATCAACGAATTAGAGAGAATTGATAGTCTCGTTGACGACGCCATAAAGGGCGGTGATATCCGCGGATATCTGGAAGCGAACTATCGCTTCCATTTCCATTTGTATCACCTTGCCAACGCCCGCATCCTGCACCGGATCGCGGAAAGTCTCTGGCTACGGGTGGGGCCCTCGCTGCGGGTCGTCTGCGGGCGATACGGCACCGCAAATCTGGTGGATCACCACCGCGCGGCGATCCAGGCACTGCGTCAGGGCGATGCACAGAAAACACGCGAAGCCATGACACACGATATCCGGCAAGGCATGGGGTTTATCCAACAAACAGCGACCGACTGAGCATAGGAAATTCATGGAACGCCACGACGGTGGCAATTGACTATTCCCCTACTTTTGATCAAATTATCGACCAGCGGCCAAAGCAACCGCTCTCGCGCCTGAGGAGGCACCAATGTCATCAGCGAACATCGCCAACTGGCAAGATTCTCTTTCCGAAGAATTCTTCAGCTATAGCAAAGGCGCCAAAATCGACGGGGTGGAATGTATTATCCCCGATCTGGTCGGCACCTCACGCGGCAAAACCATGCCCGCAACAAAATTCCGCCCCGATATCGAAATGGCACTGCCGATTTCGCTCTTTTACCAGACGGTCTCAGGCGATTACGTCGATATGGACATCGAAAACCAGTGGCTGGAAAAGGACACGATCCTCAGACCGGATATGTCAACTGCCTGCGCCGTGCCTTGGGCGGATGACGTGTCTGTGCAGGTGATCTGCGATATGTTCAACCGCGACGGCACACCGCTCTCTGTGGCACCGCGCTCGATCCTAAAAAAGGTGATGGCCGCTTATGCCGAAAAAGGCTGGAAGCCCGTCATCGCGCCCGAGTTGGAATTTTACCTGACCACGCCGAACCTCGACCCGAATGATCCTATTGAAACACCCGTAGGCCGGACAGGGCGCAAGGTGCCCAGCCGTCAGGTCTATTCCATGGTCGCGGTCGATGAATATGGCCCCGTGATTGACACGATTTACGCCTATGCCGAGCAGCAGGGCCTGCCGATTGACACGCTGATCCAGGAAGGCGGCGCTGGCCAGATCGAGATCAACCTGATGCATGGTGACCCCCTGCATGTGGCGGATCAGGTGTTCTATTTTAAACGCACGATCCGCGAAGCGGCGCTGAAAAACAACGTTTTCGCCACCTTCATGGCCAAACCCAAACGGGATGAGCCGGGAAGTGCCATGCATGTGCATCAAAGCGTTGTCGACATTCAAACAGGCAAAAACATCTTCTCTGCCGAAGATGGCAGTGCCACAGATTTGTTCCGTTGGTTCACCGGTGGGTCACAAACCTATCTGATGCAAGTCATGCCTTTGATGGCACCTTACGTGAACTCCTTCCGCCGTCTGACGGTGGACGGGCAAAGCGCACCCGCAAACCTTGAATGGGCCACTGATAACCGTACAACGGGGCTGCGCGTGCCACATTCACGGCCTGAATCGCGGCGCCTTGAAAACCGCGTCATCGGGATGGACTGCAACCCCTATATCGCAATCGCGGCATCATTGGCCTGCGGCTATCTTGGCATGATCAACAAGATCGAACCACGCGAAGAAGCGACTAAAGAGGTCTGGGAAAGCGACCTTCCCCTGCCTTCAAGCCTGCGCGAGGCACTTGATTATTTCGAAGATGCGACAGAGATCCGCAGTTTCTTGGGCGAGGATTTTTGCCGCCTTTATGAACAAATCAAAGTCGCCGAAAACGAGGAATACCAGCGCGAGATTTCGCCTTGGGAACGCCGCCACCTTCTTTTGAACGTCTAGCACAGAGGTCCCCCATGAATGTGATTACAAACTACCCCCCGACCGCTGAACTTCAGGCGCTCGATTCCGCGCACCACCTGCACCCGTTTAGCCATGCAAACGCGCTTGCCGAAAGCAAACCACGCGTCATTACATCGGCCAAAGGCGTCTGGCTGAAAGACAGCGATGGTCATGAAATCATTGACGGGATGGCGGGCCTGTGGTGCGTCAACATCGGCTATGGCCGTGACGAACTGGCCGAGGTCGCGGCGCGCCAGATGAAGGAGCTGCCCTTCTACAACACCTTCTTCAAAACCACACATATCCCTGCGATCATGCTGGCCAAGAAGCTCGCTGAACTTGCCCCGGGCGATCTGAACCAGGTCTTCTTTGCCAATGGCGGGTCTGACGCGAACGACACCAACATCCGCCTCGTGCGGACCTATTGGGCCGAAAAAGGCGAGCCGCAACGTGATGTGATTATCTCGCGCTGGAACGCCTACCACGGCTCAACCATCGGCGGCGCCTCGTTGGGCGGTATGAAGGGAATGCACGGCCAAGGTGGTCTGCCGATCCCCGGCATTGAGTTCATCGACCAGCCCCATTGGTGGGCCGAAGGCGGCGATATGACGCCCGAGGAATTCGGGTTGGAGCGCGCGCGCCAGTTGGAAGCAAAGATTAAGGAGATCGGGCCGGAACGCGTTGCGGCATTTATCGCGGAACCAATCCAGGGTGCCGGCGGCGTCATCGTACCGCCAGAAACCTATTGGCCGGAAATTCAGCGGATCGTCAAAAAATACGACATCCTGCTGATCGCGGATGAGGTGATCTGCGGCTTCGGGCGCACCGGCAACTGGTTCGGCTCGCAGACAGTCGGGATTTCACCCGATATCATGACAATCGCCAAGGGCCTCAGCTCTGGCTACATCCCGATTGGTGGTTCCATCGTGTCCGATCGTGTGGCCGAAGTGTTGCGAGATACGGAATTCAACCATGGCTACACCTACTCGGGCCACCCCGTTGCCTGTGCCGTGGCGCTGGAAAACCTGCGCATCATCGAAGAGGAAGGCATGATCGAAAACGTCCGCGATGTGACAGCACCTTACCTGCGTGAAAAATGGGAAGCGCTGGCCGATCATCCGCTGGTCGGTGAAGCCAAGATCGTGGGCATGATGGCGTCGCTTGCGCTGACACCTGATAAATCTACCCGCGCCGTCTTTGCCGCCGAGACAGGCACCGCCGGTTTCATCTGCCGCGACCGCTGTTTTGCAAACAACATCATCATGCGCAGTGTCGGCGACCGAATGATTATTTCGCCGCCCTTGTCGATCACATGCGACGAGATCGACATCCTGATTGCGCGCGCGCGCAAGTCGCTGGACGAGGCCTATGAGAAACTGAAAGCTGACGATCTGCTGAAAGCGGGCTAATGGACCTGCTGAGCGTCAACGACCGGCCGGGGGAATACCCCCGGTCCTACTATGCCGACAGTGCGGCGCATCTGGACAGATTTCCCGCCGCAGCGGGTGATCTGGACTGTGATGTCTGCGTTGTCGGCGGCGGTTTCACAGGATTGTCCACCGCCTATCATCTGGCCCAGCGCGGCTATGATGTGGTGCTGCTGGAAGCACAACGCGTGGGCTTTGGCGCGTCCGGTCGCAATGGCGGTCAGGTCGCGCGCGGTCAGCGGCGCGATCAGGAAGACCTTGAGGCGATGGTGGGCGATACCCACGCCCGCGCTTTATGGGATATCGGCTGTCAGGCGACGGATCTGGTACGCGATCTTTGCAGCAAAGACGAGGTCCACACCGAATTTCACCCCGGGATCGTGCACACGGTCCACCGCGCACGCGACCACGCCCACAACCACGCCTATGTCGCGCATATGCAGGACAAATATGGTGATGATCAGATCAGCCTGCTGTCACCCGAGGAATGCCGTGAGATTGTGAACTCGCCCGCCTATCATGGCGGTACGCTTGATATGGGCGCGGGGCATGTGAACCCGCTTGAGCTGGTTTTGGGCCTCGCGCGGCTGGCCACCAAAGCAGGCGCGCGGATATTCGAGGGTGCCAAAGTCACTGCGATTGAGGAAGGGGATCCTGCTTGCGTCAAAACGGATCACGCCAAGATCAAGGCGCGTTTTGTTGTGATGGGCTGCAACGGCTATCTGGGCACGCTGCAAAAACACGTGGCGGCCCGCGTTATGCCGATCAACAATTTCATCGTCTCGACCAAACCGATGACGCCCGAGGCGCAGAACCGGATTATCCGCAATAACTATGCCGTTGCCGATAGCAAATTCGTGGTGAACTACTTTCGTTTTTCCGAGGATCACCGGCTCTTGTTCGGTGGCACCGAAAGCTATGGCTATAAGTTTCCCAAAGACATCGCGGGGGCCGTGCGCAAACCGCTGGCCGAGATTTTCCCCCAACTCAAAGACGTCGAGATTGACCATGCATGGGGTGGCACACTGGGCATCACCATGAACCGGATGCCGCATTTTGAACGGATTGGCGGGAATATCCTGACGATGTCAGGATTTTCGGGATCGGGTGTCGCACTTGCGACGCTCTCGGGGCAGATCGCTGCGGAAACCATCGCAGGTCAGGCGGAACGGTTCGACGTCATGGCACGTGTGCCGACATATCCGTTCCCCGGCGGGCCTAAGTTGCGTTCGCCTTTGCTGGTTTTGGCAATGTTGTGGTACAGTCTACGCGATAAATTGTAGGTCTGATCACATTACCAACAGGTCAGGACAACCGGACTTGCAGCAAGACTGGCCCGATGGTTCTATGCTGTTATTTCCCGAGGGCTTTGACCAAATAGTCATTTCTGGCATACATAATACGTGGTGTAGGTACCCAGACCTTAATCAGTGATTTTTAGAGTCTTATTGAATATCTAGGATTAGGCCCGATTATGGCCCCAATTTCACCTGATTGCCCAATTAGCGGGCGTGATGTAACGGTGAGAAGGTAGCATGGTATGAAAAGTATTTCGAAATCGATGGATCCTGACGAGGCAGCGCAGGCTTTCTTTGGGCAGGACGACAAAGCATTTTCGGAGATGCTGAAAAAGCTTACGGCGAACGATCCGCGGCTGACGGCTGTCTTTAATCGGACCCGTGAACGGTTTCTGAACTCGCAAGATTCCTGAGGGTTCCCACCTGCACACGTTGGATTTGACGCCTCGTGACCGCTGTGACGCCGCATTGGTCGCTCACAACTTCTTCAATCCGTCCAAAAACCCTGAAAACCGCTTGACCTTTCCCCCCCCGACAGGTTGAACCACCCACAGACTTTTCTAGGAAAAATGGGTGGTTTTCAGATGGACGACCAGAACAAGAACCTCATCTTGGCAACGGTGCTAAGCTTTGCCGTGATCGTGGCGTGGACGACACTGTTCCCGCCCGAGGATCTGCCTGTTGATCCTGCGACCGAAACCGTCCAACTGCTCGAAGATCCAACCCTGCCTGCCTCTGATGCAGCGGCCCCGACCGCGATGACGCCGACCGATGCGGCAGAAGCACCCGCCGAGGCGCCACGTGTGCCGATTGAAACCGATGAACTGAGCGGCTCGATATCCCTTTTGGGCGGGCGGATCGACGATCTGGCGCTGACGCAGTACCGCGAAACAATCGACGAAAACGCACCCATCGTGCGCCTGCTAAAGCCCGTCGGCGAAGCAGGTGCTTATTTTGCGTCCTTCGGCTGGACCGCAACCGACGGTATTGATGCCAGCGCTGTTCCGGGACCCGACACAGTCTGGACACTGGAAAACGGGGAAACGCTGACGCCAACCACCCCTGTGACCATCACATGGGACAACGGTGCGGGCCAGATTTTCCGCACCGAAATTTCGGTCGATGACGCCTATATGTTCAGCTTTGCCCAAAGTGTTGAGAACACAACAAGTACTCCGGTTTCAGCACGCCCTTACGGCATTCTGCGCCGTCACGGAGAGCCTGCCGACCTGAAGAACTTCTTCATCCTCCACGAAGGCATGGTGCGGATGACCGATGGTGAGCTGGAGGAAACCGGCTATGACGATATTACCGAGTATGCCGTCGATCCGCGTGAACGCACACAGGCCGAGCGTCTGGATGTCGCCTCATCCGGCTGGATCGGATATACCGACCACTACTGGATGACCACGCTGATCCCTGAACAGGGTGTGCCGTTCCGCTCCACCTCCAAGTACTTCGATGTCCGCGACCTCTATCAGGTCGAGGCCGTGATGCCGATTGAAACGGTCGCCGCCGGTGAAACCGCCACCGTCACGACCCGCCTTTTTGCAGGCGCCAAGGAATGGGAAGAGATCCGCCATTATCAGGACGAAGAAGGCGTTGACGGCTTTCTGGATAGCATTGACTGGGGCTGGTTCTTTTTCCTGACCAAGCCAATCTTTGCGCTCCTGCACTACCTGAACATCGTGATCGGAAACATGGGCTGGTCGATCCTCGCCCTGACCGTAATCCTGAAAATCCTGGTGCTGCCACTCGCCTATAAATCCTATGTCTCTATGGCAAAAATGAAAGAGCTTCAGCCAGAGATGGAGAAGCTGAAAGAGCGCGCAGGCGACGACAAGCAGGCCATGCAGCAAGGCATGATGAAGCTTTACAAAGACAATAAAGTGAACCCTGCCGCCGGTTGTTTGCCGATCCTGTTGCAAATCCCGATCTTCTTCTCGCTCTACAAGGTGATCTTTGTCACAATCGAACTGCGCCACGCGCCATGGATCGGATGGATTCGTGACCTTTCCGCACCTGATCCATCATCCTTCCTGAACCTCTTCGGCTTGCTGCCCTTCGCGGCCCCCGAACCCGGTTCAATCCTTGCGCTGATCTTTATCGGTATCCTGCCAATCCTGCTGGGTGTGTCGATGTGGCTGCAGCAAAAGCTCAACCCCGCCCCGACCGACCCCACACAGCAGATGATCTTTGCGTGGATGCCGTGGGTCTTTATGTTTATGCTCGGCCACTTTGCGTCCGGTCTGGTCCTGTACTGGATTGCCAACAACGTCATCACCTTTATCCAGCAGTATGCAATTATGCGAAGCCATGGTGCCAAGCCTGACGTCTTCGGCAACATCAAGGCCAGCATCAAAAAGAAGGCTGCGGAAGACGCGAAGAAAGAGGGCAAGTAGATGACGCGTGTCGCCGCGTTGTGGCGGCACCCCATCAAAAGCCACGGGCGTGAACCGCTCGGGCAAGTCACGCTGATCCCTGATCAGACGCTGCCTTGGGATCGCGTCTGGGCGGTCATGCATGAGGCGTCAAAGTTTGACGCCGATGCGCCCGAATGGGTGCCCTGTGCCAACTTCATGATCGGTACGGGCACGCCTGGCCTTGCCGGCATCTGGGCGACACTTGATGAGGTAGCGGGCAAGATCACCTTGCGCCACGATGTTTTGGGTGAGGTGAGCTTCGATCCCGATGACTCATCAGATGCGGCGAAATTCATTGACTGGGTGCGCCCTCTCTGCCCGCCCGACAAACGCCAGCCGACGGGGCTTGCCAAAGTGCCCACGCGCGGGATCACGGACACGGATTATCCCTCGGTCTCGATCATGACGACGGCCAGCCATGAGGCTGTGGCGGACAGGTTGGGTTACCCGCTTGAGGTGGAACGCTGGCGCGGCAATATCTGGCTGGATGGCACCGCTGCATGGGAAGAAATGACGTGGGTCGGCAAGGATGTGCAAATCGGCGACGCCGTCTTGCAGGTCGTCGAACCCATTCAGCGCTGCAAACATACGATGGCCAATCCGCATACGGGCGAACGCGACGTTGATACGCTCTCGGTTTTGCGCGATGGCTGGAACCATCAGGATTTTGGCGTCTATGCCAAGGTCATTAAGGGCGGTAAGATCGCCCTCAACGATACGGCAAAGGTAATCTGAAATGGAAATGCGCTTTCCCGAGGTGGAAGAGCCTGACGCACAAACGCTTGAAAAGGGTCGCCTGCTTTTTGCTGGCGAAACCGAATTCGTCAAAGGCGTCGTCGCGATGGACGGCCTGCCCCCGGCGGACCGGATCGAGGTCTGCTTTGCGGGCCGCTCGAACGTGGGCAAATCGTCCCTGATCAACGCGCTGACAGGGCGCAAGGGGTTGGCACGTGCATCGAATACGCCGGGGCGCACGCAGGAGATCAACTATTTCACGGCAGGCGATATCTATGTCGTCGACCTGCCCGGTTATGGCTTTGCCAACGCGCCTGTCGCGGTTGTTGAAAAGTGGCAGCGTCTGCTCAAGCAATATCTTTCAGGTCGCCAGACCCTGCGCCGCGTCTTTGTGCTGATTGACGCACGGCATGGGGCCAAAGCCGTAGACGAAGAGATCATGTCCCTGCTCGATAGCTCGGCTGTGACCTTTCAGGTTGTCATGACCAAAGTCGACAAACTGCGCGGTGATGCACTGCAAACCTCGCTCGATAAGACCCGTGCAGCCTTGGCCAAACACCCGGCGGCATTTCCTGAACTGATCCTGACGTCGTCTGAAAAGGGTGATGGTATCGCAACGCTGCGCGCCGTCATTGCGGGAATAGAATGAATACAAGGAAACAAGATATGAACCGTGACTGGATCGCAACCGCGCGAACTCTGTCAGAGGCACTCCCCTATCTGCAGCGCTATTCCGGCGCAGTTGTCGTGATCAAATTCGGCGGCAACGCCATGGGCGACGCAAATGCGATGGCCGAATTTGCCCGCGATATCGTCTTGATGCGGCAGGTTGGTATGAACCCCGTTGTCGTGCATGGCGGCGGCCCGATGATCAACGAAATGCTGGATAAACTGGGGATCAAATCCGAATTCGTGCGCGGGAAACGTGTCACGGATAAGGACACGGTCGAAGTGGTCGAAATGGTCCTGACCGGCCTTGTGAACAAGCGGATTGTGCAGGCCATCATGGATGAAGGCGGGCGGGCAGTTGGCCTGTCTGGCAAGGATGACGACCTCATGGTGGCCGAGGCCGACGATCCTGAACTTGGCTTTGTCGGCAAACCCATCGAAATGAACGTGCAAGTGTTGCGTGATCTGTTTTCTGCCGGGATTATTCCGGTGGTTGCACCTGTTGCCACAGGCATGGATTTCAACGAGACCTTCAACGTCAACGGCGACACAGCGGCCGGCGCCATTGCCGGGGCGCTGAAAGCGGACCGTCTGCTTCTTTTGACGGACGTGGCAGGGGTCAAGGACGCTGAGGGCAACGTGATTACCCAGATCACCCCTGAACAGGTCCGTGCGATGATTGCGGACGGCACAATTGCCGGTGGCATGATCCCGAAAACGGAAACCGCCCTTGATGCGATTGAAAAGGGCGTGCGTGCGGTGGTCATCCTTGATGGGCGGCTGCCCAATGCAAGCCTGTTGGAACTGTTCACCGAACATGGCGCCGGTTCCATCATTCGCGCACCCCGCGATTGAATGACCAGGCACGTGGGCATTGCGGCTGACTTGGGCGCATTGCTCGCACCCCATGGGCTGCGGCCATTGGGCGACTGCCCCGACGGGGACAGCACAATCACCCTGATCGGCCCCGATGAGCCTGCCTTTTGGCCCATCTTTGCGGCTAGTCCCGAATATGAAGACGGGCAGCCAGACCCGATGGACCGCTGGTCGACCCGCATCATCGGTAAATTGGCCGTAACGCTTGGCGCAGAACCGCTCTTCCCGTTCGGCGGCCCGCCCTATGCGCCGTTCTTTACGTGGGCCAAACAAACGGGGCGGTTCTGGACATCACCGATCGGATTTCTGGTGCATGACACGGCGGGGCTCTTTACGTCTTTCCGTGGTGCGTTACGCTGGAAAAAGTCTGCCGAAATAGGCGGCGATCCAAAGCCGTGCCTCACCTGCGCAAAGCCCTGCGCCACAGCCTGCCCTGTGGGCGCGTTTAACGACGGCTATGATGTTGCCGCCTGCAAAGCCCACGTCGCCTCAGAGGCTGGCACAACCTGCCGCAACGCCGGCTGCCTCGCGCGCCGCGCCTGCCCCGTGGGCCAAGGCACCCGCCTACCCGCCCAATCCGCATTCCATATGGAGGCCTTCCTGTGACCCTGCGCCTGATCCTGATCCGCCATGCCAAATCAAGCTGGAGCGATCCTTTCGCCGATGATCATGCGCGCGTCCTGAACGACCGCGGCCGTGCATCCGCCGAGGCGATTGGCACATGGATGGCGGCAGAGCGCTATCTGCCCGATGTCGTACTTTGCTCTGATGCGATACGCACCCAAGAGACCGCTGCACTTATCCTGCCCTCACTTGACCCTCATCCTAAGCTGGAGCTGAACAGCACGATCTATCATGCGTCTCCTGATACCATTCTTGCTCTGCTTCACCGGCAAACCGCGCAGACCGTCGCAGTGATCGGGCACAACCCTGGCATCGGCATGCTGGCCAATATGCTGGTCAGGGTTCCACCGAAACATCACCGGTTCAGCGATTATCCGACATGCGCCACCACGGTGATTGATTTCGACGGAGAGAACTGGATGCAGGCCAAAGCCCGAACCGGATATTGCAAAGACTTCGTCGTGCCACGCGATCTGATCGGCACCTCGGCGCAGGATATAGAATGAAAAAAGCCCCGGCGCTGACCGGGGCTTTCTTACGTCGATGTAATAGTCTTAGTGACCCAAAATCTGGCTCAGGAACAACTGGGTCCGGTCGGACTTGGGGTTGTTAAAGAACTCTTCGGGTTCGTTCTGTTCCACGATCTGGCCCTGATCCATAAAGATCACGCGGTTCGCAACCTGACGGGCAAAGCCCATCTCGTGGGTCACGCAAAGCATGGTCATGCCCTCTTCGGCCAGCTCGATCATGGTGTCGAGCACCTCTTTGATCATCTCGGGGTCAAGCGCCGATGTCGGTTCGTCGAACAGCATGATGCGCGGGCGCATGCACAGCGAACGGGCAATCGCTACACGCTGCTGCTGACCACCGGACAACTGGCCTGGGTACTTGTCGGCCTGCTCGGGGATCTTGACCTTCTCAAGGAAGTGCATCGCGGTTTCTTCGGCTTCCTTCTTGGGCGTTTTACGCACCCAGATCGGGGCCAGCGTGCAGTTCTCAAGAATTGTCAGGTGCGGGAAGAGGTTGAAGTGCTGGAAACACATCCCGACCTCTGACCGGATCTTGTCGATGTTCTTGAGGTCCGAGGACAGCACGGTGCCGTCCACGGTAATCTTGCCCTGCTGGTGCTCTTCCAAGGCGTTGATGCAGCGGATCAGCGTGGATTTACCCGACCCCGAGGGGCCACAGATGACGATCCGCTCGCCCCGATACACCGACAGGTCGATGTCGCGCAGTACGTGGAACGAACCATACCACTTGTTCATGTTCTCAATGGTAATCGCCAGCTCGTCCGAGACTTGGAGTTTTTTTGCTTCGGCCATAGTATCAGCCTCCTATCGGTGGTCGGTTGCGAGCCTACGCTCCAACCATTGTGAGTATTGTGAAATGCCGTAGCACACGACGAAGAACAGAACCGAGGCCGCCATAAACAGCTCCCAGTACACACCGTTCCAGTCGGTGGACGACAGAATCGGACCGCGGATCATACCGACCAGATCGAACATCGAAATGACCGAAACCAGCGTGGTGTCCTTGAACAGACCAACCGCCACGTTCACGATGCCCGGGATCGATATCTTGAGCGCCTGAGGTAGGATGATCAGACGCATCGCCTGCGCATAATCCAGCCCAAGGCTGTCAGCGGCTTCGTACTGGCCCTTTGGCAAAGCGGCCAAACCACCGCGGATCACCTCGGCGATATAGGCGGCCGAGAACATGGTGATCATGATGATCACCCGCAGGATAAGGTCAAACGTTGTCCCCGGTGGCAGGAAGTACGCCAGAACCACGTTTGCCACGAAGAGCAAGGTAATCAGCGGCACGCCACGGATGAACTCGATGAAGACCACACAGATCCACTTGATGATCGGCATGTCCGACTGACGGCCAAGCGCCAGCACGATGCCCAACGGCAGCGAAAGTGACACACAGACCACGCCCAGCGTCATGTTGAGCATAAAGCCCCCCATGTCGCGCGACTGCACGGCCTCAAGGAACGGCTCGGCTGGCGCGATGGCACCGACAATGTAGCCACCGATAAACCAGGCGATGAACGCGGCAATCACGCCACCGAAAAAGCCCATCGCAAAGCTGTCTTTGACGAACCGCGCATACACGAGGTACCCGATGATAATGCCCAGAAGTGCAAAGAGTGGGGTATAGATCGTGCCCCCCCAGATCAGCCAATAGGCCAGGAACGGGTAGATCGCTGTGAACAGCAGCAGTTTGCGCGGCAGGTCAAAAAACATGACCGGTGCAGCCGCCACAAACAGCAACAAGAAGGCCAGTCCCGGACGCCAGTAGAACTCGGACGGGTAGCTGAACCCGAACAAAAGCTGGTTCCAGCGTTCCGTGATAACCGAGAAACACGCACCCGTAGCGCCATCAAGGATTTCACGACACTCTGCCAGAGAGTTTGTGTTCCAGATGCCGTTTGCGATCCAAGGGAATGCGCCGGTCACCAGCTGAAAGATCACATAAAGCGATACCAGCGTCAGGATACTGTTGGGAATGCTTGAAAACAGGTTTTCGCGCATCCATTTGACCACACCTGCCTCGCTGGCGGGCGGAGGCAGCTGCGGCAGGGTTTCGGTGCGAACAAAAGCGACTGAGTGTGAATGTGTATCAGACATATCAGCGCTCCTTCAGCTTAACAGAATTGTTGTAGACGTTCATCACGGCCGAGATCAGCAGTGAGATCGTCAGATAGAACAGCATCAGCAGCAAAATGCATTCGATTGCACGTCCTGTCTGGTTCAGGGTGATCCCGCCCAGCGTGGACGTGACATCCATATACCCCACAGCAATGGCCAAAGAGCTGTTCTTTGTGATGTTGAGATACTGCGAAATCAGCGGCGGGATGATGACCCGCAACGCCTGCGGCAGGATCACAAGGTTCATGATCCGCCCGGGGCGCAGACCAAGCGAAGCTGCCGCCTCTGTCTGGCCCTTGGAAATCGCCTGAATACCGGCACGCACGTTTTCCGCGATAAAGGCACCGGTGTAGATCGCCAGAGCAAACCAAAGCGCGATCAAAGACCCACGCAGGTGAAGCCCGCCTTGGAAGTTGAAGCCTTGTAGCGACGGGTAGTCCAGAGTGATCGGACGACCGAGGATGAAGTAGACGAGGATCGTTGGCACAAAAAACAAAGCGACAGACGGCCAAAGCATCGGCAGGAGTTGCCCGGTGTCGTAGAGTTTCTTGGTCGCGTATCTGCGATATGCAAAAATACCGATGATCGAGGCAATGAAGACCGCGATAACAATCCAGCCACTTGCACCGTCAATCACCGGCGCGGGTGAATAGACGCCACGGTTGGTAAAGGCGAACGCGTCAAAGAGCATTCCCGCAGTTGCATCGTCACCCCGGAAATCACGGGGCGCCGGCATGCTGACGGTCATGATCGAGAAGATGATAATGATCCAGATCAGAACGGGAATGTTCCGGAAGATCTCGACGTAGAACGCCATCAGTTTGCGCACGACCCAGTTGTTCGACAAGCGCAAAACACCGGCTATCACACCAAAGATGGTCGCGGTCACACAGGCAAGGAAAGCAACAATCAGGGTGTTGATAATCCCGACAACTGCGGCCCGCAGGTGCGACGATTGGCTGTCATACTCGACCACGGTTTGGTTGATGTCATATCCCGCCGCATCACCCAGAAAACCAAACGAAATGTTCAGACCCTGCGCCGCAAGGTTGCTGACCAGATTGATCCCCAGATAGGCCATGAAGCCGATCAGAAGCACGAGAGCGATGAATTGGAAAGTGTAGGATCGATAACGCGTGTCGTTGATAAGCATCGACAGGCGGAACGAACCCTGCGGTGGGTCTGTGACCGACGTCATTATGTATTCCCCGTTGTTTCGGCGCTTTTTGATTTGGCTGCTTATGCAACTCGTTTGCGCCGATTTTTATGATCGTCTTGGTGAAAGGGCGCGGTTTGAACCGCGCCCTTTGATCTTATCCGAATTCCTTAGCGGAACGGAGGCGTGTACAGCAGACCACCATCTGTCCACTGCGCGTTCAGGCCGCGAGCCAGACCGATTGGTGTGTTCTCACCGATGTTCTTTTCGAACAGCTCGCCGTAGTTACCACCAGCAGCGATTGCGTTCTTCGCCCAGTCTGCTTCCAGACCCAGCATCGCGCCCAGTTCACCTTCGGTGCCCAGCAGACGGTTGACTTCTGGGTTACCAGTTGGTGCAGCTGCCAGCTCTTCGATGTTGGCAGATGTGACGCCCAGCTCTTCAGCGGCGATCAGCGCGTTCAGTGTCCAACGCACAACGTCACCCCAGTCGTTGTCGCCGTGGCGAACAAGCGGACCGAGTGGCTCTTTCGAGATGATCTCTGGCAGGATGATGTGATCCTGTGGGTTCTCGAATGCAGCACGTGTCGCAGCCAGACCGGATGCGTCAGTTGTATAAACGTCGCATGCACCAGCGAGGTACTGCTGCTGACCTTCAGCGTTTGTTTCGATTGGCACTGGCTCATAGCTGATGTTGTTGGCGCGGAAGTAGTCGGCCAGGTTCAGCTCGGTTGTTGTACCGGTTTGGATGCAAACGGTCGCACCGTCGAGTTCTTTCGCGGAGGACACACCCAGATCGCGTGGCGCAATGAAGCCCTGACCATCATAGTAGTTGATGCCAACGAATTCAAACTTCAGGTCCACGTCGCGGCTGAATGTCCATGTTGTGTTGCGTGCCAGCATGTCGATCTCGCCGGAAGCCAGCGCTGTAAAGCGTGTCTTACCAGTTGTTGGAACGAATTCGACTGCATTCGGATCACCCAAAACAGCAGCAGCAACAGCGCGGCAAACGCCCACGTCAAAGCCGTCCCACACGCCGTTCGCGTCTGGTGAAGCGAAGCCGATAAGGCCAGTTGTTACGCCACAGTTCAGTGTGCCGCGCTCTTTCACGTCATCAAGCGTCGCCGCCGAAGCCATGCTTGCAGCAAAGCCTGCAACAGTGAGTGCGCCGTAAAATGCGGTTTTTTTCATTTTTACCTCTTCCTGAGTTTCCGCTCCATAATCAGAGCAGCCAATTTTTATCCCGTCCCGAAGACAGTCGTGATCAGTGAGCCGGTCGAACCAACTCAATGAACAGAGAGTTTGGGTATTCTGGTCTAGAGTCAAGGGCAGCAGCCGAAAAACACGTGGCAGATGCCACTAAATGAGGCACTTTTCGGTGTGTTCGGTGCAAACACTGGCTTTCCCTTAGGTCAGTGAAAACCTGTAAAACCGTGCGGCATCCTCAAAGGCCCGCCGTTTGATCGCTTCGGCGGCGGTGGCCTCTTCGTCTTCGCCCCATTGCGCGATTTGCCAATGCTCATCTACGCGTGAAAGCAACCATGCCCTTTCAACCGCGATCACCTCGCGCGTCACCCCGAGTGCGAGGATCAAAGAGCCCGAAAGGCTGATCAGATCGTGGACTGCGGCCAAGGCGAATTCATCGAACACCGCAAGCTCATCGCGCAGCTTGCCAAGCGCCTCTGGGTTTTGCGCGACATGCATCACACCCTCGCCGACGGCAAGCCGCACACCCAGTGCGTCCGCCGCCCAGTCCAGCATCGGATCCCACGCGTCGGCCTGCTTCTGGATCAGGCCCTCGGGCCCCGCTGCGCGATAGCAGAGCAGATCGCTGTCGCCATATTCTGCCAGCATCGCAATGACTTCTTCACGTTGCGTGCGGACTTTGTCGATTGCGGCGTTCGCACCGCGGGTCACAGGCATAGTGCGCGGATCAATCACCTTTTCCTGCGCGTCCCACTCTTTTGCAATCGCGTCGGCCATCGCGTGGGTCGGCACAGCAAGCGGCGCTTTCGCGGGTGTCCGCACCGGACGCCCGTCAAGCAATACCGTAAAACCGCCCTCACAGACCTCGGCCTGCGCCTGTTTCCAAAACCGCTTTGGTTGCCAGTCACTCATCGTTCAATAGCCTATCAATTGGTCCACAACACCCGAGAGCGCTGCAAAGTCATCAATCATTGCATCGGGTTGCAGTGTTTCTGCGGGATGATAGCCCCAAGTAACCCCGATCTTTTTGATACCTGCCGCGCGCGCCATATCCATGTCGAACGTCGTATCACCCAACATCACAGCCTTATGCGGCATGACGCCGGTTTCATTCAGGGCCGTCAGAATCATCGAGGGGTTGGGTTTTGACGGATGGTGGTCCGCCACCTGTTCGGAATGGAACACCCCCGTCAGCCCGTGCCGTTCCAACACCTTATCAAGCCCTCTCCGCGACTTGCCCGTCGCCACGGCCAAGAGCGTGTGATCCTGCGCGCGCAATTCATCTAGCGCCTCACGCGCGCCATCAAAAAGCGGACCCATCTCCTTGTCTTGAGAGCGCAAGGTCATGAAACCGTCTTTGTAGGCCGCAACCATACGGGCACGACGCGTCTCATCCGAATCAGGACACAACACCTGAAAAGCCTCGGCCAGTGATAATCCAACAATCGACAGGACCGTCTCGCGCTCTGGCAGCGCCATACCCTCGGCTTGAAACGCGAGCGCCATCGCGGCCAGAATCTCGGCCTGACTGTCGACGAGCGTTCCGTCGACGTCAAAGATCACCAGCCGCAGATCACTCATCCGGCATATTGAACGGGTCAACGGGCGCGTGGCCGACAACCCAGCCCACGAAATCCCACGTGTTTTGCATATGCTCTGGCAAAGGCGCTGTGATGTGCAGGATCGCCCCCGTGGCAGGGTGTTCGATCGTCAGGCTGCGCGCATGCAAATGCAACTTGCGGCCAATCTCGCTTCCCATCCCTGCGCCCCAACCATCGCCAAGGTTTTCCTGACTGGATCCGCCATATTTGCCATCACCGATAATCGGATGGCCAATCTCGGCCATATGCGCGCGCAACTGGTGTGTGCGCCCCGTAATCGGCACCAAAGCACACCATGATGCGCGGCTGGCAAGCGTATCCATCACGGCATAATCACTGGTCGCACGCTTGGCGCCCTCAACACTGTCCAAATCACGCGGATGCACACAGCGCATCTTTTCATTCTCGCCGCCACGGCCATGACCGGACGCTTTCACCAGCCCGTATTTGATCGTCCCTGCACGCGGGTGCGGCACGCCTGCGACGGCGGCCCAGTAAATCTTGCGCGTCTCGCGGTGCTTGAGGTTCTCGGTCAATTGCTTAGCCATCATGCGGGTGCGCGCCAGCAGCAGAACACCGGACGTATCCTTATCCAGACGATGCACCAAACGCGGCTTTTCGTCGTAATCAAACATCAAAGCCTCGGCCAATCCGTCCACATGGCGGGTGGTGTTTGTGCCACCTTGGGTGGCCAAACCATGCGGCTTGTTGATGGCAATGATATGGTCATCTTTGTAGATGACGCAGGACTGGATCAGCTTGGCATCCGCTTTGGTGACACCACGCTTGGCAAGGTTGGCCGCCGCAGCGGCCTCTTCCTCGGTTGGCAAAGGCGGAATCCGTACCTTTTGCCCAATATCCAGACGCGTGTTCGATTTCACCCGCCCGCCATCAACACGCAGCTCGCCTTTGCGGCACATCTTTTCGATCCGCCCTTGGGTCAGATGCGGGAACAGACGGCGCAGATAGCGGTCTAGCCGCTGGTCGCCGTCATCAGGGCCGATCACCCGCGTTTGTACGCCACTCATGTCGTCATTCCTTTGGCAAGCCACAGACCCAGCCCGCAGGCCATCAAAGACAAAATCACCGAGCCCGCGATATAGACACCTGCAGTGGTGAAACGCCCCTCTTCGAACAGACGCAATGCGTCCAACGTAAAAGCAGAAAAGGTGGTGAAACCACCCAAAAGCCCCGTCATCACAAAGGGCAGCCAATGCTGCAGACCGCGATCCGCCAGATGCACCCAGATCATGCCAATGGCAAAGGACCCGACTACATTGACCGTCAGCGTGCCCAATGGAAACGCCACGGTCAAACCGACCACATAGCGCAGCACAGAGCCGATCGCCCCACCGAGGGCCACAGAGATTACAGGTGTCATCATGCCGCCCCCATGGGCCTTTGTGCCAGCCTTGTCAATTCTTGCCCCGTTTGGCACGCAGTCCGGCAAAGAAATCAACGCGCTTTTTCAGCTCACGCTCGAACCCGCGATCCACGGGGATGTAATAGACGCCGCGCTTCATCGTTTCGGGGAAATAGTTCTGGCCACTAAACCCGTCCTCGGCATCGTGGTCATAGGCATACCCCGCGCCAAAGCCCTGCTCTTTCATCAAAGTGGTCGGCGCGTTCAAGATATGCGCAGGGGGTGGTTCCGACCCTGTCTGTTTGGCCGCATTCACTGCCGCCTTATAGGCCACATAGGTGGCGTTCGATTTCGGCGCGAGGGCCAGATAGGTCACCGCCTGCGCCAGCGCCAACTCGCCCTCTGGCGATCCGAGGCGCTCGTAGGTTTCCCATGATTGCAGACACACCGCTTGCGCCTGTGGATCAGCAAGGCCGATATCCTCAACCGCCATGCGCGTGATGCGCCGCGCAAGAAACCGTGGGTCCTCGCCCCCTGCCAGCATACGCGCAAACCAGTAAAGCGCTGCATCAGGGTCCGAGCCGCGCACGGATTTATGCAGCGCACTGATCAGATTGTAATGTTCATCACCGGATTTGTCGTATTTCGTCGCACGCTTCATCAGGCGTTTGGTCAGGTCATCGCGGCCCAGTTTGGTGTCGGTTTTCCACGCCGCCACCTGCTCAATCAGGTTCAAAAGGGCGCGACCATCGCCATCGGCCATGTTCAACAGCGCCTCGCGCGCGGGGCCGTCAAGCGGCAAGGTACGATCCAGTTCCTTTTCGGCCCGTTGGGCAAGCAGTTCGAGGTCTTTGAGGTCAAGACGGGTGAGGATGAAAACCTGGCTTCGGCTCAAAACAGCGGCGTTCAACTCAAAACTGGGGTTTTCGGTCGTGGCACCCACCAGCAGAATGGTCCCGTCTTCCATATACGGCAGAAACCCGTCTTGCTGGGCTTTGTTGAAACGATGGATTTCATCGACAAACAGCAGGGTGCCCTTGCCGTTCTGGCGGCGCATCTTGGCGGCCTCGAACACCTTGCGCAGTTCCGGTACACCGGTGAAAATCGCACTGATCTGGACGAAATGCAGGTCGGTTTCGGCCGCCAGCAAGCGGGCGATCGTTGTTTTGCCCACGCCAGGCGGACCCCAGAAAATCAGCGATGATAAGGAACCAGAAGCCAGCATCGTGCCCAATGGCGCATCAGGGCCGAGCACCTGCTGCTGGCCGATGACCTCGGACAGGTTTTTGGGCCGCAAACGATCCGCCAGCGGGCGGGGGCCCGCGGGGGTATCGGTGGGGGTGCTGTCAAACAGATCGGCCATGGCAGAAACATAAGCTTTGTTCAAAAAAGCGAAAGCCCCGCCAGAATGGCAGGGCTTTGCGAAACTCAGGTGATGCAGGGGAAATTAATCCTCAGCGGCCTCGTATTCGGCCAGACGGGCCTTGTCAGCCGCGCCTTTTGCATCGACATCACGGTCGACGAATTCGATGATCGCCATTGGCGCCATGTCACCGTAACGGAAACCCGCTTTGATGATGCGGACATAACCGCCCTGACGTTCGGCGTAGCGTGGCCCAAGCACTTCGAACAGTTTTGCAGTGTGCATTTCCTGCTTCAGCTGTGCGTTGGCCTGACGGCGTGCGTGCAGATCGCCGCGCTTTCCAAGTGTGACCAGCTTTTCAACGATACGGCGCAGTTCTTTCGCCTTGGGCAATGTTGTCTTGATTTGCTCATGCTCAATGAGCGAGCCAGCCATGTTCGCGAACAGCGCCTTGCGGTGCTCGTGTGTGCGGTTCAGGCGGCGGTAACCTCGTGCGTGACGCATGTGATAGTCTCCATTTTGTTTTAGGATGGGCCGATGCGATGCGTGTCGCTGGCTCCGTTAGTGGGGCACCATGCCCAGGATGTTCCCCGCCAGTGCGGGCATTTTGGGTGGGCCCGTAAGCCCACCCGAATTCTTAGAACTGGTCTTCGAACTTTTTGGCCAGATCTTCGATGTTGTCTGGTGGCCAGTCCTCAACGTCCATGCCAAGGTGCAGCCCCATACCCGACAGCACTTCTTTGATTTCGTTCAAAGATTTGCGGCCAAAGTTCGGCGTGCGCAGCATTTCTGCTTCGGTTTTCTGGATCAGATCGCCGATATACACGATGTTGTCGTTCTTGAGGCAGTTTGCCGAACGGACAGACAGTTCCAGCTCGTCCACTTTCTTCAACAGAAGCGGGTTGAACTCGAGACCGTCGTCGTCAGCACCAGCGGTTGCCGATTCAGGCTCATCAAAGTTGACGAAGATCGACAGCTGGTCCTGCAGGATGCGCGCGGCGTAAGCAACTGCATCATCAGGGGTCAGCGACCCGTCTGTTTCAACCTTCATGGTCAGCTTGTCATAGTCCAGAACCTGACCTTCGCGGGTCGGCTGCACGTCATAGCTGACTTTTTTCACAGGCGAGTAGATCGCATCAACGGCCATCATGCCAATCGGTGCGTCTTCTGGCTTGTTCTTGTCGGCCGCAACATAGCCCTTACCGGTATTCACGGTCAGTTCCATGTACAGATCGGCACCTTCATCAAGGTGGCAGATCACGTGATCTTTGTTGAGGATCTCGATGCCGGCAGTCTCGGAAATGTCCGCAGCGGTCACTACGCCCGGGCCTTTGGCCTGAACGGACAAACGCTTTGGTCCTTCGACTTCCATGCGGATCGCAACACCTTTGAGGTTCAACACGATGTCGGTGACGTCTTCACGCACACCGGAAACGCTTGAGAACTCGTGCAGAACGTTGTCAATCTGAACGGCAGTAATGGCAGCACCCTGAAGGGAGCTCATCAAAATACGGCGCAGGGCGTTGCCCAATGTCAAACCAAAGCCACGCTCGAGTGGTTCTGCAATGACCGTGGCCTGACGCGCAGGATCGTTGCCCGGCTTAACTTCTAATTGAGTCGGCTTAATCAACTCAGCCCAGTTTTTGTGGATCATATGTCCCTCCATACTAGTCTGCCTTCATGTCCAAAAAGGCAAACGCCCGAGGTTAAAATGACGGATTGGGGCCGTGCGAAATCATGCACGACCCCAAGGCGTTTGGGTGTAATTAGACGCGGCGACGCTTTGGTGGGCGGCAACCGTTGTGGGCCATTGGGGTCACGTCACGGATCGATGTGATGTTGAAACCAACTGCGGCCAATGCGCGAAGCGCAGATTCACGACCGGAACCAGGACCCTGCACTTCGACTTCCAGCGTTTTCACGCCGTGATCTTGTGCTTTCTTGCCTGCATCCTCAGCAGCCATTTGAGCCGCGTAGGGTGTGGATTTCCGCGAACCTTTGAAACCCATCGTGCCAGCAGACGACCATGAAATGGCGTTGCCCTGCACGTCGGAGATCAGGATCTTTGTGTTGTTGAAAGAAGAGTTCACATGCGCAACACCGGCTGCGATGTTCTTGGAAACCTTCTTCTTGGTGCGTTTTGTATCACGTGCCATTGATCAAGCTTCCTTATTTCTTCTTACCAGCAATGGCCTTTGCAGGACCCTTGCGTGTACGTGCGTTTGTCGAAGTACGCTGACCACGAACCGGCAGGTTACGACGGTGGCGCAGGCCACGGTAGCAACCAAGGTCCATCAGACGCTTGATGTTCATCTGTGTCTCGCGACGCAGGTCACCTTCCACTGTCAGGTTCGCGTCGATGTATTCACGGATCGACAGCACTTCTGCGTCAGAAAGCTGGTTTACACGACGCGCGAGATCAATGTTGGTCGCTGCGCAGATTTCTTCGGCTTTGGCAGAACCAATACCGGTGATATAAGTAAGGGCGATTGGAACCCGCTTTGCAGTCGGGATGTTTACGCCGGCAATACGTGCCACGTTGCTATTCCTTTTCGTTGCGGGTCCGTCGTTCCAGACCCTTTTTTCACAACGGAAGCCCGGACCTTTAGGGCGCCGGGCTGCGTCATATCGAGGTGCCTTGTGATCTTCGGGGGCGACCCGTTAACCACAAAATGATTCCCATGTGGGATGGCGCTGTTTAGGGGGCATTTGCCGAGGCGTCAAGGCGCTGAGGCGGCGCAAAAGGCAATTTGCCAATTCCGCCCTGCCCCGCTGCGAAATATCAGTTTTTTTCGCTTTGCCGCAGCGCGGAAGCGATGCTGGTGGCGACGTCATCCATGCTGGCCAGACCATCCACAGATTTCAGATCACCCTTGGCATAGTAGTAACCGACCAACGGGCTCGTTTGCTTGTAATAGGCCATCAAACGGGTCCGCAGGCTGTCCGCGTTGTCATCGGCACGGCGCTGGAAATTTGTGCCGCCACACTTGCCGCATTTACCATTCGCCGGGATCGGCTTGGTATTGTCATTATAGACTTCACCACAATCAGCACAGGTCGAGCGTGCGGTGATGCGATCAACAAGCGCCTCATCGTCGACTTGCATCTCGATCACGCAGTCAAGGTTCTCACCCATCTCGACCAGGAGATTTCCCAACGCATCAGCCTGCGCCAATGTGCGCGGAAAGCCGTCAAAGATATATCCGCCCTTGCCGTCGTCACTTTCAAGCTGTTCGCGGATAAGCCCGATCACGATCTCATCAGTCACAAGATCACCACGGTCCATAACGGCCGCAACAGTCTTGCCCATTTCGGTTCCGCTGGTGCGGGCGGCGCGCAGCATATCGCCAGTGCTGAGCTGCACCATGTTGCGTTCTTCAACAAGCTTGCGTGCCTGTGTTCCCTTACCCGCCCCCGGCGGTCCCAGCAGAATGATATTCATCGGCGTGATGGCCCTTTACGTTTTGCGCTACGCTTGCCACGCAATTGAGACTTCTCAATCAGGCCTTCGTATTGATGTGCCACCAAGTGTGACTGGATTTGCTGGATCGTGTCCATACCCACAGACACAATAATCAGGATTGATGTGCCGCCAAAGTAGAACGGGATCGACAGTTCGGCGCGGATAATCTCGGGCAATAGCGCCACAAGCGCCAGATACCCCGAGCCCAGCACAAGAATTCGCGTGACGACGTAGTCGAGATATTCCTCGGTCTTCTTGCCGGGGCGAATGCCGGGCACAAAGCCGTTCTGGTTTTTCAGGTTCTCGGCGACGTCTTCGGTCTTGAAGGCAACTTCACGGGTGTAGAAATACGTGAAGAAAATGATCATGCCGCCAAAGAAGATCAGATAGAGCGGCTGGCCAGGACCAAAGAGCGCCAGAATGGTCGACATCAAGGGGCCGGATGATCCGCCGCTGAATGTACTGATCGTCGTTGGCAGCAAGAGCAAGGCAGAGGCAAAAATCGCAGGGATGACACCTGCGGGGTTCACCTTGATCGGCAGGTGGCTGGTGGAGCCGTCATAAACCTTCATGCCGCGCTGCTGGCGCGGGTACTGGATGTGGATCTTGCGCAGTGACCGTTCCATGAAAACAACAAAGGTCAGAACCACGATCAGCATCAGGATAATCCCGATGATGACCAGCGGGCTGATCGCGCCGGACCGGCCCTGCGACAGGAACTGCGCAAGTGCTGCAGGGATTTCGGCAATAATGCCAACGAAGATGATCAAAGAGATACCGTTGCCGATACCGCGTGCCGTGATCTGCTCACCCAGCCACATCAGGAACATACAGCCACCAACGATGGTGATGACAGTCGAAGCCTGGAAAAACAGGCCCGGATCAGCCGCAAGACCGCCCGCTTCAAGGCTGACAGCAAGGCCGTACGCCTGTGCCGTGGCCAGAATGACGGTGAAGTAACGGGTATATTGGTTCAGCTTGCGGCGCCCCTGCTCCCCCTCTTTCTTGAGGTTCTTGAGCGGCTCCCACATGGATCCCAAAAGCTGCATCACGATCGAGGCAGAGATGTAGGGCATAATGCCGAGCGTAAAGATCGCCATGCGCGACAGGGCACCACCGGTGAACATCGACAGGATGCCACCAATGCCCGACTGCGCGTCTTCCATGAACTGCTGCAAGGCAATACCGTCAATGCCGGGAACCGGAATGAAGGTGCCAAGACGGTAGATAATCAGCAAACCAATCGTAAACAGGATGCGCTGACGCAGTTCAGTTGCTTTGCCGAAGGCGCTCCAACTGACGTTGGCTGCCATTTGCTCTGCTGCAGAAGCCATATGGGTCTCTTTTCAATAGAAACGCCGCGATACCGTTTCCCGGATCGCGGCGTTTGGGAAAACTTGAAGAGCTATGTAAGCGACGGTGACGCCGCTCACAAGGTCTTACTCAGCCGCGGCCGGTGCTGTGACGGTCAATGTGCCGCCAGCCTTTTCAACCGCCTCAACAGCGCCCTTGGAGGCACCGGTGACAGCAATCGTTGCTTTGGCTTTGAAATCGCCTTTGGCAAGAACGCGGATACCGTCCTTCTTGCGACGCACCAGACCGGACGCGATCAGGGCATCTTCGGTGATGTCTGCTTTGACGTCGATCTTGCCTTCGTCTATGAATTTCTGGATCAAACCAAGGTTGATCACAGCGAAAGACTTGCGGTTCGGCTTGTTGAAGCCACGCTTTGGCAGACGCTGGTAGAGTGGCATCTGGCCGCCCTCATAGCCTTTGATGGCTACGCCGGAACGCGATTTTTGACCTTTAATACCACGGCCACCGGTCTTACCTTTGCCGGAACCTGGACCACGGCCAATACGCTTTTTGCCTTTGGTGGCGCCTGGGTTGTCTGAGAGTTCGTTCAGTTTCATGTCGCTTCTCCTTTTGCCGGAATTGGCCCCCAGCGACGGGAGCGGCCAAACACGGCGTTACATCTGAGTCGGAGGCGGACGCCTGCCGACTGCTGGCGTATAGACGGGGGGATGGTTGGCGTCAAGAATGGGATGTCGGTTGAAAGCGATGCGCGCAGGGATACAGAAAATCGCGGCAAAAATAGAAGTTATGCAACCCATAGATGCGCATCATTTCTGCCGCTGGCTGCGCCGGAAAACAAACGCCCCGCAGTTCCCTGCGAGGCGCCATCATTCCAAAGCGTAAGGTGGATCTTGATCCACCTTACCTCAATTCACCGTTCCGCTGTGCCAAAAGCCGCTTCGCGTGCCAGATCGTCGATCAGGAGACGGTTCGTGCCGATATCGGCCAACTCGCGGTCTGACATGCGGTTCAATTGGGTTCTGACTTTGTAGTAAACCGCCTTTTGCGCGCGCGCCTCTTTCAAAGCGGCCAGTTGGGCAGAGATGCGTGCGGATATACGCGCACCGATTTGGGCGGGGGCGAATGTATTGGTCGTAATAGACATGACTTTCGTCCTTTCAATTGCGTGTTGTGACACCGCGACGGCGATGTTTCTCACCCAATAGCTAGGACGCAGGCCGTTATTGTGCAACTGCAGCATCAGAAATGCCGCCATGCAGCATTTGCATGTCAAAGTTTTCATTCTGCCCAAAGAAAAAGCCCTCGGTTTCCCGAGGGCTTCAATTTGTTCTCAGGGCAGTCGGGGGTTACCCCGGCACCACTTATCCGCGCTCTTCGATGATCTCGACGAGGTGAGGGATAGAGTTCACCATACCACGCACGGAAGGTGTATCTTCCAGCTCTTTGGTGCGGTTCATTTTGTTCAGGCCCAGGCCGATCAGCGTTGCGCGCTGCTTTTCGGGGCGGCGGATCGGGGAGCCGATCTGCTTGACGACGATTGTTTTAGCCATCTGTCAGTTCTCCTTACGCGTCAGCTTCAGCAGGTGCTTCGGCCGCTGGGGCTTCGTCACGCTTGGGCAGAATATCAGCAACCTTCTTACCACGACGCTGGGCGACGTTGCGTGGGGATTGCTCTTTGCTCAGACCGTTCATGGTGGCACGGATCATGTTGTAAGGGTTCTGCGAACCGATCGACTTGGATACAACATCCTGCACACCCAACATTTCGAACACGGCACGCATTGGACCACCGGCGATGATACCGGTACCCACTGGGGCTGTGCGCATCACGACTTTACCAGCGCCGTGACGGCCCTCGATATCGTGGTGCAGCGTACGGCCATCGCGCAGTGCAACGCGGATCATCTGGCGCTTGGCTTGCTCGGTGGCTTTACGGATCGCCTCAGGAACTTCCTTGGCTTTCCCTTTGCCAAAGCCGACACGACCTTTTTGGTCGCCAACAACAACAAGTGCTGCGAAGCCAAAGCGCTTACCGCCTTTAACTGTTTTCGAGACCCGGTTGATTGCGACCAGACGGTCCGCAAACTCTGGGGCTTGCTCTTCACGGTTGCGGCCGCGGCCGCGGTTTTCACGTTCTGCCATTGATGGCGTCCTTTGTTTTACTGCCCGAAGGCGTTGTCCAATCGCGGGTCGCCATAGGCGCCGGATCATCGAGCGTGGGTTACACCCACACTACAGGGGGTTGGTAGGGTGGGCAAAAACCCACCCACACCGTTAGATCTTCAGACCACCTTCACGGGCTGCCTCGGCCAAAGCCTTGATCTTGCCGTGAAAGAGGAAACCGCCACGGTCGAAGTAAGCAACCTCGACACCGGCCTTCTTCGCGCGCTCTGCAATTGCAGCGCCCACTTTCGCAGCGGCTTCGATGTTGTTCTTGCCAACGACACCAAGGTCCTTTTCGAGCGAAGACGCTGAGGCGAGTGTTACGCCGTTGACGTCGTCGATCAGCTGGGCGCTGATGTTTTTGTTCGAGCGGTGTACCGACAGACGTGCACGGCCTTGGTTGGCTGTGACGCTGCGAAGTTTGTTCCGAACGCGCATGCGGCGCTTCAGAAACAGTTGTCTCTTGCTGTTTGCCATAATCGCGTTCCTTACTTTTTCTTACCTTCTTTGCGGAAGATATATTCGCCTTTGTACTTAATCCCTTTGCCCTTGTAGGGCTCGGGCTTACGCCAAGCGCGAATATTCGCCGCAACCTGACCAACCTGCTGCTCGTCGATACCTTCGACAAGAATCTCAGTTGGCTTTGCAGATGTCACCGTGACGCCCTCAGGCACCTCAAACTTAACATCGTGGCTGTAGCCCAATGACAGGTTCAGGACATTGCCCTGCATCTGTGCACGGTAACCAACACCCGACAGCTCAAGCTCTTTCTTGAAGCCTTCGGAAACGCCGGTGGCCAAGTTTGCAACCATAGTGCGGCTCATGCCCCACTGCTGGCGTGCACGCTTGGATTTGCCGCGTGGTTCTACAGTCACGACATTGCCATCAACAGTGATGGTGACATCGTCGGTCGCTTTGAAGGTACGGGTCCCCTTGGGGCCTTTCACTTCAACGGTCTGGCCTGACACGGAGGCGGTAACGCCTGCGGGCAGCTCAACCGGTTTTTTACCAATACGAGACATGATATCCCCTTAGAATACAGTGCAGAGCACTTCGCCGCCAATATTGGCCGCCCGTGCTTTGGCATCCGACATCACACCTTGTGAGGTGGAGACAATCGACACACCCAGGCCCTGACGGACGGATGGGATGTCATTGGCGCCCAGGTAAACGCGACGGCCAGGCTTGGAAACCCGCTTCACTTCGCGAATGACAGGGTCACCCTCGTAATACTTCAATTCGATGCTGAAAGCAGGGTGGCCGTCTTTGCCATCCTTCTTTTCGTAGCCGCGGATGTAGCCTTCGTCGGAAAGCACATCCAACACCCAACCGCGCAGTTTGGACGCAGGTGTTTCCACCGACGCTTTACCGCGCATCTGGCCGTTGCGGATACGTGTGAGCATATCACCGATAGGATCATTCATAATATGTGCTCCTTACCAGCTAGACTTGACCATGCCGGGGATTTCGCCATTGGAACCAAGGTCCCGCAGCGCGATCCGGCTGATCTTGAGTTTGCGGTAATAGGCGTGTGGACGCCCGGTCAGCTGGCAACGGTTGTGCAAACGCGTTGCAGAAGAGTTCCGTGGCAGTTTCGCAAGTTCAAGAGTTGCCTTGAACCGCTCTTCTACAGCGATCTCTTTGTTGTTGATGATTGCCTTCAAGGCGGCACGCTTTTCGGCATACTGCTTGACCAGCTTTTCACGCTTCACTTCGCGTGCGATCATGGATTTCTTAGCCATCTCTAAATCTCCCTGGCGCTTAGCTGTTGAACGGCATGTTGAAGTGCTTCAACAGTGCCTTTGCTTCAGCGTCAGTGTTCGCTGTTGTGCAGATCACGATGTCCATGCCCCAGTTCTCATCGATCTTGTCGAAGTTGATTTCTGGGAAGATCAGGTGCTCTTTGATACCGGTGGCATAGTTGCCGCGGCCGTCGAAGGATTTGCCGGATACGCCGCGGAAGTCGCGGATACGTGGCATTGCAACAGTGATCAGACGATCAAGGAATTCGTACATACGGTCGCCACGCAAAGTTACCTTTGCACCCAGCGGCATGTCTTCACGGACGCGGAAACCAGCGATGGATTTCTTGGCGTGTGTTGTCATGGCCTTCTGACCGGCGATTGTTGTCAGATCTTCCTGCGCGGTTTTTGCTTTCTTGCTGTCACGGACAGCTTCTGCACCGCAGCCGATGTTCAGGACAATTTTGTCCAGCTTCGGGATCTGCATCTCGTTTTTGTAACCGAACTCTTCTTTCAGGGCACCACGGATGGTGGCCTTGTAGAGGTCCTTGAGACGGGGGGTATAGTTTGCAGTATCAAGCATCAGATCACATCCCCTGTTGTCTTGGCGAAACGCACCTTGTTGTCGCCATCCATACGGAAGCCAACACGGGTCGCTTTGCCATTCTTGTCAACGATCGCGAGGTTGGACAGCTGGATCGGCATCGCCTTTGGCGTGCGGCCACCCTGTGTCGCTTGTGTTTGCTTCTGGTGACGCACAGCAACATTGATGCCATCGACAACAGCTTTGCCGGACTTGGGGTCAACAGAGCTGATTGTGCCCTTCTTACCCTTATCCTTACCGGCAAGGACGATCACTTCGTCACCTTTACGGAGTTTCGCAGCCATGGTTACAGCACCTCCGGAGCGAGTGAGATGATTTTCATGAAGTTCTTTGCGCGCAACTCACGAACAACTGGGCCAAAGATACGTGTACCGATCGGCTCGTTGTTGTTGTTGAGGATGACAGCAGCGTTGCTGTCAAAACGGATGGCTGTGCCATCGTCGCGGCGTACTTCTTTGGCGGTGCGTACGACGACGGCCTTACGGACGTCACCCTTCTTTACGCGACCGCGTGGAATGGCCTCTTTCACCGAAACAACAATGATGTCTCCAACACTGGCGTAACGACGGTGAGAACCACCCAGAACCTTGATGCACTGAACACGGCGAGCGCCGCTGTTGTCAGCAACATCCAGATTGGTCTGCATCTGGATCATTTGGTTTCCTTTTCCGACCTATGAGCAAGTCCCGATTTCCGTCCGGGGGCCCAGGGTTTCGTTTGAACCGGGTGCTATTGCTTAAGAAGCAATAACCTCCCAGCGTTTGGTTTTCGATTTCGGCGCACATTCCTGAATACGGACGGTATCGCCAACGTTGAAAGCATTTTGCTCGTCATGTGCCCGGTACTTCTTGGACTTACGAACAGTTTTCTGAAGCAGCGGGTGCTTGAAACGGCGCTCGACCGATACAGTGACGGTCTGGGCGTTCTGGTTGCTTGTCACAACCCCTTGCAGGATACGCTTAGGCATGGATTAAGCCTCCGATGCCGCAGCAGCGGCCTTTTCGTTCAGAATTGTTTTTACCTTGGCAGCGTTGCGGCGTGCCGCACGGATGCCTGCTGTGTTTTCCAACTGGCCAGTGGCCTGCTGAAAGCGCAGATTGAAGGATTCTTTTTTCAGGTTCACCAGCTCTTCACGGAGCTGGTCGGGCGTCTTGGCCCGCAGTTCATTGGCGTTCATGCCATATTCCTTTTTCAACATCATCGGCGGGCCGTACGAAACGTCACCCGATTCCCGATGGAGTGGGGGTAGAAGTGCGCCGTTTAGACCCCATCGCTACACAAAGCAACCCCTTGCAGACAAAGAGTTGCAGCGCCTGACGCATCTTGTTCTCGCACTACCACAATGCCTGCGCTAAGACACCTGTATGACAGAAATTAAATCCCTCTTCGCGACCCGCCTGTATCACGCCAAACTCTCCGAGCATGGCGCGCCCGTTGACCCTGCCGAGCTTGAGAACTCCTGCCTTGTCATCGCGGATGATGACGAAGCCGGCCAAGACTGGTGCGAAGAGCACGGGTATCCGGGCTATACCTCTTATGCCTCGCTCAGCGACCTGCCGTGGCGGTTCCCGATCTTCAAAGATCTGGTCGCGGTCCTCGACGCCCATGTCGCGGCCTTCGCCAAGGACCTCGCCTTCGATCTGGGTGACAAGAAACTGCAGCTTGAGGATATCTGGATCAACATCCTTCCCGAGGGCGGCATCCACACCGGCCATATCCACCCCCATTCGGTGATCAGCGGCACAACCTACGTCGCGATGCCGGACGGCGCGAGTGCGATCAAATTCGAAGACCCCCGCCTTGCCATGATGATGGCCGCACCCACACGCATGAAAGACGCGCGCGACGAGCTGCGGACTTTCTTTTATGCGAAACCAGAGGTCGGTGATGTGCTGCTCTGGGAAAGCTGGCTACGGCACGAGGTGCCGATGAATATGTCTGAAGAAGAACGGATATCGGTGAGTTTTAATTATAAGTGGGAGTAACGATATGTCGGACATCGACCTTGCATTCAAACGGCTGGAGGGGCTGGACCTCTCGGCCATCGAGAGTCGCGGTGACTGGGGATTGGGGCGGATGTTTAGCCACCTCGCCCAAGGGGTGGAGTTTTCGATGCACGGTTACCCTGTGCAGAAACCCAAGCTGTTTCAGGCGACGGTGGGAACGCTTGCTTTCAAGGTGTTTTCAGCCAAGGGAAAGATGTCACATGGGCTAAACGAGCCGATCCCCGGCGAAGTCGTGGCCGAAATCAGCGCTTCAGAGGGGTTGGGGCGACTCTGGTCGTCGCTCGAAACCTTCCGGGATTTTGAAGGGCCGATGCAACCGCATTTTGCCTACGGCGGGTTGAGCAAAACGCAATTTGGCAAAGCGCATTTGCTGCATATCGAGAACCATCTGGAAGAAGTGGGCTAACCTAAGTCAACTGTTTCAACTCCGGCTCAAGTCTCCCACCTGACCATAAAAAGCCCCCGCCGATCTCTCGGCAGGGGCTTCTTTATCTCTGCAGTGTGCGGCCCGCGCGTTTGCCTTGCAAATTTGCTACACCGTACCCCGTCAAATCCTACGGATTTGACAGTTTACCAATCTTCGCGAACCACGGTCCGTGTCTTGATCGGCAGCTTCATCGCAGCAAGGCGCAGAGCCTCACGTGCGACCACTTCGGTCACGCCGTCGATTTCGAACATCACGCGGCCTGGTTTGACCTTGCATGCCCAAAAATCGATGGAACCTTTACCTTTACCCATACGTACTTCGATGGGCTTCGAGGTAACAGGCAGATCCGGGAAAATACGGATCCAGACACGGCCCTGACGCTTCATGTGACGTGTCATGGCACGACGTGCAGCTTCGATCTGGCGCGCAGTGATACGCTCAGGCTCGATCGCCTTCAGGCCGTAGGTGCCAAAGTTCAGGTCAGACCCGCCCTTTGCTTCACCACGAATACGGCCTTTGTGCAGCTTGCGGTGTTTTGTACGCTTTGGTTGCAGCATATCATCAGCTCCTTAGCGACGTGGGCCGCGAGGGACAGCGCCCTCTTGCAGCTCAGCATGTTTACGGTCGTGCGCTGATGGATCGTGCTCCATGATCTCACCTTTGTAGATGAAGACCTTGATGCCGATGATCCCATAAGGCGTCATCGCCTCATACAGTGCATAGTCGATGTCGGCGCGCAGCGTGTGCAGCGGCACACGACCTTCGCGGTACCATTCTGTCCGTGCAATTTCAGCACCGCCCAGACGACCGGCAAGGTTGACCCGGATACCCAGGGCGCCCATGCGCATGGCGTTCTGAACCGCACGCTTCATTGCGCGACGGAAGGACACACGACGCTCAAGCTGCTGACCAATGCTTTCGGCAACCAAGGCTGCGTCAAGCTCTGGCTTGCGGACTTCAACGATGTTCAGGTGCAGCTCGGATGCGGTCAGCGCAGCAAGCTTTTTGCGCAGACCTTCGATGTCTGCACCTTTCTTGCCGATGATCACACCGGGACGTGCTGCGTGGATCGTGACGCGGCACTTTTTGTGCGGACGCTCGATGATCACGCGGCTGACGCCGGACTGTGCGCATTCTTTCTTGATGAAAGCCTTGATCTTGAGGTCTTCCAGCAGGAGGTCGCCATAGTCTTTGGTATCAGCGTACCAGCGGCTATCCCAGGTGCGGTTGACCTGAAGACGCATACCGATCGGGTTTACTTTGTTACCCATTATGATTGCTCCTCAACTTGACGCACCTTGATGGTGATCTCTGCAAACGGCTTGATGATCTTACCAAAACGGCCACGTGCCCGTGGGCGACCGCGCTTCATGGTCAGGTTCTTACCGACATAAGCCTCTGCGACGACCAGTTCATCGACGTCAAGGTTGTGGTTGTTCTCGGCGTTGGCGATGGCCGACTGAAGACACTTCTTCACGTCGTCCGAAATCCGCTTTTTCGAGAAAGTCAGGTCAGTCAGCGCCTGCTCGACTTTCTTGCCACGGATCAGGCCAGCAACGAGGTTCAGCTTTTGCGGGGACGTGCGAAGCATGCGCAGTTTTGCCATTGCTTCGTTATCGGCCACGCGGCGGGGATTCTTATCCTTGCTCATGGCTTATTTCCGCTTCGCTTTTTTGTCAGCAGCGTGACCGTAATAGGTGCGGGTTGGTGAGTATTCACCGAACTTCTGACCGATCATGTCTTCTGTGACGTTAACAGGGATGTGCTTCTTGCCGTTGTAAACACCAAAGGTGAGACCAACGAACTGAGGCAGGATTGTCGAACGACGCGACCAGATTTTGATCACTTCGTTGCGGCCGCTTTCGCGCGATGCTTCTGCCTTTTTCAAGACGTAGGCATCCACAAAGGGACCTTTCCATACGGAACGAGCCATAATTAACGACCCTTCTTCTTGGCGTGACGCGAGCGGATGATAAGGCTCTGCGACGCTTTGTTCTTGTTACGGGTACGCTTGCCCTTGGTGTCTTTACCCCAAGGTGTCACAGGCGTACGACCACCAGATGTCCGGCCTTCACCACCACCGTGCGGGTGGTCGATCGGGTTCATGGCAACACCACGCACAGATGGGCGGATGCCCTTGTGACGCATACGGCCTGCTTTACCGAAGTTCTGGTTCGAGTGGTCTGCGTTAGACACAGCACCGACAGTGGCCATGCATTCCTGACGGATCAGGCGCAATTCACCGGATGACAAGCGGACCTGCGCGTAGCCACCGTCACGACCAACGAACTGGGCGTAAGTACCGGCTGCACGGGCGATCTGGCCGCCTTTGCCCGCTTTCATTTCGATGTTGTGAACGATCGTGCCGATAGGCATGCCGCTGAAGGGCATTGCGTTGCCAGGCTTAATGTCGGCCTTGGCGGATGCGATCACCTTGTCACCTACAGCCAAACGCTGTGGGGCAAGGATGTAATTCTGTGTACCGTCTTCGTACTGGATCAGCGCGATAAATGCGGTGCGGTTCGGGTCATATTCGATCCGTGCGACAACAGCAGGCATATCCAGCTTGTTACGCTTGAAATCGACGATGCGGTAAAGACGCTTTGCGCCCCCACCAATACGACGCATAGTGATCCGTCCGGTGTTGTTCCGGCCGCCCGATTTTGTCAGACCCTCAGTGAGAGACTTGACAGGACGTCCTTTCCAAAGCTCCGAACGGTCGATCAGCACCAGCCCACGCTGGCCCGGCGTCGTCGGTTTGTACGACTTGAGTGCCATGTTAGCTTCTTCCGTTTGCTTGGCGGGCCCCTTGCGGAACCCTGATGTGAGAGGCCCCCGTAGGTGCCCATAGATATACCACAAAGACCCCGGAACGAATCCCGAGGTCAAGTGATTGGGGGCGTATAGCGGGGAGGGGTGTGGGTGGCAAGGGGGCTTCTAGTGAACAGACCACCGATTTAGATTACGATAGCAAGATGAATCTAAGCAACTAAAGATTGCAGCGGTAAATTAGAGAGACTACCGTTATTGATGATATTGGAGGCGGGTGAATTGGAAGAAAAAGCAAGTGATTTGGGGAATAATGATTTGACAATCGATGGCGGTTCAGCGGTCTTAGGCGTAACAAGTAGAATGTTGGTCCGCGAGGGTCCGAAGGCCTTAAGTTGGGCTGTAACAAAATTTGCCGGACAGAAAGTTCTAGTGTTAGGCCCACCGGGCTCCGCCAAGACAAGCTTTATCGAATTCTTGCGGTGGGGCAGCCATGTCAAGAAGGACATTAGTATCCCGCAAACAACTAGAACAGAAACAGCCCATAGGGTTTTTAGGGTCAAGGTGGGTGCGCAATCACAGCTTGAATTCAGTGTGAGTTCGATAATTGACACTGCCGGCCACGATGGCCCGTCTGCCGCTGCAGCGGAGCTTGTTCGCCTAAAGCCCAGCATGGTCATACTGATGTTTTCTGTTTCCGATCCATTGAAAGCACAGGAATCCGGCGGGTATTCCATTGAGAGTTGGTTGGACTTTTTCTGTCAGAAGCTTGCTGATCAAGACCAACGAACTGTGGCTTCATTGTTGGAAAAGTGCTTTGTTGTTATTAGTAAGACAGATTTGCGTGCACGTTCGACAGTCAAGAAACACAAGGCAGGCATTAAGCCTAAGTTCCGCGAATGGCTCACAAATGAGAGGGTGAGCAAGGCGATAGTTAAGATGCCGATACTGGACTGCTCCTTTTTAGAAGGTGATGTGAACGAGAAAACTGCAAACTCAGTTGTAGAAGAAATGGCAAAGGCATTGGCGAGAAATGGAAGAAAAGCAGCTTAGTCATGACGAGCGCAAACTGGTAGAGGGGTTCGCAGCGGCTAGTTCTGAAGAGCGTAGCGACCTTTCTCACTTTGCCAATCAGATAAATCTCAAACTGACGGTCTCCCTTGTCAGCTTTCACGTGACTTCTCTTGTAATCAGGTTGGTTTTTCTTGGGACGATTTATGCGAGTACTGTTGGGTACTCTGAAATTTCTTTTCTCATCCCCCTCCTCTTGCTGTGGCTGCTATGGTCGATCCTTGCGGTTTCACGCATAAGAGAAGTCCAATTTAGCCAAGATATTCTCATCGCTCTTTCAAGCTACTCTGGAAGGCAAAGCTTCTTAGATTCTTACATATTCTCATCACGCACCTATGATCGGACACTGGGACTAGTCACTCGGCAGTTCCTGCTGATTGAGCCATCAGTCTGGCTTCTGTTAGCCGTGACTTTCCTAACTGGAATAGCTCAGACCACTATTAGTGGATTTGGCGGTGGTTCGTCCGGTTTCTAATTATCGCTCGATCGCCCATGACTTCACCCCTACCTGCTCTGGATGGATCTGTGCAACTCTGCATCTAGTTTACTGTTCACATCGTCTGGCGGGTTGGCGCTTTGACAGCGTCACGCGCATCGCGATTTTTCGGCATGACTGGCTGGCATAAATTGCGCGACAACGACGTTGCCGATGCCAACCCACGGGCCGCCGCTGGCCCTCGCGCTTGGGTTCGCTGCCCTGACTCCCCGCCCCCGAACAAAAAGGCCCCCGCACTGCGAGGGCCTTTCTAACTTCATCGCGAACCGATCTTACAGACCGGTGCTCACGTCGATTGTGTTGCCTTCTTCGAGCGTCACATAGGCTTTTTTCACGTCTTTACGTGTGCCCAGCGAGCCGCGGAAGCGCTTCACTTTACCTTTGGTGATCGATGTGTTGACCGCTTTGACCTTGACACCAAAGAGGCTTTCAACAGCTTCTTTGATCATCGGTTTGTTCGCGTCGATTGCCACTTCGAAAACAACTGCATTGGCTTCAGAGGCCATCGTTGCTTTCTCGGTGATGATCGGCTTGCGGATCACGTCGTAGTGTTCTGCCTTGGCGTTCATGACAAACGGGCCTCCAGAGCTTCGACACCAGCTTTGGTCAGGACGAGTGTGTCCGACTTGAGGATGTCGTAAACGTTCGCGCCCATGGATGGCAGAACGTTAATGGTTGTGATGTTGGCGGCTGCCTTCTTGAAGTTCTCGTTCACTTCGGCACCGTCGATGATCAGCGCACGCTTCCAGCCCAATGAACCGACCATTTTGGCCAGCGCACCGGTCTTGGCGTCTTTGACTTCGATGGTGTCAACGATCACCAGCTCGCCTGCGGCCACTTTCGCGGACAGGGCGTGCTTGAGACCAAGCTTGCGGAACTTCTTGGGCAGATCATGCGCGTGGCTACGGGGTGTTGGCCCCTTGTAGATACCACCCGAACGGAAGATCGGCGCGCCGCGCGACCCGTGACGTGCGCCACCGGTGCCCTTTTGGCGATAGATCTTCTTGGTGGAATAGCTCACCTCGGAACGACCCAGCACATCGTGTGTACCTGCCATTGCCTTGTTGCGCTGCCAGCGAACGACGCGGTGCAAGATGTCCTTGCGCGGCTCAAGACCGAAGATCTCGTCGTTCAGTTCGACGGAACCAGCTGCCTTGCCGTCCAGTTTGATTGCATCAGCCTTCATTATTTCTCACCTTCTTCTGGTGCGGCATCTTCTGCCGGGGCTTCATTTGCAGCTTCTGCTTCAGCAGCTTCCAGCGCGGCCTGTTCTGCCTCGGCGGCGGCCTTTGCGGCAGCAGCTTCTTCAGCAGCAGCGGCGGCAGCAGCTTCTTCAGACAGACGCTTGGCTTCTTCGTCCATGGACTGCAGGCCAGCAGGGTAGATCACGTTCTCGGGTGTCGGTTTCTTAACCGCATCCTTGATTGTGACCCAGCCACCTTTGGAACCAGGAACAGCGCCTTTGACCATGATGACACCACGGTCAGCATCTGTTTTTACAACTTGCAGGTTCTGTGTGGTCACGCGGGCGGAACCCATGTGGCCGGCCATTTTCTTGCCTTTGAAAACCTTGCCCGGATCCTGACACTGGCCAGTTGAACCGTGTGAACGGTGCGACACGGACACACCGTGTGTCGCGCGCAAACCGCCAAAGTTGTGACGCTTCATCGCACCGGCAAAACCTTTACCGATAGATGTGCCGGAGACGTCAACATACTGACCTTCGAAGTAGTGGTTCGCTGTCAGTGTTTCACCGACATTGATCATGTTCTCTGGGGCAACGCGGAACTCGGCGACCTTGCGCTTGGGTTCTACCTTGGCCGCAGCAAAGTGGCCGCGCATCGCTTTGGATGTGCGTTTGGCTTTGGCATTGCCTGCACCCAACTGAACAGCTGTGTAGCCGTTTGTCTCAGGCGTACGCTGCGCAACAACCTGCAGGTTCTCAAGAGCAAGCACAGTCACAGGGATCTGACGACCGTCTTCCATGAACAGTCGGGTCATGCCGACTTTCTTTGCGATAAGTCCTGTACGGAGCATATGATCTACTCCTTATACAGAAATCTGGACGTCAACACCGGCAGCCAGGTCGAGCTTCATCAGCGCGTCTACTGTCTGTGGTGTTGGGTCGATGATGTCGAGAAGGCGCTTGTGCGTGCGGATCTCGAACTGATCGCGGGATTTCTTGTCAACGTGTGGGCCACGCAGAACAGTGAACTTTTCGATCTTGTTTGGAAGTGGGATCGGTCCACGCACAGATGCGCCAGTGCGCTTTGCTGTGCTAACGATTTCTGCGGTGCTTGCATCAAGGACGCGGAAATCAAAAGCCTTCAGGCGAATACGGATGTTTTGGCTGGCTGCCATGTCATCACCCTTTGATTAGGGCCTAGATCGGAGAGGAGGACCACGGCTCATCCAAAGCCCTCATCGCGTCTTTATTTGTCCAATATATAAAGGGCACGCAAAGCGCACCCTTGTTGGATAGCGGGCGTATAGGGGGAGTCGGGGAGTGTGTAAAGGGGGTTTGGCTCACTGCCTAAGGAAAAAGGTTGGTATTGTTCGCATACGATCTCTTTCGATTGCTCGCTTAAAAAAACCTTCAAAATCGGTGTATTGAGGCGGGTGAATACCTGCAAACCGTGCTGCAGAGAACATTCTTACATTTGGGAAGGCTTCTGTGAGATCTAGTTCGCCACCTCTCGCAAAATCAAACAGGCTCTCCGCCAGAGAATAGAGTAGAGCCCAGCGGTAACAAAGTGATATCCTTGTATAACTGTCGGGGTTCTGTTCGTTGGGCGCGACACTCAATGGCTGTGTCAAATCCTCCCAATCAACACTTGCCAGAGCGACCTGATAGCCTCGCAATATTGCCTGTAGTCTAGCCGAGACTTCCGCATTGCTCACGCGTATAGTGGCTTTAATGCTTTCAATATGGGTCGTTTCAAGAACCATATCTACGCGTGCAAGCGGATCAGCAACTTTTGCATGCCCAACAATGTCTTGCATTCCCCTGATCGAAATTTCACATACTCGACTAAGAGCAAGCGGCAAGACTGCCCTTTCAGCTTCCAGTTCTCCAATTCGAATGGTCTCTGCAATCAAAGCTTGATGTTTGATTTGATGTAAAATTCCACCGTATGCTACACCGGCTGCAAGAAGTGTCGCTCCGATAGTACAAAATTGAACCAGATTTTCTTGTACGACCGAGCCAACAGAAGCATCAAGCACCCAAAAGAACGAAATTGTCAAAATTGTTCCAGCAGCTAAACCTGCCGGAAAATGATTAAATTCGTAACCTGTTTTTTTCAATTTTAAAGACCTGATTCAAAGTGCACGTATTTGTCTTACTTACGTTCCTGCCCCACAACTCCAGAGATAGTTGCCATACTTCGTTCATTTTCTCAAACCAAAAGGCCGCCTCGTTTCCGAAGCGGCCTTTCGTTTGTTTTACCGTTGTGGGTTCTCGGCGATTGCTACGCAATCACCTGCCACCCACTTCAAAGATTGTTATTCAACAATCTTTGATACAACACCGGCGCCGACTGTGCGGCCGCCTTCGCGGATCGCGAAGCGCAGGCCGTCTTCCATCGCGATCGGTGCGATCAGCTCGACGTTGAACTTCAGGTTGTCGCCCGGCATCACCATTTCGGTGCCTTCTGGCAGAACAACTGTGCCTGTGACGTCAGTTGTGCGGAAGTAGAACTGTGGACGGTAGTTCGCGAAGAATGGTGTGTGACGACCACCCTCTTCCTTGGTCAGAATATAGGCTTCTGCCTCGAACTTTGT